>DATLEB010000272.1:0-28807 GCA_035525615.1 Kofleriaceae bacterium | reverse complement strand
GGGGGCCGGCTTCTTCGCGGGGGTCGCCAGATCGCGACGCGCGCGAGAGAACCCGTGACTGCCGCACCAACGAACGCTCGCGCCGCCCGGACGTGGTTCTCCGCGGCGGCGCCCCCGCGTCACCACCACCGCTCATGCGGCGGGCACGGTTCTCTCGCAAGCGCGGAGCGATCGGCGCCCCGCGAAGAAGCCGCGCCCCCGAGGACGGGGGCATTGCTTCCATTTCCCCCGTCCCCCGGCCCCCGTCCGCCGTCCCCCGTCCCCCTCTCCCGTCTCCCGTCTCCCGTCACCCGTCACCCGTCCCCCGTCCCCCGTCACCCGTCACCCGTCCCCCGTCACCCGTCCCCCGTCACCCGTCACCCGCTAGAACTGGCGCCCGTCTTCCAGTCGCTTCAACGTCCTCGCCTGCTCCGCGAGCGCTTCCTTCAAGCGCCGCTGCGCGAGCTCCTCCCGCAGTGCCGCGGCACGATCCCGTCCGCCCCGCCCCACCGCGGCCAGCGCCACGATCCTCGCCGCGCTGCCGACGACCTCGGCGCCGGTCTCGAGCACCAGCATCTCCTCGTCGGGATCGCGCAGCGCGCGCTGACACGCACGCGCCAGCCGCGCGAACACCAGCTCCGCATCCGACAGGATCGTCTCCTCGGTGTCGCCCCACGCGAGCCGCCGCGCCACCGCGTCGTGAAGCGTCAGATCGAGTCCGCCCGCCGTGTCCGTCCCCGTCGCGAGCGCGCGCACGATCGCGTCGAAGATCGCGACCGCCGGCGCGTCCTCGCTACCGCCGCCGGCGATGTCGAGGACCTCGTCGCGCAGGACCGCGACGCGGTCGCCCAGATCCATCAGCGCGTCGCCGCTCATCTCAAGGTCTCCTTCGGGCTGCGCCGCCGCGATCCCGGCGGGACCGAAGGCTTCCGCTCGTCCCGGACCGTCGCCGTTCCGGGCGATGTCGACATATCTGCGGGCGCCGCCGGATCCACGGCCGTCGCGAACTGGCGCTCGAGCTCCGCGATCTTCGTCTCGTTCTTGCTGACCTCGGCGCGCAGGCGCGCGGTCTCGCGCACGACTTCCCGCAGCTGCTCGGCCGCCGGGGCCGCGCTCTCCACCACCAGCGACGCGATCCCCGCCGACAGCTGCTGGTACGCGGCAGCCACGCGGCGCAGCGCCGCGGCCCGGACCGGCGGAGGCGCCGACTGTCCGCGCACGGCTTCCACGTGCGCGGCGCGCGCGTGATCGAGCGCGTCGAAGAGCGGCGTCACGCCGGCCTCGTCCAAGGTTCGCACGTCCCACAGCTCGCGCGCGGCGAGCCCGGCGTCGTTCGCGCCCGACGCCTGCGCCACCTTGTGCGCGTGATCGACGGCGCGCGCGAACAGCGCACGATCGCCCGCGCCGCCCCCGCCCGCCGGCTTTGCCTGCGCTCGCCGCCGCGCGCTCTCGAGCACCGCGGCGACATCCGGCGCCGGCACGTCGATGGGCACCGGCGCGCGCAGGTACGGCACCGTCGGCGAATCCACGAACCTCGCCCCGGCTTCCGATGCCGCCCGATGCTTCTCGCCGCGCTCGGCCTCGACCTTCACGAGGTCGCTCTCGAGGCTGCGCAGCCGCTCGGCGAGCACGCCGCCCACCGCGGTCTCCGCGGTCACCATCGCGCGCGCGACGGCGAGCTGCACCAGATCGGCGAGGCCCGCGTCCTCGCGCCGGAGCTCGCCCAGCACCTGATCGGCCGCGCGCGCGAGCCCGTCGAGGAGATCGCGTAGCGGCGGCCACGCTCCGCCCTGCCCGAGCCAGCCCTTGGCGAGGTTCTCGGCGTAGGTCCACACGTTCACGCCGGTGGCCTTCTCGAGATCGTGATAGACGGCATCGGCGAAGTTGCCGGCGACGAGCGAGATGGCCTCGTCGGCGCCGAGGAGCGCGCACAGCGGCGACCTGTGCAGACCGCCCGAGTGCGCCGCGGCCAGGAAGCGATCGCGCCGGGCCCACCACGCGCCCGCGCCCGTCGTCCGCAGCACCATCGTCGCGCGCGGGACGACCGCGTTGCCGGCCTCGATCACGATCGCCGTCACGTTGTCGCCGCCGCCGCCGCGCAGCGCGGCCTCGATGAGATCGCGCACGACCTCGTCGGGCGGATCGGTCGACGCGACCAGATGATGAACGGCGTCGGCCGGGGCGTAGCCGTACAGCCCGTCGGAGCACAGCATGAGGCGGTCGCCCGGCTGCAGCTCGACCTCGCTCACGTCGACCGATGCCGCCGGCTTGGCGCCGAGGTTGCGGGACAGGACGTTCTTGTAGGCGTGGCGGTCGGCCTCGTCGGGAGCGATCGCGCCGCGCGCCACGAGCTCGGTGACGATCGTGTGGTCCGTGGTCAGCCGGTGCAGGTGCCCGTCGCGAAGCAAGTACGCGCGGCTGTCGCCGACGTGCGCGACCGTCGCGCGCCGCCCGTCGATGACGCACGCCACCACGGTCGTGCCCATGCCGCGCCGATCCTTGCGGCGCTGCGCCTCGGCGTGCACCGCCGCCGACGCCGCATTGATGGCGGCCTCGAGCAGCGCGCGCGGCTGCATGGTCTGGCGGCGCGCGCGCACGTACTCGTGGATCACGTCGCGCGCCTTGTTGGACGCGACGTCGCCCGACGCCGCGCCGCCCATGCCGTCGAGCACGGCGTAGAGGCCCCACTTCGCGTCGACGATGAGCGCGTCCTCGTTGTGCTCGCGCACCGAGCCCTGGTGCGTGTTGCCCGCGGACCGCATCGCCAGCTGGCTCATCGTTGCCGCCTCGTCATCGCCACGCCTCGGTCTGGCGGCGCTGCGCGCTGCGCTTGGCGAGGTCGTCGGCGATCACCTCGTTGACGAGGCGCGCGGTGATGCGGATGGCGCTGGTGACGGCCAGCACGAGCGTGGTGTCGTCGGGGCGATCGCGCCGCGCCACCTGCACGCTGACGTCGCCGATCGCGACCAGCACGCGCAGCGCGTGATCGGGCGCCAGGCCATCGGCGGCGCGCAGCGCGATGAAGCTCTGCACGAACCCGCGATGCAGCCCGTGATCGCCCGTGACCAGGAGCGTCCGCAGCCCGACCAGGACGCCCTCGAACAGCTCGTGCGCGTCCTCGGCGGAGAGCCGCGCGAACGCGTGGTCGAGGCTGGCGCGGACCTCGAGGAGCCGGGCCAGCACCGCCGGTTTCAAGGCTTCGAACGCGGCGACGTACGCCGGCGCACCCGACATCGAGGTCGATGCTACCAAGCCCCGCGCCGCCATGGTATGCCGGGAGTCGCTCTGATGAAGGGGGGGAAGATTCTCGTCATCGACGACGAGCCCATGGTGAGGGAGGCCGTGGGGCGTGTGCTGTCGAGCGAGGGGTACGCCGTCTCGTACGCCCACGACGGGGCCGACGCCATCGCCCGCCTCGCGGTCGATCCCCCCGACGCCATCCTCCTTGATTTGATGATGCCGGGCATGAACGGCCGGCAGTTCCTGTCGGCCCTGCGTACCGAGCTCGGCCTGGACCTGCCGGTCGTGGTCATGACCGCGGTGCACGGGCTCGGTCAGCGCGCCATCTCGCTCGGCGCCACCGACGTGGTCGAGAAGCCATTCGACGTCGAGGAGCTGCTCAACAAGGTGGCGCTGGCCGTGTTCCGCGCGCGCCAGGCCGGCGTGTCGGCGACGCGCGATCGCGAACCGCCGTCGTCAGCACCGATCGACGAGCGCGTCGTGGTGGTCGTCGACACCGACGTCCCGGAGCTCGAGCGCGTCGACGTCTCGCTCACGCGCGCCGGGTTCGTCGTGGTCGCCGTGCCTGCGCCGGACGACGAGCTGCCGCGCCTCGTCGGCGCGCTCGGCGCGTGCGCGCTCGTGGTCGTGGTCGACGGAACCGAGGACGGTGGCGAGAGCATCGTCGACGCGATCCGCAAGGAGCCCAAGCTCGTCGAGCTGCCGCTCCTGGCCGTCACCCGCGGCGACCACCGCTCGGATGTCGCGGCGGCCGTCGACCGCGCCGCCGCGGTCACCCTGGTCCGCCCCACCGACGACGACCTGGTGCGTGCGCTCCGCGTCGTCGGCCGTGCTAGAAATCGAGACGATGCTCGATCGCTCGGTGTTCGCGGCGCGCCGTAAGGCCTACCTCGAGGCGCTCGGCCCCAATGCCGTCGCGCTGGTGTACTCGCTGCCCGAGCGGCTGCGGAACGGTGACGCGCACTACTCGTTTCGCCAGCACTCCGACGTCCTCTACCTGACCGGGTTCGCCGAGCCCGACACCACGGTCATCCTGCGCCCCGGCGCCGAGTCGGAGCAGGTCGTGATGTTCGTGCGCCCTCGCGACCCCGAGATGGAGACGTGGGACGGACGGCGCGCCGGGCTCGAAGGCGCCAAGGAGCTGTACGGCGCCGACGTCGCGTATCCGGCGGCGGAGCTCGACCAGCGGCTGATGGAGCTCATCGCCAACTGCGACGAGCTGCACTACGCCCTCGGCCTCGATCCCGACATGGATCTGCGCGTCGCCGGCGCGCTGGCGCGGCTGCGCAAGAGCGAGAAGCGCGGCAAGCGTCCGCCGCGCGCCGTCGTCGATCCGCGCGCGGTGCTGCACGAGCTGCGGCTGCACAAGTCGCCCGAGGAGCTCGCCATCCTGCGCAAGGCGGCGACGATCTCGAGCGAGGCGCACGTCGCGGCGATGCGCGCCGGACGCCCGGGCACGTTCGAGTACGAGCTCGAGGCGACCATCAACTACACGTTCCGCAGGCACGGCGGCACCGGCCCCGGCTACAACACGATCGTCGGCGCCGGCGAGAACGCGACGATCCTGCACTACGTCGAGAATCGCTGCGCCGTGGCGGACGGCGACCTCGTGCTGATCGACGCGGGCTGCGAGTACGACCACTACACGGCGGACATCACGCGCACGTGGCCGGCCTCGGGGAAGTTCACCGGCGCGCAGCGCGAGGTGTACGAGCTGGTGCTCGACGTGCAGAAGACCGCGGTCAGCGCCGTTCGCCCCGGCGTGACGCTCGACGAGATCCACCAGGGATGCGTGAAGCGCTTGACGCAGGGGATGATCGATCTCGGGCTGCTCGAGGGCTCGGTCGACGCGCGCGTCGAGGATCTCTCGTACAAGAAGTACTACATGCACGGCACGTCGCACTGGCTGGGCATGGACGTGCACGACGTCGGCGCGTACACGCGCGACGGCAAGGCGCGCCCGCTCGAGCCCGGCATGGTGATCACCGTCGAGCCCGGGCTGTACGTCGCGGCCGATGCGCCGGGCGCCCCGGAGCGGCTGCGCGGCATCGGCGTGCGCATCGAGGACGACGTGCTGGTGACGAGCGATGGCCACGAGAACCTGACGGCCGCGTGCCCGAAGGAAGTCGGCGACCTCGAGCGGATCTGCGCCTGATGTCTTCGCTAACGCTCAGGTCCATCCCATGCGGCTTCGCCGCATCCAGCCACTTCGTGGCCGGGGCCTCCTTGCGGAGGCCGGGCTGATGTCGACGACCCACGTGGCGCAGGGGACGCCGCCCAAGCTCATCACGATCGCGTTCTCGCACTACTGCGAGAAGGCGCGCTGGGCGCTCGATCGCGCCGACATCGACTACGTCGAGGACGCGCACCTGCCGCTGTTCTCGTATCTCCCGCTCAAGCGCGTGGGCGCGAAGCGTACGGCGCCGGCGCTCGTGACCGACACCGGCGACGTGCTCGTCGACTCGACCGACATCCTGAAGTGGTGCGACGCGCACGGTCGCGCCGAGCCGCTCTTCCCGGCCGGCCACGACGACGTCGCGGCGCTCGAGGACGACTTCGATCGGCACCTCGGCCCGGCGACGCGGCGGCTCGGCTACTACTACCTGCTCGACGACAAGCGCGCGACGCTCGACGTGATGGCCAAGCACGGCCCGAAGTGGGAGCGCGTGCTCGGCAAGGCGTCGCGGCCGCTGGCGGCGGCGCTGCTCAAGCGCGGGTTGCGCATCGACGCGGCGGGCGCGGAGCGTTCGCGCGCGGTGATCGACAGGACCTTCTCCGAGGTCGGAGAGCGGCTGAAGGACGGGCGGAAGTTCCTGTGCGGCGATCGGCTGACCGCGGCCGACCTGACGTTCGCGTCGCTGGCCGCGCCGATCCTCTTGCCCGAGCAGTACAGCGAGTACCTGCCGCGCGAGGAGCTCGTGCCGCCGCGCTTCCGCGATCTGTCGGACGCGTACCGCGAGACCCCGGCCGGGCAGTACGGCCTGCGCGTGTATCTCGAGCGTTGAATCGGAACCGCAGGCGCCGGGCGGGGGTAGCGTCCCCCGGGGGTGCTTCCCCCGGCCGCATCAATCGCACTCCCATGTGCGGGCTCGGTCGACGCAACCAACGTGAGGTGGGCAGCGCTTCGCTGATCGCAACTCGACGATTTCCCTCGAACGCGATGCGCTGGGGGAGACGAACCACAGTTGCCAGGAAGTGGCACGAGTCGTGATCTTCCTCCCGCCATGCGCACCCTCTGGCTCGCCGGCGCCCTCCTCGCCCTCCCCTCCCTCGCCGCCGCGGAACAGAAGGCCACCGGCCCCGGCAACGAGCCTCTCCCGGTCGTCCTGGGCTGGCACTCGGAGGGCGTCACCGCCTCCCGACCCGGCACCATCCTCCAGATCATCCCGCCGGTCGCCGAGACCGTGATCGCCGCACCGGGTGGGCCGCCCACCATCGTCTATATGAACAAGGTCGGCGTGACGCTCACGCCGGGCACGAACGACGCGCGCACCAACCGCAGCACCGTGGTCGGTCAGACGTCGGCCATCCCCGCGTTCGAGGGCAGCGCCGCCGAGTGGACCGCGATCATGCAGTGCGTGCGCACGATCTTCGCGCCGTACAACATGACGATCACCGACGTGGATCCGGGCAACGTCCCGCACTTCGAGTCCGTCATGGGCGGCCGCGCGCAGCAGGCCGGAATGGAGCAAGGCGTGCTCGGCGTGTCGCCGTTCACGACCAACTGCTCGCTGATTCCCAACTCGATCGTCTTCACGTTCACCGCGTCGACGCGCGACGCGTACGGCACGACGGCCGGCCTCGCCGAGGAGATCTGCGAGATCGCAGCGCAGGAGATCGCGCACTCGTTCGGGCTCGACCACGAGTACCTCGCGTCGGACCCGATGACGTATCTCAACTTCAACGGGCTCAAGCGCTTCCAGAACAACAACGCGCAATGCGGCGAGTACGCGGCGCGCACGTGCGGCCTGCCGGGCACCGGCGTGGTGTGCTCGCAGACGCAGAACTCGGTGACGATGCTCAACCAGCGCATCGGCGCGGCCGACACCATCGGCCCGACGGTCGCGATCACGTCGCCGTCGAACGGCGCCACGGTGCCGACCGCGTTCACGGTGGCCACGACGGCGACCGACAACACGGCGGTCACGAAGGTCGAGCTGTACGTGGACGGCGAGCTGACGCAGACGCTGACGGCGGCGCCCTACGCCTTCCAGCTGACGGGGCTGGCGAGCGGCGGTCACGCGATCCAGGCCAAGGCCACCGACGGCATCAACATCGCCGAGCAGAGCATCAACGTGACGGTGCAGGCGGGCGCGCCGCAGCCGCCGACGAATCCGCCGGGTGGCGGTGGTGGCGAGCCGCAGGATCCGGGCGACGACAACCCCGACACCGACGGTGACGGCAACGCCGACACGATCACGGGCGGTTGCTCGGCGGGAGCCGGCACCGGAGGCCTGGGGGCGCTGGGCGGCCTCGGCCTCGCGTTCGCGGCGGTCGGTCTGCGTTCTCGCCGTCGCCGGTGAGTGATAGCCTGCGCGCGTGAGTCGTTGCTGTCGCCGTAGCTCGTTGCTGTTGATTGCGGTCGTCGCGCTCGCGGCGTCCGGCAATGGGTGCGGCTTCCAGCCAGCCGGGCCGGGCTCGGTCGCGACCGACGGCGGCGACGGCGACGGCAGCGCGGGCGATATCGACGGCGGTGTCGACATCGACGCGGGCGACGACGACGTCGATGACGACGGCGTCCCCAACGCGACCGACAACTGCCCGCGTGTGGCGAACCCTCCGCCGCAGCGCGACCACGACGCGGACGGCGCCGGCGACGCGTGCGACCCGTGCCCGCACCGGCCGCTCGCCGATGGCGCCGGCGACGCGGATGGCGACGGCGTCGGCGACGCGTGCGACCCGCGGCCGGGGATGCCCGACCGGATCGCGCTGTTCGACGGCTTTTATCTTGCCCCCGGCGCGGCCCCCGGCGACGACGAGTGGACGTTCATCGGGACGTGGGATCACGACGCGACGGGCACCGGGTTCATGCGGCACGCGGGGAACAACCCGGCCGCCGAGTTCGCGGTGTATCCGCGCGCGTTCGAGCCGCCGTTCTTCGTCGAGAGCGCGGTGGTCGTCGATACGCTGTCGACGTCGGCGACGCTGCTCTCGCGGCAGGCGGGCGTCGTGTTCGGGGCCAACGACAACCTCACCGCGTACTACATCTGTTCGGTGCGCGACGACGCCAACGTGTCGCCGGCGCGCGCGTACCTGGCGCGCTACGAGACCATCGACCAGTCGGCCGAGAACGCGTCGACGAACCTGGCCGATGACGTGGTCGCGGGGTCGACCTTCCGCGTGCGCGCGTCGCACTCGGCGAGCGGCCAGAGCTGTGTCGGTACCCTGGCGGCGACGAGCGGCAACCCGACGCTCGCGGCGACCGTGATGCCCGGCAAGAATCTGGCGCTGCGGACCTTCGGCCTGGGCGTCCGGTTCGACTATCTGGTCGTCTACCAGCCGGCGCCGTGATACACGGCCGGCGATGGCTCTCACTGGTAAGCAACGTCGCTCCCTCCGCGCCCTCGGTCACGGGCTCTCGCCCGTGGTCCAGCTCGGCAAGGGCGGCCTGTCGGATGCGCTCATCGGCGCGGTGGACCAGGCGTTGACCGATCACGAGCTCATCAAGGTGAAGCTCCTCGACACGTTCGAGCTCGACCGCCACGTCGCCGCCACACAGCTGGCGGAGCAGACCAAGAGCGAGGTCGCGCAGGTGCTCGGGAAGACGATCCTCTTGTACCGCCCCGACCCCGAAGAACCGCGCATCGAGATCTGAGCGACGCGGGGCCGCCGCCACGATGGGCTACGACATCCACATCGAGCGACGCGAGGACGAGCCCGGCATCACGCTGGACGAGTGGCGCGCGGCGGTGGGCAGCGCGCCGGGTGCGCGGGTCATCACGGCGACGCGGGTCGAGCTCGGCCACGGCATCAGCCAGGGCGTCGGCCCGGGCGACGTCGAGCTCTACTTCGCTGACGACGGCCAATGGACGCCGGTGTTTCGCACGGGCGAGCGCGACGACGGCAGCATCCGCATCGCGACGCGCGCCACGGCCCTCGGCCAGCCGGCCGTGCTCGCCTTCCTGCGCCACGTGACGTCGGTGCTCGACGCCGTCGTCGTCGGCGACGAGGGCGAACAGTACGATCCCGCGACGGGCGACGCGCTCGAGCGCAACTGACCGGGCGGCTCAGGTGAGGCGCTCGACGGCCTTCGCGATGCGGAGGAGGTCGGTCTCGGAGCCGGCGGTGCCGACGAACATGATCGAGAGCGGGCGGCCGCGATCGTCGGAGCCGCAGGGGACGGCGATCGAGGGGAGGCCGGTGAGGTTGGCGAGCGGCGTGTAGGCGCCGATCGCGCGGAGGAGCATGAGGTCCTGGTCGCCGGCGAGGAGCGCCTTCGAGAGGGCGGGGGGCGGGACGGCGGTGGTGGGCATCGCGAGGATCGGCGTGCGCTCGAGGGCGCGCGCGGTGGCGTCGCGGAGGGCGGCGCGCTGGGCGTTGAGCTCGGCGATGTCGCGCGTCGAGAAGGCGCGGCCGAGGGCGACGTTCATGCGGCCGGCGGCGGAGAGGTCGCGCGAGGCGTACGGGCTGCGCGCGAGCTCGGTAGCGCCGATGAGGCCGCCGAGGAACGTGCAGCGATCGGCGCCGGGGATCTCGACGTCGACGCGCTCGATGGCGAGGGCGTCGAGGACGCGGTCGAAGGCGGCCTGGATGGCGCGCGACGCGCGCGTGGGCGAGAGCTGGCGCACGATGCCGACGCGCGGCGGCACGAGCGGCGCGAGGGTGGTGTCGGGGGCGCCGTCCATGACGTGCCAGAGGCGTGCGCAGTCGTCGACGGTGCGGGCGAGCGGGCCGACCACGTCGAGGGTCTCGACCGGGCTGCGGTAACCGTCGGCGGGGAGGCGGCCGTGCGTCGGCTTGAGGCCGACGAGGCCGCAGTACGCGGCCGGGATGCGCACGCTGCCGAGGCCGTCGCTGCCGATGCCGTAGCGCGCGAGGCCGGCCGCGATCGCGGCAGCGGTGCCGGTGCTCGAGCCGCCGCAGAAGTAGCCGGGCGCGCGCGGGTTGCGCGGCATGGCGTACGGCATGAGCGCGCCCACGCCGTCGGTGCCGAGCTCGGTCATCTTGGTCTTGCCGCGGATCCAGCCGCCGGCGGCGCGGATGCGCGCGACCACGGTGGCGTCGCGAGAGGCGGTGTCGCCGCCGTCGCGCAGGCCGAGGCCGGTGCGGGTGCCGGCGACGTCGATCGCGTCCTTGATGACGACGGGGTCGCCGCCGAGGACCGTGTCGCGAGCCTCGGGCGACGGCGCGGCGTCGACCGCGCAGACCAGCGGGCTGATGTCGGCCTCGACGAGGGCCTCGTCGGGCTCGCGCGCGGCGATCCAGTCGGGCGCGAGGATCGGCACCGACGTGCGCGCGAGGAACGTCAGCGCGCGGCCGGGCTGGCGGCGCGAGAGGAAGCGCTCGCCAACGCGGAGGAACGTCTGGGATGCGGCCGGCATCCGCGGAGTATGCGCGAATCGACGTTGACCTGGAGGGCCAATGAATCGACCGAACGAGCCTCGCACGTTGGTTTCACTCACGGCGACGACGCGTCACCAGTGACATCGCCACGATCCCGAGCGCGAGCCACGCGCCGTCGCCGCCACCGCCGCCAGCGCCGCCACCGCCGCCTGTCGAGCAGCCGCCGGAGTCGCTGCCATCGCCGCCGGGGTCGACGCCCGCGTCACCGTCCGCGCCGGGATCCGAGCCGCCGTCACCATCACCGCCCGTGCCCGCATCCGGGTCCGTCGGACCGCTGCGCGGGTGCACGACGATCGACATCGTGGTCTTCGGCCCGAACCAGGTCACGCCCTCCTGCACGAGCTGGAAGGTCTCGTCGAACCGCGTGGTCACGTCGACCTCCGGCGCCACCATCACCCACGTGAAGCGCCCGACCATCCCCGGCGCGTACGTCGAGTGATCGGCGCCGCTGGCGCGGCTCGGCGACACCCAGTTGCCGTCCTTGAAGAACGCGGAGTCGCGGTCCTGCGGATCCTGCGTCCCCACGCGCGTCTGCGCGACGTCCCACGTGACGTTGCCGTCGTTCCGCATCTCGAGCCACACCACCGACTCGTCGCCGGACGTCATCTCCATCGGCGCCATCGCGGCCGGCGCGCTCGCCTCGTAGCGGCGCACCGGACAGTTCGGCGCGTCGCCGCCGCCGGTCGCACGGATCGCGAGGTGATTGCCGACCACGCGCGGGCTGCCGTCGCTCGGAAAGTTCACGACGCCCGCACCCGCGAGCCACATCGTCGAGCTGCCGCCGCCGTCGAGGTTCACGGCGTCGGTCGCCCCCAGCCCCTGGAACTGGCCGATCATCTCGTCGCACGTCATGCCGGCGCGCCCGGTCGCGCGCCCGTCGACGACCATCAGGTACAGCTTGGTCCTGTCGGCGTTGAAGCCGAGCGCGGTGCGCGGATGCCGCGCCGTGCAGAGCGAGTCGCCGTTGTTGTCGCGCCGCGCGCCCCCGACCAGCATGGACGGATGGCCGCTCACGACCTCGCGCGCCCACGCCTCGACGCCGCCCGTCGCCTCGTGCGGCGGTATCGCCACCTGGCCCGGCCCGAACTGCACCGGCGCGACGTAGCCGTGATCCGCTCCGCCCCACGCGCCACCGTTGCCGCGCGACGGACCGTTCGTCGAGTAGTCGTTGTAGCTGAAGAAGTCGCCGTTCACCGCGGCCTGCGCGCCGACCAGCGCGCCGAAGCTCGGCACCGATCGCTGGCGCTCGCCCGTCGCGGTCGCGCGCACGCTCACACCCGGCGCGCAGAGATCGACGACGAGCACGTTGATGTTCTGATCGCTCGTCGTGCGATGGAGCCGCCGCACGCCGGGATACGGATCGCTCCACGCATCGGCCGCGAGCGCGGCCGTGGGCGCGGCCGCAACACCGGCGAACGCGAGTGCGAGCGAAGAAACCAAAGCTCGAGCCATGGCCCCCACCTCAGCAAGACCGGGTCCACCCTGCTCGCCTGCGTTTCCGCGCATCTGCGCGCTCCCGACCCGACCGCCCCGTGCGGACACCCGTGGGCACCGCGGACGGTTGTCGTCGTCACTCGCGTCACCACACCCCGGCGAGTACAGTTCGGCCCTATGTCTCGCGCCGTCGCCTCGTTTGCACTGCTCTCGCTCGCCCTCGCGCCCACCCTCGCCGCATGCGGCGACGACGGCGGAACCACGCTGCCCCCGGCCGTCGATGTCCAGCTCGCTGGCCTCGACGGCCCGGTCGAGGTGCTCGTCGACGAGCGCGGCGTGCCGCACATCTATGGCACCACCACCCACGACGTGCTCCTCGTCGAGGGTTACCTCATGGCGAAGGATCGCTTCACGCAGATGGAGTTCATCCGTCGCAGCGTGACCGGCAAGCTCGCCGAGGTCGCGGGCGCGCTGTCGCCCGGGCTCATCGACGACGATCGCGAGAATCGGTTCCTCGGCTTCGGGCGCACGGGCCGCGCCATCTACGACTCGCTGCCCACCGACTCGGCGTCGCGCCTCATGGCCGAGGCGTTCGTCGACGGCGTCAACCAGTACATCGATCGCGTGATCGAGCAGGACGACTTCGTCACCACGCGCGGCAACGAGGCGCTCGCGCTGATCACCGGCAGCGGCCACTTCGGCCACTGGGAGCCGGCCGACATCTTCGCGCTCGCGCGCTTCCAGGCCTGGAACCTGTCGTACGACGCCGGCTCCGACATCGCGCGCAGCGGCGAGCTCGCCGGCGTGCTCGCGGCGTTCCCGGCCGGTTCGCCCAACGCACGCCTCGCCGCGCGCGCCGGCGTCCACGCCGACTTCTTCACGGCAAAGCCCGCGCGCCCCGCGTTCACGACCGACACCGGCGGCTTCCCCAACATGGGGAGCGACACCGGCAGCCGCGCCCGCATCGTCGGCCCCGAGTTGCCGGCGGCGCAGATGCACCTTCCGGATCCGCGCTCGCTCGCCGGCGCGCAGGCGTTCTTCGACGGCTTCGACGACAGCTTGCTGCTGCGCCGCGATCCGCACGTGGGCTCCAACAGCTGGGTCGTCTCCGGCGACGTCACCGCGAGCGGCAACCCGATCCTGTCGAACGATCCGCACCTCTCGCTCATCGCGCCGCCGGTGTGGTGGTACGTGCACCTCAACACCGCGCACCAGAACGGCGAGCGCAACCTCGACACCGAGGGCGTCGCGTTCGCGGGCCTGCCGGGTGTGGTGCTCGGCTTCAACCGCGACATCGCGTGGAGCGCGACCACGACCGGCTACGACGTCACCGACGTGTACGACGAGACCATCACGTTCCGGAACGACGGCACCAACCAGGATCCGGTGTGGGTGCCGGTGTCGGCGCGTTTCCGCGGCGCCGAGGTCGCGCTCACGACCATCGACGAGACGATCATCATCCAGGGCCAGGCGCAGCCGGAGGTGTTCAAGATCTACGTCGTGCCGCACCACGGCCCGATCATCCCGGGCTCGCTCGTGCCGCCGGCGATGGCCAACCAGACCGAGGGGCGCGCGCTGTCGGTGAAGTACACCGGCCACGAGGTCTCGAACGAGCTCGCGTTCTTCGAGGGGCTGTCGGACGCCAAGACCTTCGAGGACGTCGAGGCGGCGCAGGACAACTTCCGCGTCGGCTCGCAGAACTTCTCGACCGTGTCGGCGACCGAGGGCATCCGCTGGTCGACCGAGTCGCGCATCCCGCAGCGCGACGCACGCGCGTGCAACTTCGCGTACGACGTGAGCGGCGTCCCGACGGGGACGTCGCCGCTCTTCATCCTCGACGGCGCGAGCGGCAACCAGGAGTGGATGGGTGACCTCGAGGACCGCTACGTCCCGCACGAGGCGAACCCGGCCCGCGGCTACATCGCGACGTCGAACCAGGACAACATCGGCGTCACCGCCGACGGCAATCCGTGCAACGACGCGTTCTACATCGGCGGTGACTTCGACATCGGCTACCGGCAGGCGCGCATCCGGCAGCGGCTCGACGCCGCGGCGGCCGGAGGTGCGGTGACGCCCGAGATGATGATCGCCGTGCAGGGCGAGACCGCGTCGAGCCTGGGCGAAGGGATGCGGACGGCGCTCATCGCGTCGATCGATCACGCGCTCGGTGACACCAGCGACGACCCGGCGCTGGCGGCGGCGATGACCGAGATCGGCAGCGGCGGCCGCGAGCAGCTGATGGACGCGAAGATGCGCTTGATGGCGTGGTCGTTCGCGACGCCGCACGGCGTGGGCGCCACGGATGCGACGGAGATCGCGGACAGCGTCGCGACGACCGTGTTCAACGCGACCTTGACGCGGTTGGCTCCGCTGGCGTTCGACGACGAGAACACGGCGATCGGCCGCGGCCCGGGCACGCTGCAGACAGGACGCGCGCTCGAGTGGGCGCTGAACACGCCGAGCACGATGGCGACGTATCGCGCCAGCTACGAGGGCGACGCGTCGTGGAACGACACCGTGCTGTGGGACGATCTCACGACGATGAACGTGCTCGAGACGCGCGACGAGCGCGTGGTGCGCGCCGTGGTCGCCGGCTACTCGTTCCTGAACGGGCGGCTCGGCACGGACCGGGATGCGTGGCGCTGGGGCCGCCTGCACGCGGTGCAGTTCGGGCAGGTCGTGCCGGCGCTCGACGACAACGAGCAGGTGTCGGTGCCGCCCGACGGTGACCCGACGTTCCCGGATGGCTTCCCGCGACACGGTGACCTCGGCGCGGTGGACCCGGGCAACTACGGCATCTACGGGACGCAGGACTTCTCGTTCGGAAGCGGCGCGTCGCAGCGTCTGGTGGTCGAGATGACGCCGACGGGCCCGCGCCCGTTCAACGCCATCCCGGGCGGCCAGAGCGAGGATCCCGACAACGCGCACCACGCCGACGAGGCCGAGCTCTGGCGCACGAACCAGCAGCCGGCGATCCACTTCGACCGGCGCGACGTCGAGGAGCACGCGGTCGCGCGCTTCCGGTTCATCAACGAGTAGCGAGCCGCGGCGCGGCGTAGGACGGACTGTCCCGCTGGTGGGACTTGCGCGGGGCGGTGGCCGGACCGACTGTAGCGTGATGTCCGAGAAGCCTGAGACGTTCGAGAAGCCCGAGAAGCGAGACCCCGTGCTCGAGGTCGCGAAGCTCGGCAACCCGCCCTGGCCGACCATCGACCCGTTCCTGTTCTGCGTCCACCACGACGACGCGTACCCGCAGGGCAACGACCAGCTCGGCCCGGCCGCGTCGCTCGACGGCAGGGATATCGGCCAGGACTTCGCCGGCAAGGACGGCTGGCGCATGTATCACGGCGACGTGGTGCCGGGCTTCCCGCAGCACCCACACCGCGGGTTCGAGACCGTGACGCTCGCGCGGCGCGGCTATATCGATCATAGCGACTCGCTCGGGGCGACCGCGCGGTTCGGCAAGGGCGATGCGCAGTGGCTGACGGCCGGCAAGGGCATCGTCCACAGCGAGATGTTCCCGCTGCTCGAGAAGGGCGAGCCGAACCCGGTCGAGCTGTTCCAGATCTGGCTGAACCTGCCGCGCGCGTCGAAGATGGCGAACCCGCACTTCACGATGTTCTGGGCCGACACCATCCCGGTGATTCGCGAGGGCGGCGCCGAGATCACGGTGGTCGCGGGAGCGGTCGGCGGCGTGACGCCGCTGGCGCCGCCGCCGGAGTCGTGGGCCTCGCGTGCGGAGAGCGACGTCGCGATCTGGACCATCAAGCTCGCGGCCGGAGCGTCGTGGACGATTCCGGCGGCGAAGTCGACGGAGACGAACCGCACCGTCTATGTGTTCCGCGGCGGCGAGGTGCGATTCGGCGACCGGCCGGTCGGGCTCGGGCATGTCGTCGCGCTCGAGGCGTCCTTGCCGGTGACCGTGACCGCGGCGAGTGAAGGTGCGGAGCTGCTGCTGCTGCAGGGTCGCCCGATCGGCGAGCCGGTCGTGCAGTACGGCCCGTTCGTGATGAACAGCCAGCAGGAGATCCAGCAGGCATTCCAGGACTACCGGCGGACGCAGTTCGGCGGGTGGCCGTGGCCCGCGGATGGGCCGGTGCACGCGAGGGAAGCCGCGCGGTTCGCGAAGCACGTCGACGGTCGCGTCGAGGACGCGGTCGGGGCGAGCGCTGCTGCTGGCGCGAAACGCTAGGGCTGTCCGAGCGACTCGACGAAGAGCGCGAGCGACTCGGACTCGTGCGGCTTCAGCACGCCCTCGAACGAGGGCGACGTCGGAGGGTAGCCCTCGTTGATGTACTCGCTGGGCTGCAGGAACGACGCGATGAGGTAGGCGCGCACGGTCGGAAACTTCTTGCCGTCGCCGATGAGGTCCTTGGCCAGCGTCCCGTCGGTGAAGCGAGTGCTGGCGGTCGCGCGAGATGCGGCGCCGAGGAGGCTCGGCCCGATGCGAGGAGAGCCGTCGATCGAGTGGCACGCGGCGCAGCCCTTCTTCTCGTAGAGCTCGCGGCCGAGCTCGACGCTGGCGACCGGCCCGGGATCTTCGGCCGTCGCTGCCGTGCCCGACGCGGCGCCGGTGGCCGTCGCGCTGCCCGAGCCGCTGCGGGGGCCGGCCGTGTCGCCGCTCTTGCCGCACGCGGCGAAGGTGAGCGAGACAGCGAGCGAGACCGTGAACGAGACAGCGAGCGAGACGCCGAGTGAGCTGCCCGCGGGTGCGCAGCGCCTCACGACGCGGCCTGCGCGGCGTCGGCGCGGTCGACGTAGGCGCGCACCGACGGACGCGCCCATTGCGCCTCCGTGTACGCGCGGACGTGATCGGGCACCGGGTCGCCGTTCTTCACGAGGCGGTTGAGCGCGAGCGCCAGGTCCGCGTCGGCGATCGACCACGTCGCGAACATCGTGGTCTTCCCCGGCGCGATTCGCGCGCTCGCGAGACGGAGGAGGTCCTCGGCCTGCTGCTTGGCCTTGCCCTCGAGCGGCGTGGTCACCTTCTTGCCGAAGACGGAGGTCGTCGGCCGCGCCTCGCGCAGCGCCATGATGTCCGTGCGCAGGTACGACATCACCTGGCGAGAAAGGGCGCGCTCGGCGACGTTCTCCGGGAAGAGCCGCGGATGGTCGGGATACTTGAACGTCTCCGCCAGGTACTCCGAGATCGCCAGCGACTCCGTCAGCCACAGGTCGCCATGCGCGAGCACCGGCACCTTGCCGATCACCGACCGCTCGATGAGCATGTGCTTCTGCTCGGGCGTCATCGGCAGCCCGACCAGCTCGAGCGAGTACGGAAGTCGCTTCTCCTCGAGCGCGGTCATGACGTGGAACACCCACGGGCTCACCCACGTGGACTCGCCGTACAGCACGATCGGTGTCGACATGCCGCGCATCGTATCCGCGCCGCCGGCGGAGATCGATATGCTCCCGCCGTGACGTACCGGTTTCATGCCGCGACTCTCCGCGAGCTCGGCATCACGTACGTTCCCGCGTCTTTCGAACGCGGCGTTGTCGCCATGTGGGCGGCCGTTGCGACGAGCCGCGCGGCCTCGCCGCAGCGAAACCTTGAGGGCGCCAAGGCTCGTGCGGCCTCTTGCGGGAAGTCTACTCATTCCGTCCGCGCGGGCGCTGAGCGCGCCGCCGGCGGTCGATCTGGCGAGCGGCCGTAGGGCCGGCCGTCGGCGTGAGTCACGACGATCGCGCCGGCGATGCCCCCGATACGGATCACCCCGTCGTGATGCAGCGTGTGGTGGAGCTCGCACAAGGCCGTGAGGTTGCTCATCCGATCGTCGCCCCCATGCTGGCGGTGGACGATGTGGTGCACGTCGAGGAATGTCGACGAGGTGCAGCCAGGCACCGGGCATCGATGACGATCCCGCGCGAGCACGGCCCGCCGCCGGCGTGGCGCGATCGTCCACGTCGCCGCCGGCGGCGTTTCGCCCAGGTCCACGCGCCCCAGCTCGACGGCGTCGCAGCGGACGCGCTCGATCTCGGCGGGCGAGAGCTCGATGGAGCGCCCCGGCGCGTCGTGCCAGCCACGCTTGCACTCGGCGCAGACGACGATCGCGATCTGATGCGGCGGCAGGTTCGTTCGCGACGACAGCGCGACGGTCGTGACCGGCGCGACCGCCGCGGCCGCCGCTGCCGTCGCGGCCGCCGCCACCGGCGCGTCCTCGTCGAGGGCGCCCGGGTCGTCTGCGCGACCGCCGGGCTCCTCTGCGCGATCGCCGTTTCCCTCTGCGGAAATATCCGCATCGGGCGACGCCGCGCCCACGCACGCCGCGCCCACGCACGCCGCGCCGCGGAGTACGGCCTGGCTAGCAGCCGGCTCGATCGACGTTGCGCCGCAGAGCACGGCGCGGCACGCGACCGTCAGCAGCTGCGCATCGGTGATCGTGTGTCCGACCTGGGTCTCGTAGTGCCGACGTGCTTCGAGATAGAGCGCGTAGGTGTGCGGCGGCACCGCGATGCGGAGGATCCGCGGCTCCAGGTCGGGGTCGGGGCGCTGGTTGGGCGAGTCGCCCTTTCGCCGACCGCGCACCGCCTGCTCGACCTCGCGCACGGTCAGGCCGTCGATGTACTCGAGCCATTCCCCCTCGGTTTCCGCGGTCGCGACGCGCGTGATCTCGCGCACCGTCGAGAACGTGGCGTGCCCGCGCTCCATCGCCTCGCGAATCTGCGGCAGGTTCTCCAGCGCCTCCGCGACGCGAATGCGATCCCGGCCGGTGGTCGGCGCGTATCCCAGCGCGCGCTCGAGGTACTCGTCGAACGAGCCATACCCGAGCTCGCGATGGATCTCCATGCGCCGCGCCACCACCAGCAGCCGGGCCTCCTCGCCATCGAGCGCCGCGCGCCGTGCCGCCAGCCGACGCATCTTCCGATCGATCACCCGCCAGTCGTCGCCCACGTGGGCGGCCACATCCGCGCCACCGCCACCGCGACCGCCACGTTGTCCCATCGAAGCCTCGAACATCACCCGCTCCCGCGCTCTGCCGCCCGCGACCATCACGTGCGTGTTCTTCCTCTATCACGACGTTTCCGGACGCTCTGGCGTGCCCTCACAACGACGAGAACGCGTGTCGACGAGTTTTTTCGCGCGACGACGCGCATCGTCGCGTGGCGGCCACGCCAGCGCTTCGAGCGCGCGATCTCGGGCGACTTCCCGACGACGCGTTCGCGTGCACTTTGCATGCGTCAACAACAATCGACGAAGAATCGAGAGATCGCCCTCGACGGACCAACCATCCGACTCGATCCTCGTCGCCGGCCATGAACAGCGGCGCGGTCACCCACGCCACGTCGTGACCACGCCGCCGCGGCTGACCTTACGCCGCCGTCGGCGGTCTGCACGCCTCACCGAACGACCTGTGCATCCACGAGCGCAGTGACGTTCGACACGGCTGGGACGTGCGTGGCGACAGCGACCGCCACGCCGAAGCACGTGCGCGACCAGCTCGGCGAAACGCGCGCGACGGCGATCGCATGAACGCGCCGGCGGTCGGCTCGGCGGCGACTCAGCGCGCCGACGGACGACCACGTGCGTGACCCGCGCGGTCATGGCGGCAGCGCGAGCACCGCGTCCTCGGGCTCGACGACGTCGGCGCGCCAGAGGACGACGTCGCGGATGCGCGCGGGGAGCGACATGAGGCGGCCGACCTCGGTCGGTGTCATGAGGACGAGGCGCGTGGCGCGGGTGTAGTGGTGCGGCACGCCGCCGCGGAAGAGGTGGTGGTAGCGGCACAGCGCGACCCGCGCACACGGGCCGACGAGGCGATCACCGACCCACCACCAGCGGCCGGCCTGCTTGATGGCCGATCGGCCCTCGGTCCACGTCGGTGGCTTCGGCTTCTTGTGGCGGTCGCGCAACGTGCCCATCCAGCGCAGGATGCCGTCGTCGCCCACCTCGAACCGGGTGCCATCCCAGCCGGACACGTCTCCCGCACGGCGGACGTCGCGCAGCATGTGGTCGAACACGATGTGCTGACCCGCGATCGTGCGCGGGTCGAAGCGCGTCATGAGCTCGCTGAACACGTCGTCCCAGGCGCGGCCGCACTGCGCGCGCATCCAGCTGCGAATGACGGCGAGCTTGTCGTAGAAGTCGCGGCCGACGTCGGGGCGATCGCGCAGCACGCGCGCCTCGGCGACGTCGCGATCGACGCGCACGTCGTCGAGCCACTCGCGCGCGCGTGCGCGGCCGATGCCGTGCGACGCACGGCGCTTGAACTTGTTGAAGTTGCGGCGCCCGCCCTCGATGACGGTGCGCGAGAGGTCTCTGCGAGCCACGGGGCTCCCTTGCGAAGACA
Organism: Kofleriaceae bacterium; assembly: GCA_035525615.1. Taxonomy (GTDB): domain Bacteria; phylum Myxococcota_A; class Polyangia; order Haliangiales; family Haliangiaceae; genus UBA2376. The sequence goes on along the minus strand of DATLEB010000272.1, from coordinate 8,303 downwards.
AAGAGATGGCATCGCCGTTGGCGGCCACCTCCTCGCACGCAAGCCCTCGCGGTTCGCGAGAAAAGGCTCAGCGTGCCGACGAAGCAGCGCGCACGGCAGGACGAAGATCCTGGGTGAGCGAGAGCGTCAGCATGGTGAGCCTTGTACGGATTCCGGACAGTCGTGTCAACGACGTTCTCGACGGCCGCGGAAACGCGAATCGATCCGCGCCTATCAGCAGCCGAGGTTCGCCCCCGGATCCACGCCGAGCAGCTGGCAGAACCTGCGATACCGGTCGATGCGCGACTGCACCTGGCCCGGATTGCCGCCGTTGCACTCGAGCGCGCCGTTGATGGTGCGAATCGTCTCGCCGAAGCCGCGACCGTCGACCATCGCGCGGTGTGCGGGCATGGAGCCGGCGCCCGACTGCGTCATCCAGAACCACAACCCCGTGCGCCACGCCACGGTCGCCTCGCGCGAGACCCGGCCCGGATCGGCGCGCAGGTCGAGGCCGAGCGCGGCGCCGGCGGCGCAATAGTTGTAGTTCCACGACAGCTGGATCGGGCCGCGACCGAAGTAGCGCTGTCCCGGCGCGCACGGGCACGAGGCCGACGGTGCGCAGTACTCGCCTTGCGCGATCTCCTCGACGTAGACGAGGTCGCCGGTCTCGTGGCCGGCGTTGGCGAGGAACGCGGCGGCCTCGCGCTTGCGCGTGGTGATGTCGCCTTCGCCGGAGAACGTCGAGAAGGTCGCCGCCGCCGCCGTCAGGCCGTCGTACGTGTAGAACGGGTTGCGGTTCGGGAACATGCTCTCGAACTGCGCGCGACTCACGAGCGACGCGAACCCGCTGCCACCACCGCCACCACCGCCACCGCCACCGCCACCACCGCCACCGCCGCCGCCGCCACTGCACGAATACGGATCCCAGAACCACGTGCTGATGATCGGGTCGTAGCCGGGGTTGTCGTGCTCCGCGATGTAGTACTGGCCGTTGGCCGGGTACTTCACGATCGCGCCGGTCGCATAGAACGTCCCCGCAGCCCACGTCGTCGCATTGCACGTAGCCGGCGGCGGCGGGTTCGGCGGCGGCGGATTCGGCGGTGGCGGATTCGGCGGCGGCGGATTCGGCGGCGGCGGATTGCCACCACCTCCGCCTCCACCCGTCCCGCACGACGCGCCATCGAGAAAGAACTGCGCCGGCGCCGGATTCGCACCGCTCTTCGTGCCGTTGAATCCGAACTCGACGGTCGCACCGGTCGCGAGCTGCGCATTCCAGCTCACCCCGCGCGTCGTCACCGAGCCACCGGCTTGCGACGACGTCGCGTTCCAGATCGACCCGACGCGTTGCCCCGCCACGTAAGCCCACGTCAAGGTCCAGCTGCTCTTCGCAGCGCCCTTGTTGGTGACCTTCACCGTCGCGGTGAACCCGCTGTCCCAGTCACTCGTCGTGTAGACGACCTTGCACGCCCCGCTCTCCGTCGTGATCTCCTGCGTCTCGCTCTCGAGCTCCACACACCCCGTCCCGCCCACCAGCGCGATCGTCGCCAGCACCAGCGTTCTCATGAGTGGCTCCTTTCCCGAACCGAGACCGGGCGGAGCGCGATCGGGTCAGCCTCGTCGAAAAACGCGCGCGTTCGATTCGACGTGGTCCGCACGACTCGTGCCAACCAGCGCCGTTCCGACGCCAGGACGCGTCCTCGTCCACTCGAGCGCGGCGCACGCAGCGTTCGAATCGTGGGCCAGCTTGCCCTGCATGATCGACGCGGACGTCATCACGTACAGCCCGAGGTCGCGCGCGACCTCGAGCACCGGCCGCCCGCGCTGCGTCGGCACATGCGCCGCCTCGGGAAGCGTCTGATTGAGCGGCAGCTGCACGACCTCGAGCCCGTGGCGGTCGCCGCCGACCTCCCTCGCCATCGCCACCAAGTCCATCAGATCGACGTGCACGCGCGCGTCCGGCGCCACGCGCAGCCCGAACCACGTGGCCACGCCGTACCGCGCGATGGCGCCATCGGCGCGGGCACCCTCGAGCACCTCGAACGCCGCGCGCATTCTCCGCGCGAACGTCGCGCGATCCACCGACTCGAGCTGCGTCTCCGGGTTGTGCAGGTAATAGACGTCGACCGTCGCGACGCCGAGATTCTCGCGGCTCCGCGCCAGCCGCTCCGCGAGATACCGCGGCGCCAGGCAGTGCCACCCACCGGCGATCTCGTCCCAGCCGGCGAGGCCCCGGTCGACGATCGTCCGCTGGAAATACGCACCCACGTCCGCGGGCTCGTCGCCGTCGAAGCCGAGGAAGCCGGCCTTCGACGCCACCACGATCTCGTCGCGCGCGATGCCCGCGGCCGCCGCGGCGCGCAGCGCGCGCCCGAGGACGCGCTCGCTGCGCTGGTTGCGATACACGATGGCCGCGTCGACGACGTTTGCGCCGAGCGCGAGCGAGCGCGCGACGGCGGCCTCGTATCGCGCATCCGTGGCGTCGTCAGCGGGCGCCAGGTACGAGCCCAGCCCCACCGACGACAGCGAGAGGTCGCCGAGCCTGCGCACGTGGTCCGCCGACACCGCGGCGGCGTGGCGCGCGTGATATCGAGCGGTCCCTGTGGCACTGGCGCGCATGACGATTTCTTCGGCGACCATCTTCGCATCTTCCGCGCATGGTCTCGGAGACCTGGGGGATCGGGCGGGAACGCACACGCCTCGCTCGCCGTTCGCGCAGTTGACGCTTCACCGGTTCATGGTTTGGTTCTTTTCATGGAGACGGACAACGACATCGAAAGCCGCAAGTCCCCGTTCCAGGAGCTCCTGGCGCTGGCGGCGAGCGCCGCCGGTGACGCCGACCTGGACTCCTTCATGCGCGCCGCCTGGTCGGCGTTCGTGGAAGCCCATCCCGGTCTGCGTGAACGCCTGGAGGAGCTGCGCTTCCTCGCCGAGCTGGAGAACCTGCGCGAGCAGGGTCGCATTCCAGAAGCCTGAACGAGACGCAACGGCACGACTCACGACTCACGACTCACCAAACTGCCGGCGCGCCCGCCGGAACGGGTCGGTCGACACCTGCCACAGTCCGCTGAAGGCGTCGTCGAGGTCGATGACGAGGTAGAGGACGTGGGAGACCGCCGCGGCGAGCGCGCCGGTGATGATGGCGTGGATCGCGAAGCTCTGGACCTCGAGCAGGTACATCGACGCGACCATCACGACGGCGCCGACGTAGAGCAGCAGCGATAGCCCGAAGGGCATGCGCGTGCGGGCCGCCGAGAGTCGGTTGGTGCGCGCGTCGGAGAGGTCGTTGAAGCGGCTGAGCGCCTCGCCGTGCAGCGACTTCTCGCACTCGCTGGTCGGCTCGAGCTCGTGCAGCCCGTCCCACACCGCGTCGAGCTCCTTGCCGATCCTCTCGAGCGTGTCCTCGTCGCGCTTGGCCATCGCGGGCCACTCGTGCGCGATCACCTCCTCGACGTACTTGCGCAGCGCCGTCTGCAGCGCGACGCGGGCCTGGTCCGGCAAGCCGTCGGTGAGGCGATGGAGGTCGGTGACCTCGTTGGCCTCCCGGTCGACGAGGACGCGCGCCTCGTTGAACTGCGCCCACACCGACTGCACGACGAACGCGAGCAGGACGGCGTAGATCGTCCCGATCGCCTGCAGGTAGTTGCCGACGCTGTCGTTGGAGTCGTGCAGGTCGCTCGGCGTCACCCACTGCCGCACCAGCCACAACCCGAGGATGGCGATCACGCTCGCGCCGGCGACGACGGGGAGAAGACGGAGGACGATGATGAGGCGCCGCATCCCACGAGTATCCGCGATTCTCGTACCATCCAGCGATGTCGTCGCGCCCCGGACGCGGACGAAGCCAGCGCACCATGCGCTCGCAGCTCGTGGGGCCGTTGCTCCTCCTCATCGAGCGGCGCGGCGGTGATGTCGCCGCGCTGCTCCGCCGATTCGATCTGCCCTCGACCGCGGCGACCGACGTCGAGATCCGCGTGCCGCTCGACGCGCTGCGCACGATCCTCGACGCCGCCGCCGAGGCCGCCGGCGATCTCGACCTCGGCATCCACCTCGGGCAGCAGCTGCCGCGCGGCGCGTACGGCGTCCTCGAGTACAGCTGCCGCAGCGCGCCGACGGTGCGCGACGCCATCGCGCGCATCACGCGCTACATCGGGCTCCTCAACGAGCTGGTCACGATCACCGCGCGCGAGGAGCGCGGCGCCGCCGTCATCGAGCAGGCCATCGCCGGGGAGCCGCAGTGCCTCGGCCGCCACGGCAACGAGTTCTTCGTCGCGATGCTGCTCACCCGCGCACGCCAGCTCAGCGGGGCGCCGTGCATCCCGGAGCGCGCGTGGTTCGCGCACGCGGAGCCCGCCGACACGCGCGCGCTGGTCGCCGCCGTCGGCACCGAGCGCATCCGCTGGAACGCGGGCAAGAACGGCGTCGCGCTGCCGGCCGCCGTGCTCGACCTGCCGCTCTCGACCGCGGACCCGACGCTCCTCGCGCTCATGGATCAGCAGGCCGAGCAGGCGCTCGCAGGGCGCGCCGCACCGACGCGTTTCCTCGGCGACGTGAAGGTGCGCATCGCGGCCGGCCTCGACGCCGCGCCGCCCGAGATCGGCGCGCTCGCCGCGCAGCTGCGCATGAGCCGCCGCACGCTGCAGCGCCGCCTCGCCGACGAGGGCGTGAGCTTCCAGGCGCTCGTCGACGACGTCCGCCGCGAGCGCGCGATCGATCTCGTCGCCGACCCGGCGCGCCCGCTCGGCGAAATCGCCTTCCAGCTGGGCTACGCCGAGCTCTCGCCGTTCCTGCGGGCCTTCCGGCGCTGGACGGGCACCACCCCGGCGTCGTGGCGCGCGCGGTCACCGGAGGTGGCGCGCCCGGTCACCGGCGGCCGGCGCCGCTCGTGAGAGCGTCGGTGCATGGCCAGCGTCCTCATCCCGCTCCCCGACCGTGACTTCGACGTCACCGAGGTCGCCGTGCCCTGGAAGGTGCTCACGGAGGCCGGACACCGCGTGGTCTTCGCGACCGAGCACGGCACCGTCATGCCGGCGTGCGATCCGCGGCTCCTCGACGGCGTGATCTTCGGCAAGCTCGGCGCGCGCCCCGACGCGATCGCCTGTTACCGCGAGCTCGAGGCCGACCCCGCGTTCCGCGGGCCGGTGTCGTGGCGCGGGCTCGACCCGGCGGCGTTCGATGGCCTCTTTCTCCCCGGTGGCCACGCCGCCGGCATGACGCAGTACCTCGGCTCGACCGAGCTGCACGCGCTGGTCGCCGCGTTCTGGCGGCTGGCGCAGACGACAAACCGTCCGGTCGGCGCCATCTGCCACGGCGTGCTCGTGCTCGCGCGCGCCGGCGTCCTCCACGGCCGGCGGACGACCTGCCTCCCCAAGTACATGGAGCGCTCGGCGTACCTCGCCACCTTCTGGAAGCTCGGTCGCTACTACCGGACGTATCCGGCGTACGTCGAGGACGAGGTGAAGGCCGCGCTCGCGTCGCCGTCGGACTTCGAGCGCGGTCCGCGCACGCTCTCGGCGCGCGGCACGCGCGACGACGACGGCCCCGCGTTCGTCGTCGAGGACGGCACCTACGTCTCGGGCCGCTGGCCCGGGGACAGCTGGAAGCTCGCGCGCGCGTTCGCGGCGCGCCTCGACGGCGCGCAGACCGCGAGGGCTGCGTGATGCCGTCCACCGTGCTCGTCGCCAGCACCCTGCCCTACCGCGCCAGCGAGGCGTGGATCTACGACACCGTCATCGCGCCCGCCGTCGCCGAGCTGCGCCGCGGCGTGGAGGACAGCTTCGTGCACCAGCTGCCGCCGGGCGCGCGCGTGCTCGAGGTCGGCAGCGGCGGTGGCCAGCTCGCCGTGGATCTCGCGACGCGCCGCCGCGACGTGACCGTCACCGGCGTCGATCTCTCCGAGGCCCAGGTCGCGCGCGCCACGCGCCGCGCGCAGAAGGCGGGCGTCGGGGACCGCGTGCAGCTCACGCAGGGCAGCGCCCTCGACCTGCCCGTCGACGACGCGGCGTTCGATGCGGTCGTGAGCGTCGGCTCCATCAAGCACTGGCCCGATCCGGCGCGCGGCCTCGCCGAGTGCACGCGCGCGCTGCGCCCGGGCGGAACGCTGGTCGTGGTCGAGGTCGATCGCGGCTGCTTGCTCGACGACGCGCGCGCGTTCGTGGCGCGCTGGCGGATGCCGGCGGCGATGCGGCCGGTCGGCCTCGTGCTGTTCCGCACGTTCGTGGCCGGCCAGGGCCTCGACCTCGACGACGGACGTCGTCTCCTCGGGGCCCTGCCCCTCCGCGACACCTCGGTCGCACGCGTCGCTGGCACGCCCGGCGTCTTGTTCCGCGGCGTCCGCGTGTGACAAGTTCGCGCCCTCTCCGGAGGTTGCGAATGTTCTCGTCCCGCATGTCAGTCCCACGCCTCGGCCTCGCGCTCGCCCTCGTGAGCGCCTCGTTCTCGGTCGCGTCCGCGCGCGGCGCCACCGTCGACGATCTGCTCGCCATGCAGCGCGTCTCGGAGCCCGCCGTCTCCCCCGACGGCCGCTGGGTCGCCTTCACGGTGCGCGACACCGACCTCGACGCCAACAAGGGTCGCCACGACGTGTGGCTCACGGCCGTCGACGGCAGCGGCACCGCGCGGCGCCTCACCACGCACGAGGCCAACGACACCAGCCCGGCGTGGACGCCGGACGGCGCGTGGATCTACTTCCTCTCGTCGCGCGGCGGCAGCTCGCAGGTGTGGCGCATCGCCGTCGCCGGCGGCGAGGCCGAGGCCGTCACCAGGCTGCCACTCGACGTCGGCGGCTTCAAGCTCTTCCCCGACGGCAAGCGCCTCGCCGTCGCGCTCGAGGTGTGGCCCGAGGCGCGCACCATCGCCGATTCGCTGAAGCGCGACGACGCCGACGCCAAGAACAAGGTGAAGGCGCGCGCCTACGACTCGCTGCTCTTCCGCCACTGGGATCAGTGGGAGGACGGCCGCCGCTCGCACCTGTTCGTGTGGACGCCGCCGGAGCTCGGCGGCAAGGCCGACGACGCACGCGACGTGACGCCTGGCCTCGCCACCGACGCGCCGACGCACCCGTTCGGCGGGATGGAAGAGGTCTCGATCGCGCCCGACGGCAAGACCATGACGTACGTGGCGCGCGTCGGGACGCGCGACCTGGCGTGGACGACCAACACCGACGTGTTCCTCGTCGACACGTCGGGCAAGGGCAAGGCGGTCAACCTCACTGCGGCCAACAAGGCGTACGACTTCTCGCCGTCGTACTCGCCCGACGGCAAGTCGATCGCGGTGTCGGCGATGGCGCGCCCCGGCTTCGAGGCCGATCGCCAGCGCCTCGTCATCTACGACGTCGCGACGAAGAAGGCGCGCACGGTCACGGAGGCGTGGGATCGCTCGGCGGGTGCGTTCACGTGGAGCGCCGACGGCAAGTCCGTGTTCGCGTCGGCCGACGACGTCGGCAACCACGCGTTGTTCGCGATCGACGTCGCGAGCGGCAAGGTCACGCCCGTCGTGGCCAAGGGCACCAACACGGAGCCGCGCGTCGCCGGTGATCGCATCCTGTTCCTGCGCGACACGCTCAAGCTGCCGGTCGAGATCTTCACGGTGAAGCCCGACGGCAGCGAGCTGAAGCAGATCACGCACCTCAACGACGCGCGCGTGAAGGCCGTGCAGTGGGGCGACTACGAGCAGTTCTCGTTCAAGGGCGACAAGGGCGACACCGTGTACGGCTTCGTGATGAAGCCGGCCGGCTTCGTCGCGGGCAAGAAGTACCCGGTCGCGTTCCTCATCCACGGCGGCCCGCAGGGCAGCTTCGGCGATCACTTCCACTACCGCTGGAACCCGCAGACGTACGCGGGCCGCGGCTACGGCGTGGTCTTCATCGACTTTCACGGCTCGACGGGCTACGGCCAGGCCTTCACCGACGCCATCCGCGGCGACTGGGGCGGCGCGCCGTACAACGATCTGATGACGGGCCTCGACGAGGCGCTCAAGAAATACACGTGGCTCGACGGCAAGCGCATGGCCGCGCTCGGCGCGAGTTACGGCGGTTACATGATCAACTGGATCGCGGGCCACACCGATCGCTTCGACGCGCTGGTCTGCCACGACGGCAACCTCGACGAGCGCATGGCGTACTTCGACACCGAGGAGCTGTGGTTCCCGGAGTGGGAGCACGGCGGCACGCCCTGGGAGAACCCCGAGGGCTACACCAAGCACAACCCGATCGACTTCGTGAAGAACTGGAAGACGCCGACGCTGGTCATCCACGGCGGCAACGACTTCCGCGTCGTCGACACCCAGGGCATGTCGACGTTCACGGCGCTCCAGCGCAAGGGCGTGGC
>DATLEB010000267.1:0-4635 GCA_035525615.1 Kofleriaceae bacterium | reverse complement strand
GGCACCGCGGCCCCAGGAGAAGCGGCCGCAGGTTCCCCCCCCCCTCCCGGGACCCTACCCCTTCGATTCCTTGTCCCCGCCGACCAGCGGGGAGAAGAAGTTGTCCTTCTTCACGTACTCGTCGACCGAGAACGCGAACTTGTAGCTCGGGGCGGCGCGCTGGTTGCAATCGGTGCGCTCGCAGAAGCGGCAGGTGATGCCGGTCGGCACGGTCGCACGGACGCCGTCGCCGAACCGAGGCAGGTCGTCGGCGTAGACGATCCTGGGCGCGTGCTCGGCGCGACAGCCGAGGCCGATCGAGTAGATCGTGCCGCGCACCAGCGAGCCGTAGGCCGGCTCGGCGAGCACCCTGGCGAAGCAGAAGTAGATCGTCCCGTCGGGCATCCGCGAGTACTGCCGGGTCACGACCGCCGGGTTCAGGAACGCGGCGTGGACCGCCCACTTCGGGCACGAGCCGTGGCCGTGCGGGAAGCGCAGGCCCGACGCCGAGTACCGCTTGCTGATGTTGCCGGCGGCGTCGACGCGCAGGAAGTGGAGCGGGAGGCCGGGGCGGCGCGGATCGCCGAGGTTGCACATGCGGTGCGCGACCGCTTCCCACGACGAGCCGAACAGCGCGACCAGCTTGGCGACGTCGTAGCGCGTGCGCTGCACCTCGGCGAAGAACTCGCCGTAGGGCAGGAGGAGCGCGCCCGCGAAGTAGTTGGCCAGGTGGATCTTGATGAGCCGCGGCGTCTCGGCGTGGCGCGCCGTGAGCGCGGCCATGAGGCGGTCGGCGAGCCCGCCGCGCGCCAGCACCTCGAGGCCGATGACGTGCGCGAGCTGGAACTTGAGCGCCTGATCGGCGAGGTCGGTCGAGAGGCGCAGCGTGCGCGCGGCGGGATCGAACGCGCGCACCACGGAGGACGTGCCCTGCGGCGCCTCGAGCGTGACCGCGATGCCGAACTGATCGCGCAGCGCATCGGCCAGCGCCTCGGCCGGGAAGCGGCGGGGCAGGGCGGCGCGCGTGCGGACCTCGTCGGCCGCGGCCTCGAGGTCCGGGAAGTAGTTCTTGTTGGCCTCGAGGTAGTCGGTGACCTCGTCGCCGGGCGCGTAACCCATCGGCGGCAGGACGCCGGCCTCGAGCTTGGTGAGCGCGACGTCGAGCTGCGCGCGCGCGTTCTTGTAGAGGTGGAAGAGCGCCGCGATCGTGGTGGCGACGCGGGGCTCGGCGCGCATGCGTGCGAGGTCGGCCTCGTCCAGCGCGAGCGTGTCGGCCAGCGGGTCGTCGAGCAGATGGGCGAGCGCGTCCTCGGGGCGTGCGCCCGAGGCCTCCGCCATGAACTGCTCGAGGTCGGCGCCGAGGAGCTCGAGCGCGCGCAGGAGCAGCGGGAACTGCATCGTGCGCCGGCCCTTCTCGAGCAGGTTCAGGTACGCGGGCGAGATCGCGAGCTGGCGCGCCAGGTCGGCCTGGGACAGGTCACGGGCCAGCCGGATCTGGCGGAGACGTTGGCCGATGGTCGAGGAATCCATGCCGGGTACCAACCGCAACGCGGCGCGTTGTGAACGCGTAAGTGACGGGTACCATGGAGGAACCTGCGTTGACAATATCGTTGTGAAGTGAGTGCCGTTCCGCGAGTAAATCGCGACGGCGGCGCCGGCGGCGGCGTCGGCCTAGCGCGAACCCGAGGACCGCGGCAAGGGGCAGGAGCCCGGCCGCGCCGTCGGCGGCGCCGCACGTATAAAAGGTGGTGCTGCCAGCGCCGGGCTGGCCGGCCCCGCCGTCCGAGCCGGCGTCGACGTCGCCATCGCCGCCGCCATCGACGCCGCCGTCCGGGTCCAGGTTGTCCGGATCGTCGTCGCACGCGTCGCCCACGTCGTCGCCGTCGGTGTCCAGCTGGTCCGGGTTCGCGACGCCGACGCAGTTGTCGGCGCCGTCGGCCACCATGTCGCCGTCACCATCGGTCCACTCGATCGCGCCGCGATCCGCGTAGGCCGGCGAGCCGGCGCCGGTGTCGCTCACGCCCGGCGCGTCGACGCGACCCAGCGCGTAGAAGTCGGTGCCGGCATAACCCGTGACCGCGGCGCTGGCCGAGTCGACGGCGTTCGATCCGGCGCGCAGCTCGAACACGCCGATGGCCGGGGCATGGAGCTGCGGATCTGCCGTGATCGTCGCGAGGCCTTCGATGTCGGCCTCGAACGTGTTGCGATAGAGCTTCTGGAAGCCGCCCTGCACCACGTTGTGCGCGAGCACGGTCGACGTCGACAGCTGCCCGCCCGGCGTGTCCTCGACCTCGAGCGTGGCCTGGCCTGGGTTCACGCAGCCGGTGTTGCCCCACACGATGTTGTTCGCGAACACGATGGCCGAGCTCACGAACGGCAGGATGTGCGCGCCGCAGCCCTTCGGGGACGCGTTGCCCCAGATCGTGTTGTTGATGATCGCCGGCGCGCCGGAGTCGACGAAGATGCCGCCGCCGCCCTCGTACTCGAGCGCGTCGCTGCCCAGGTGCGTGTTCTGGTAGATGAGGTTGTCACGCACCTCGGTCGACGCGCCCGCGCCGGAGAGGGCGAGGCCGGCGCCGCCCGAGAAGATCGACTGACCGACCGAGTCGACGATGTTGTGGTGGATGCGGTTGCGCTGGAGCGTGATCCGCCCCGGCGACGCGCCGATGATCACGATGCCGCCGCCGAACCCCGACGTGTTGTAGCGGATCTCGGAATCCTCGACGGTCACGCTCGAGTTGCGGATGAAGATGCCGCCGCCGGAGTCGTCGTCCTCGGTGCCGAGGGTGCCGTTACTCGCGTAGCCGTGCTCGACGATGACGTGCGCGAGCGTGCTGGTGGCGGCGATGGCGTCGACGAAGCGGATGCCCCAGCCGCGGCTCGCCGCCGTGTTCTCGTGGCGCGTGAACGTGATGGGCGCGGACGGCGTGCCGACCGCGGACAGCCGCCCGTGGACGGTGAGCTTGTGGTGCCCGGCGAAGCGGACCGTCACGCCGGCTTCGATCTGGAGGACGGCGCCGGTCGGCACCGCGACATCGCCGGTGAGGACGTACGGGCTGCCGCCGACGGTCCAGGTGCCCGAGGCGGCGCCGGAGACCTGGGTGTCAGCCGCCGCGGCGGAGGTGGAGGAGAGGAGCGAAGCGGCGCCGGCCGCGACCGCGAGGAGGAGCGTGCGCATGGCGGGCTTCCTGGTGGCGAGCCTAGAGACGAGCCTGGAGACGAGCCTAGAGGCGAGCCTAGAGACGAGCATTGATGGCGGCGGCCGGCGCGAAGACCGTGGCCGCGCGCAGGTCGCGGTCCTTCACGACGTAATGCTCGATGCCGAGCTCGAGCGAGACGGTGACGCGGGCCCCGAGCGCGGCTTCGACGCCGCCGGCGCCGCGCACGCCGAAACGCACGCCGTCGAACGCGAAGATCGGTGCGCCCACCGCGAGCAACGGCCGGAGGCGGCCGGTCGTGAGTCGCGCGCGCGCGCCGGCATAGCCGCCGACGGTGGGGCCGACGGTTGCGGCGGCGACCAGCGAGACCCGCGGAGAGAGCGTGACCTCGAGGCCGGGCTGCACGGCCGCACCCGAGAGCTCGTGGTCGACGACGGCGCGCAGCGTGAGGGCGAGACGTCCGCCGCGCACCGCGGCGCGGGGCTCGCCGGCGCCCGCGCCACTGCGCTCGCGCGGATCGGCGACGGGACCACGAGGCTCGGTGCGCACGGCGACACGTCGGGGCTGCGGCGGGGCCGGCGGCTCGGGGGAGAGGCGTACGTCGAGGTTCTTCGCTTCACCCGCGCCGACCGAGACCGTGAGCTCGAACGGGAGAAAGCCGGGTTTCTCGACGCGGACCGTGTGATCGCCCGGGTCGATACGCACGACGCGCACCGGTCGACCGGCCGGCGTCGCGGTCTCGCCGTCCACGGTCACGCGCGCCTCGTCGTCGAGCGACGCGAAGACGAGCGTGCCGAGGCGCGGCTCGAGCGCGCGCAGGAGGTCGACGATCTCGCCGCGGCGCGCCGGATCAACGTCGGGCCTGGCGAGGTAGGCGTCGAACGTGGCGGCCGCCTCGCGATGGCGCCCCATCGCTTCGAGCGTCTTGCCGATGTTGAAGAGGAGCTTCGTGCTCGGGTAACGCGCGTACGCGGCGCGGAAGAGGTCGAGCGCCTGCGCGTACGCGCCCTGATCGTAAAACGTGTTGCCCGACTGGAGCAGCGCCTTGGCCTCCAGCCTGGCCTTGTCGACGCCCGCGTCGTCGGCGTTCGCCGTCGACGCGAGCGCACCGAGCGCGAGCGCGGCCGCCGCGCATCGAAACGTCCTCACAGGTCCGTCTCGAGCCCGCTGGAGGGCCGAGGCGCGGTCGTCGTCGTCGCCGTCGGCGCCCCGGTCGTCCCGGCAGCACGCGGCTTCGTGCGCTTCCGCGGCTTGCGCTCGCTCGTCGTCGCGTCGTCCGTCGCGACGCCCGCGTCGACCACCGCGACCTCCTCATCCGCGAGGGGGATGACGACCGTCTGCGTCTGCGTCTGCGTCTGCGTCTGCGGCTGCGTCTGCGTCTGCGGCTGCGTCTGCGGCTGCGGTTGCGGTTGCGGCTGCGTCTGCGGCTGCGGCTGCGGCTGCGACGCCTTCGCCTCCGTCGCCGCTCCTCCTGCGCGCGCCGCCAGCACGAACACCG
>DATLEB010000248.1:0-34996 GCA_035525615.1 Kofleriaceae bacterium | reverse complement strand
CGGGCAGCGGATCGACGAGCGCGACGTGATAGCGGCGGTTCTCGGCGACCATCGACAGACGCACGCGCACCCGCGCGCCGGCCTTGATGCGCCAGGTGCCGTCCGCGTCGTGCACGACGTCCTTCGGGTTGTCGATCGGCTCGTACTTGCGGACGACCGTGAAGCCGTAGTCGGCGGCGGCGAGCTTGAGGTCGGCCGGCGCGTAGGTCATGCCGACGCGGTAGTAGAGCCGGCCCGCGCCGTCCTTCTGGATGACGAGATCCGCCGGTGACGTCGCCGCGCGCTTCGCGACCTCCGCCATCGGGATGTCGATGGCGTGGCGCTCGGTGGTGCGGCCCTTGAAGCTGTGCTCGCCGGCGTAGCCGTCGCCGAGCCACACGCGCGCGACGAAGTCGGGCGTCACCTTCTCGTACTCGTGGAAGTAGCGGTCGAGCGCCGCCAGCGCGAAGACGTTCTCCTGCGTGTTGGCCCACTTCCCGGCCTTCTGGTGCGCGAGCAGGCCCACGACGATCTTCGGGATGAGATCGCTCGTCTTCTCCTCGGCGATGAGCGACTCGAGGATGACGGCGTCGACGCGCCGGTCCGACGCCAGGAGCAGATGCCCGCCGTCGCGATAGCTGGTCGTGAAGCTCGCCGCCGCCGCGGTCTCGCTGGCGTTGTTCGCGACGTGGCGCAGGATCGCCGCGCGCTCGGCGCTCGCGTCGGCCTGCCCGGCGAGCACGCCGAGCAGCCAGCCCACGGCCTCCATGGGCAGCTTGGGCACGCCGCCCGCCTCCTTGATGAGGCCCTTCGCGCGCGCCACGTCGCGATCGCCGGCGAGCATCCGCGTGTAGAGCGCGTACGAGGTGATCGTCCGCTTCACCTCGTCGGAGTACCAGTGCGGATAGCGCCGCTCGATCGTTCCGAGATACGCGAGCGCGTTGTCGAGCGCCGCCTTCTCGACGGTGAAGCCCTTGGCCTTGGCGCGCACCATCGCGTTGGTCACGTGCACGGTCAGGTACGGCCACGACTCGTGACCGCGCTGCCAGAACGGGAAGCCGCCGTCGTGGTTCTGCATCGAGTACAGCCGCTCGAGGTCCTCGCCGACGCGGGCCTCGAGCGCCGCCGGGGACGGTAGGTCCTTGGCCTTGAACGCGCCCAGCACGTCGCGCAAGGCCGAGATGCCCGCGATGCGCGAGCTCAGCTGCTCGCTGCACTCGAACGGATACGCGACGACGTACAGGAACGCGTCGGTCAGCGCCTGCAGCTGCGTCGACGACGTCTCGACCTCCACGCCGCCGAATGCGGCGACGACCTTGCCGGGTAGTGCGACCGGCTGCTTGATGGCCACGCTACCGCCACCGTCGATCTGACCGTACGTCGCGAACGCCTCGGTGGTCGCCGGCGCCCACACCGGCAGCGCCACCTCGGCGGCGTCACTCACCGTCGCGGCGCCCGTGCCCGCCGTCGCCGCCAGCTGGAAGCGCGCCGTACCCGGCAGCGCCGCGGCCGCCGGGAACCGCACCTCGACGCGATCGTTGGCCGGCACCTTCACCACGCGCCCCGCGCCCTTCGTGATGGTCGCGTTGGTCGCACGCACCGCGACCTTCACCTCCATCGGTGCGTCGGTCTGGTTCTGCAGCACGACCGGCAGCTCGAACGTGTCGCCGAAGTTCAGGAACCGCGGCGCCGACGGTCGCACCATGAGCGGCAGGCGCGCCGTGATCGCGCTCTCGCCCTTGCCGAAGTTCTTCTCGCCCGACGCGGCCAGCGCCACCACGCGATACCGCGTCAGGTTGTCGGGCATCTTCACGTCGACGGACGCGCGCCCGTCGGCGCCGGTCTTCACCTCGGGCGCGAACGCGGCCAGCGGATCGAAGTTGGTCCGCACCGCGATCGGCGGCGGCGGCTGCGCCAGTCCGCCCAGCGTCACGCGCCCCTTGCCACGCAGCCCCGTGTCCTTCGACATCTCCGCCTTCTTGCCGACGAGACGCGGACGCGCCGGCTCGTTCTTCGTCACCGCGGTGGTGGAGACCGTGATGTCCGACCAGCCGTTGCGCGCCTCGAATTCGCCGCTGTCCTCTTCGTCCAGGACCGCGTCGCCGTCGCGATCGCCGCCGTGCCCGTCCATCGCGAGCTTCCCCGCGTCGGGCTGCGCCAGCCGCACGAACCCGCGCAGGTGATGGTCGCGCGTGTCGGCCCCGCGCTCCCCGTAGAACGTCTGGATCGGGTTGGCGAACTGGAAGCCGGTGAGCGACAGCACCGCCTCGTCGACGACGACCAGCGCGACCTCCGCACCTGGCACGGGCCGCCCCGCCGCATCCTTCACGAAGACGTCGAACGTCGCCGCCTCGCCCGGCCCCACCTTCTTCGCTTTCGGTGTGACCTCGACCGCGAGCGTGCGCGCCCTGGGTGGCACCGGCAGGTTCAGCTGCCCGGTGGCGTACGCCGGCCGCTTCGGCAGCGACGGATCCGCGTTCCCGTCGTCGTCGGTGCGCGCCGCCTGTCCGACCAGATCGATCTGCACGTACACGTTGGGCGTGTGCGAGTCGACGATCGGCACCTTCACCGTCTGCGTCGGCCCGGTCATCGTGAACCGCTCCGTCGACAGCAACCCGCTGCGCCGCACGCTGAGGATGCCCTCGGCGGGATAGAACGGCGTCTGCACCAGGATCTCGGCCGTGTCGCCGTGCTTGTACTCCTGCTTGTCGGGAATGAGCTGCGCGATCTCCTGCTGGACGTCGCGCGCCGGCGGCACGTCGCCGCCCGTGACCCACACCGTGAGCTCGGTCTTGTTGGCGCGCCCCTGATCGTCGGCGACGAGCGCGCGGATCCGGTACTGCCCACCCTCCGGCGTCGCGAACGCGCACGTCACGGCGTCCGCCGTCGACGTCGGCGCGCACGCCTGCGGGTCGAGCTCCTTCTGCACGTACGTGCCCTTCTCGACCTCCCAGTCGAGGCGCACGCTGGAGATGTCGAGCACGCGCCCCGCGATCGCCTTGCCGTCGAGATCGACGGCGATGGCGGCGACGTCGATGGGCTGCCCCTTTTCGACAAACGGCTTCTCGGTCTTCAACCCGACGTACAGGCTCGACGGGTGCACGAGCAACGTCGTGTTCGCCGTCCACACCTGCCGGTTCACGTCGACGACCGACGCGTTCGCCGACACGCTCATCGGCACCGGCGGGTTCGCGCTCACCAGGTCGAGGTGGAGGACGTGCGCGCCGGTCGCGTCGGTCTTCGCGGTGTGCGTCCACGTCTTCTGCGGCGCGTACGCGCTGTCGTCGTCCTCCCACCAGCCGCGGCGCCAGCCCCACCACGGCACCCACACGCCGAACGTCCACTCGTCGCGGTTGGGCGGCGTGTAGCTCGACTCCGCCGCGGTCAGGTACCAGGTCACGTCCGCGCCCTGAAGCCCGCCGCCCGCGAAGTAGCTGGCCTTCACCGTCACGTCGGCCGACTCGCCGATGAGATGCGGGCCCTGGCTCGCCTCCGCGCTCACCTCGTACTCGGGCCTGCGGAACTCCTGGATCTGGAAGCCGTGATAGCCGGTCGCCTTCAGCGCGCCTTCCGTCTCGAGGTTGACCGTCGCGTAGCCCAGGTTCGCCGTCTTCGGCAGCGTGAACCTGGTATCGAAGCCACCCAGCGCCGACAGGCGCGCCGAGCCCTTCAG
This sequence comes from Kofleriaceae bacterium, assembly GCA_035525615.1. Lineage (GTDB taxonomy): Bacteria > Myxococcota_A > Polyangia > Haliangiales > Haliangiaceae > UBA2376. The sequence continues at coordinate 31,344 of DATLEB010000248.1, read as the reverse complement.
CAGCTCGTTGCCGACCCGATCGACGACGCGGTACGTCACCGCCGACACGCGTCCCGCCACGCCGGCGAGGTCGCCGCCCTTGCGATTCTGGAACGCGCGCAGCCAGCCCTTGAGGTGCACCTCCTCGCCCGGCTTGTACATCTGACGATCGTCGGTGATGTGCCAGGTGATGCCGTCCTCGCGGCTCTGCTTCTGCCACTGGCCGTACTCGCCGTACCAGCCGTAGTCGTCGGGCAGGAACGCGACGTCGTCGCCCTGCTTCGCGACGAGCAGGTTCGCGCCCTTCTTCGCCGTCGCCGACAGCGCCAGCGTCGCCATGCCGGTGTCGTCGCTCTTCGCGGCGATGCCCCACGGCAACATCGTCAGCTCGACGCCGCCGAGCGGCGCGCCGTCGGCGAGCCGGTTGACCCACGCCTTCATGTCGGTGGCGTCGACCGCGGCGTCCAGCCCGATGCGCGTCGACTGCACCCACGTGATGAGGCGCGGCGGCTCGTGGCGCTCCTTCCACGGCGACGGCTCGACGATCGCGATGACGTGTCCGAACCCGCCGCGGCCGAGCGCGCGCGCCAGCTCGATCTTGGTCTCGGCCAGCTCGTTGGGGCTGCCGCCGATGCGCACCAGCTCGTCCATCACCTTCTTGCCGGGGAGCCGCGGCTTCTTGCGCTCCCACTGGTGCTGCATGTAGTAGCCGTACGCTTCCCAGTCGGTCGGCTTCACCTCGTAGAGCTGGACCTTGAGCGCGTCGTAGCTGGTCGTGAACACGTCGAGGGTGGGCGCCTTCGCGCCGGGGTCGAGCGCGATCATCCCCGTGGGTCCGAACAGGTTCGGCATCGGCTTGCCGACCTTCCACTCGAGCTCCGCGTCCTTGCCCAGCGTCTGGCCGAAGCGGTCGACGATGCCGCCGGCGAGCCGCGTCTTGTACGTGGTCTGCGCTCTGGTCGGGCCCATGATCGTCACGTAGTTCGCGTTCTGGTGGATCTTGGCTCGCGCCAGATCGGGCGTGATGGTGATGCTCGCGTCGGTCCACACCTTCTCGTCGAGCGGGTTGTTGAGCTCGATCGAGAACGGCGCGCCCGGCGGGCACTCGCGCCACGCGCACTCGGCGCGCACGATCTTCAAGGGCGAGTACGTCTCGAACGCGAACGTCTGCCGGTCCTTGGTCCGGTTGGGGCCCTCGAGCGACGGTGTGCCCGGCCCGATCGTGACGGTCACGTCGGTGCTCTTCGGGAACTCCGCGTCGGCGCGGAACGCGATCCACCTCCCGGCGTGCTCGTTCTTCGTGGCGGTCTCGACCAGCCTGGCGAGGGTCTCGTCCTTCGCGATCTCGTCGTCGGTGAGCGGCCGCACGCCGTACGTCTTGCGCGCCGCCGTCACCTTCACCGTCGCGAGCACCGCGGCGGCGTCGACCTTCTGATCGAAGAGCACGAACATCGGTGCGTCGAGCCGTTGCGGCCCGCGCCCTGGCCACGACGACACGACGCGCGGCGTCGGCGTGGTGAACGTGAACGTCTTCGCGGCGGCGAGCACGTTGCCGTTCACCGACTTCGTGCCGCCGGCGATCGCGACCGAGTACGTCGTCGCCATCGGGAACCGGATCTGCGGATCGAACACGAGCGTCTTCGTGCCGAGCCAGCGCCACCGCCCCGGCGGCGTCGGCGTGAGCGTCACCGGCACCACGGTCGCGGCGTCGTCCTGCGAGGTCACGGCCACCATCGGCGCCGAGAACGTCACCTGCAGCATCGGCGCGATCTTCACGTCGCCCTCGGGCGCGAAGCGCACGACCTCGAGCGGCTTGCCCGCATCGCTCGCCACCGGCGGTCGGCTCGCCATGCTCGGCCCCGGGAACACGTCGCGGATCGTCGTCCCGGTGCGCGGCCGCGGCGTCGATCGATCGCGCAGCGCGAACGCCTTCACGTCGTCCGCGCCAACGGCCACCGGCGCCAGCCGCGACAGCAGCGAGGCGACCTCGGCGTCACCGAGCGATTTCGCCGGCGCGAGCTTGCTGCGATCCGCGGCCGGCGCGCCCTGCTTTCCGTCCGAGAGCCGCAGGACGAGACCCTTCTCGCCCGTGTCGACCTGGATGAGTGGCTGCCCGCCCGGCTGCGCGACCACGGCCCCGCTCCCCGGCCCCGCGGGCGGCGGCTTGGTCTGCCCACCACACGAAACCGCCAGGAACTGCGCGAGCGTGGCCACCGCCACGCCTCGAAACGCCAGCGTCTTCTTCACAGGAGCTCCTCGGAATTCGGCCCGGCCCGCGCGGCCAGGAACGTGTCGACGCCAGCTTGAACGCACCACGGGCGCGATGGGCCTGTCGTCATGACCTATGTGTCACCCCACGTTCCGCAGGTTTCGCGACTCAACCTCAACCTCAACCTCAACCTCAACCTCAACCTCGACCTTGACCTCAACCTTGACCTGAACCTTGACCTTGACCTGAACCTGAACCTGAACCCCACCGTTGACCTTGACGTTGACCCTCGCGTTGACGAGAGCCGCACCCGCGCCGCCTCGCCCTCGCTCAGATCCCCGTGACCAGCAGGTCGAGCGCCGCCATCAACTCCGCCGCTTTCCTACCAGCGATGCGACCGGTTCGCCCAGCGCCGTTACAGGCACTGCCGCCAGCTCCTGCGTCAAGGGACAAGGTCAAGGTCAACGTCAACGGTGGGGTTCAGGTTCAGGTTCAGGTCAACGTCAACGTCAACGTTCGAGTCAAGGTCAAGGTCAAGGTCAAGGTCAAGGTTGACGTTGACCTTGTCATTGACCTTGTCGTTGACGTTGACCTTGACCTCAACCTCAACCTCAACCTCAATTTTGACCTCAACCTCAACCCTGACCTTGACCTCTACGCGAGTCGCTACTTGGGGCAGTGCATGAGGACAGACCACCCATCGTGGAGGTAGACCTCGCGGACTGTCCCTCGGTCGCCGCACGTGACGGACGCCGGCTGCGGTAGCAGACACAACGTCCGGCGGCCGACGCGCGCTTGCATGGCGATGCGCTCGCCGGCGGCGACGTCGCCCACGTTGGTCCCGTCGATGTAGACGGCGAGCGGATCGGGGCACGCGCGGTTGTCGATGAAGAACGTCGCCGACGCGGGCGGCGCGACCGGCGGGCGCGGCACGAATACGCCGGGCTGCGTGACCGCGTCGTCGGCCGCGGTGCGATAGAGCTGCGGCTGCGCCGCCGCGGCCTTCAGCAGATCCTCGCGGCAGCCGCGCCGCGCCAGCTCGCGGCCGAGCTGGTTCTTGAGCGCGCCCCGCATCTCGCGCACGTCGGCCTGCGCCGCGCGATAGGCGGCGCGCGCCGCGGCCACACGCTGGCGCAGCGCCGGGCCGAGCGACGCGGTCTCGCCGTGATCGTCGTACGTGGCGATCACGCGGTACGACTCCTCGAGCTCGACGCCGTTCTTGATGAAGCCGTCGAGCGCCTTCGAGGCCAGATCCCAGCGCGACGCCACGGTCACCAGCGGACACGTGCGCGGCGCGGTGCGCGCCGCCTTGGGATCCTTCGACGGCCCCTCGCCCACCACGATGAGCGCCGCCAGCACGTGCGCCGCGAACTGCACGCGCAGCCCCGTCATCGCGCCTTCCACCGTCGAGAACTGCTCGATCGCCGCGCGGAACGCCTCGCGGTCGCCGAACGGCAGCTGCATCCGCGGCTCGCCCTCGTAGCGCAGGTCGTTGCCGCCGCGTCCGAGCACGCCCATGTTCCAGCGCGCGTCGGCGAGATCGGGATCGCGGCGCAGCGCCTCCGCGAACGCCTCGCGCGCGCCGTCGCGATCGCCGGCGCGCGACAGCACCACGCCGCGCAGGTACGCCGCGCCGCCGTCGTCGCCGTGCACCAGCGTGTCGAGCACGTTCACCTGCCCCAGCGCGAGCTCGGGCTGGTTCACCGCGGAGGCGGCCATCACCGTGTTGTAGCGAGCCGCCACGCTGCGCGGCCGCTTGGCCGCCGCACGCCGCCAGTACCACAGCGCCTCGCCGGGCTTGCCCTGGTGCCACATCGACGCGCCGATGGCGATGTACGACTCGGCCAGCCACGGCGTGAAGCGCTGCGCGCGCACGAACGCACGCCGCGCGTCTTCCCACCGCTTCGCCTCGTAATACGTGGCGCCGGTCAGGAACACCGGCCGCGGATCGTCGGGCGCGATGATCTGCGCCCGGCCGTACCACTCGACGGCCTTGGCCACGTCGCCGCGCCGCCGCCACAGATCGCCGACGCGCTTGTGCGCGGTCGCGTCGATCGGCCGCGCGTTGGCCACCGTCGTCAGGATGGTCGTCGCGTCCTCGAGCCGCCCCAGCTCCGACCACGCCGCCCCGAGATCGATCTTGGCCTCGAGGTCCTCGGGCGCGAGCCGCACCACCTCCTCGAGCTCCTTCGCCAGCCCGGCCACGTCGCCGCGCGCGCCGCGGATGAGCGCCAGCAGCCGCCGCGCCTTCAGATCATCCGGCCGCCGATCGATCACGCGCCCCAGCTCGCGCAGCGCCAGGTCCGCGTCGCCGGTCTGCCACGCCGCGTCGCCCACGCCGATGCGCGCGTCGAGATCCCACGGCCGCTGCCGCACCAGCCGCGTGTACAGCTCGAGCGCGATGTCACGCTTCCCCGCCATGCGCGCGTTCTCCGCCGCCGCACGCACCGCCGGGATGTAGTCGGCGCGGATGTCGACCGCGTGCGCGAACTTGCCGACCGCCTTGGCCGCGATCTTGGGCTCCGCGCTCGTCGCCCACAGCTCGCCCAGGAGCCGCTGCGCCTCGACCATGGTCGGCTCGATGAGCACCGCCTTCGTGAGATCGCGCGACACCGCGTCGCGCACCGCCGGCAGGAGCGCACCCGTCACCGGATCGAAGGGCAACGGCACGCGTCCGTCGGGATCGGCCACCGCCGCGATGGTCACCGCGCCCTGCCACCGACCCAGCCCGCGCCCGACCAGCGTGAACGCGTAGAAGTCCTTGCTCGGCGCCGCGCGCAGCCGCGCCTCGGCGTCGTCGGGCAACGCCCATCCCGCCTGCTTCGGCAGCTCGACCATCGTGTCGGCGATCAGCTTGAACGCGTCGCCCATCCCGCCGACCGCGTCGTACTCGGCCGCCAGCGTCGCCTTGCCGCCGTCGACCCTCCACAGCGTCGTCTTGATGCGCAGCTGCCACGCCGGCCGCTGCACCCAGCCCGTCACCACCCAGCGCGCGCCGAGCGGCGCGGCGAACCTCGCGACCGACGTCTCGTCGCCGATCACCGGCGCCCCCGCCGGCACCACCATCTCGCCCCACGTCGGCCGCAGCCCCAGCACGTGCTCGTACCGCTCGCCGATCACCAGCGGGATCCCCGCCACCACCCAGTCGAGCGCGCGCACGCCCGAGTTGTTCTCGAACGCCATCACCGCGAGCCCGTCGGGCAACGCCGGTGGGATGTCGGGCAAGGCCGCGCCCGTCGACACCTCGCGCGGCTTGGCGAACTGCGCCGCGGGGTCGATCGGCCCCGCGATGGGCTCGTCGAGGTCGGCCTGCTGTCCCGCGGCGCCGTTCGGCCGCGCCGCGATCGCCAGCGCCGCCACCGCAAGCACCGCCCACGCGCGGTTGCTCGGTTTCAGCGCGGGGTCCACACTCATCATGTTGCCAGCCGAAGCCGCGGACGCCAAGCCAACCGTGGAGCGTCGTCGACGGAAGAAACGCATCAAGGCGTTCTCCGTCCTGCGCATCCTGGCGCTATTGACGATCTACGGCATGTCGGCCGGCGCCGCCTTCGCGTACCTCGCGGTCGTCACCATCAACGACACGCTGCCCAAGGATCTGACGACCGCGTTCGACTACCGGCCCAACCGCAAGAGCCTCGTCATCTCGGCCGACGGCGAGGAGATCGGCGCGTTCTTCATCGAGAACCGTCAGGTGGTGCCGCTCGATCGCATGCCGCCGCACGTGCTCGCCGCCTTCGTTTCCGCCGAGGACGGCCGCTTCTGGGAGCACCCCGGCTTCGATCTCATCGGCATCGGCCGCGCCGCGTACAAGAACCTCCTCACCGGCAAGACCAAGGAAGGCGCGTCGACGATCACGCAGCAGGTGATCAAGATGCTCATCGTCGGCAACGAGCGCAGCTACGAGCGCAAGCTGAAGGAGCTGGTCCTCGCCGTGCGCTTCGAGCGCGAGCTCTCCAAGCCCGAGATCCTCTCGATCTACTTGAACCACATCTATCTCGGCAACAACGCCTACGGCGTGCAGGCCGGCGCGCAGACCTACTTCGGCAAGAACGTCGAGAACCTCACCCTGGCCGAGGCCGCGCTCCTCGCCGGCGTGGTCCCGGCGCCGTCGGACTACGCGCCGCACCGCAACTACCACCTCACGCGCCGCGAGCAGCTCCGCGTGCTGCGCCGCATGCGCGAGGACGGCTACATCAACGACACCGAGCGCGCCGCCGCCGAGGGCGAGCCCATCGCCATCCTGGGTGATCAACCGCTCAATCATCTCGCGGCCCCGTACTTCGTCGAGCGCATCCGGCAGACCGCGCAGCAGAACCTCGGCTTCGAGAAGCTCTTCCACGGCGGCCTCCGCTTCTACGCCACGCTCGACACGCGCATGCAGGCCGCCGCCGAGGCCGCGCTGCGCCGCGGGCTCGAGCAGCTCGACCGCCGTCTCGGCTTCCACGGCCCGATCGGCGCCGTCGAGCGCGAACGGCGCGACGCCTTCATCAACGGCCCGGCGCACCCCTATCACAGCGGGACCGTCATCGGCGAAGCCGCCACCAGCGAGCGCGTCGACGCCGAGACCACCTACGCCGGCATGATCACCGAGCTGTCGCGCCGCGGCGGCATCCACGTCGACGTCGGCCCCGCCGACGCCGCGCTGATCGACAAGGACGCCGACGAGCTCCGCAAGTGGAAGGACGACCAGGGCACGCCGCTCGTCGTCGGCGACCTCATCCCGGTGCGCCTCGCCGCCGACGGCAAGTCAGCGGTGCTCGCGCAGCCGCCCGCCATCCAGGGCGCGCTGGTCGCGATCGAGCCGTCGACCGGTCGCGTGCGCGCGCTCGTGGGCGGCTACGACTGGCAGGCCAGCCAGTTCGATCGCGCCTCGCAGGCCGAGCGCCAGGTCGGGTCCGCCATCAAGCCCTTCATCTATGGTGCTGCGCTCGCCGCCGGCCACACGCCGGTCGAGAGCCTCTACGACGGACCGGTCTACGTGCCGACCTCGTCCGGCATCTGGTCGCCGTCGAACTACGACGGCAAGTACACCGGCCGCGTCACGCTGCGCACGGCGCTGGCCAAGAGCCTCAACACCATCTCGGTGCAGCTCACGGTCGACGTCGGCCTCGATCGCGTGATCGAGGTGATGCGTGGCTTCGGCATCTCCTCGAAGATCCCGCGTCACATCTCGGTCGCGCTCGGCACGCCCGATCTGACGCTGCTCGAGCTCGCCACCGCGTACGCCGGCATCGCCGCCGGCGGCCGCCGCATCGACGCGCGCTTCTACGATCTCGTCACCGACGGCGCCGGCACGACCATGCTCGACTACCGCGCGCAGCAGCCGGGCCCCCAGGTGCTGCCTCTGGACGTCACCTACGTCCTCATCGACATGATGAAGGGCGTGGTCACGCGCGGCACCGCGCGCCGCGCCACCGAGCTCGGCCGCCCCGCTGCCGGCAAGACCGGCACCTCGGCGAACTTCAAGGACGTGTGGTTCATCGGCTTCACACCCGACCTGCTGTGCGGCGTGTGGATCGGCCGCGACAACTCGCAACCGATCGGCGACAAGATCACGGGCGGCGGCGCCGCCGTGCCCATCTGGCTCGACTTCATGAAAGCGGCGCATCCCCCGACACCCCCGCGCGACTTTCCGGTGCCACCCGGCGTGACCTTCGCCCGCGCCGACGAATGGAGCGGCAACCCGACGGGCCCGTCGCCGTCCTCCGCATGGGTGCCGTTCGTTCGCGGCACGATGCCGGCACGCTTCGGAGCCTCTGGTGCGCTACCGCACTTCGACGATCTTGTCCCGACTCCCCCGCCTCCGCCTCCGTGATAGGGTCGCGCTCGATGTCGCGGCGGCTGTATTTTTCCACCTTCTTGCTCCTCACGATGGCCGCGTGCAGCGGTGGTGGCGACGACGATGGCGGCGGACCGGACGCGGTCTCCGCCTCGTGCATGGAAGCGACCACGCGCGACGATCTGGCGTGGCTACAGGAGAAGATCTTCACCCCGAGCTGCTCGGCCTTCACCGCCTGCCACATGGGCACCGCGCTCGAGGCTGGCGGCCTCTCCCTCGAGGCCGGTCAGGTGATCCCTCAGACGGTGAACGTGGATTCGGACCTCTTTCCGCAGTTCAAGCTCGTCGTTCCTGGCAACGCCGCCAACAGCTACATGATGATGATCCTCGGCGACGCGGCCGGGCCGCTCGATCCCGAGGTCGGCACGATGCCGTACAACAACCCGCGGCTCTGCCAGGAAAAGCTCGACGCGATCGAGCGCTGGATCAACGCCGGTGCTACAGAGAACGCGAGCGTCGACGCTGGTGTCGACGCCGTCGGTGACGCAACGGTTCGCTGAGTGCAACCCTCGTACAGCATCCTCACCGAGCGATCGCGCACGCTGAGCGCATAAGCTCTTTATTTGGCACTGGTATTCGCTCGCGTCGGCTTGACCCCGGCGCGCGCTCATCGGTACAACCAAGGTCAAACGCCGCGGAGGCCGACGGACCCATGGACTGGCTAAGCGATGTCTTCTCGAAGGGCGGGCCGTTCTTCATCGTCAATACGTTCTTCCTGGCCGTGGTCATCGCGCTCATCGTCGAGCGCGCGATGTACTTCCTGGGCCGCGGGCACCTGAACGCCAAGGCCTTCCTGGAGCAGATCAAGCGGCTCCTGGCCGCGAACAACGTCGATCGCGCCAAGAAGCTGTGCGACGCGACCACCGCGCCCGTCGCGCGCGTCGCCAAGGCGGGCCTCAACCGCCTGCACCGTGGCGAGGCCGCGGTCGCGCAGGCGATGGAAGAGACCATGACCGACGCGATGCCGGAGGTGAAGACCCGCATCGGCGCGCTCTGGTCGATGGCGAACATCTCCACGCTGACCGGCCTCCTCGGCACCATCACGGGCCTGATTCGAACCTTCGCCTCGCTAGGCGAAGCGAACCCGGCCGAGAAGGAAGAGAAGCTGTCGGAAGGTATCGCCGAGGCCATGTACAACACGGCCTTCGGCCTCGGCATCGCGCTCCTCTGCATGATCGCCCACCTGCTCCTCTCGGCGGCGATGAAGAAGGTGATCGCCGACCTCGAGGCGTTCTCGCTTCGCTTCGAGAACCTCCTCGCCGAGGGCGCGGCGTCCGCCGCCGCCCAGGGTCGTGGCGCCGGCGCCGCACCGGGCCTGGATCGGGACGACCGAGACGACCGGAACGACTGAAGCACGTCGAGCACCTCCATGCTCAGCGCTCATCAGGTACGCAACAAGACTCGCCGCGCCATCAAGCGCCGCGAGGAAGATGTCGAGCAGATGGAGATCGAGGGTGGTGAGATCAACCTCATCCCCTATCTCGACATCGTCACGAACCTGATGCTGTTCCTGCTCGCCTCGGTCTCGGCCAACATCGTCTTCGGCCAGATCAACACGCAGCTCCCCGATCAGGGCGCGCCGCCGCCCGATCAGGTGAACAACCCGGCGACCAACCCGAACGATCAGCCCCTCGGGCTCGCGGTCGCGGTCACCAAGGACAAGCTGCTCCTCTTCTCGATCTCGGGGCTCGAGGGTTCGCTCAAGGCGCCCAAGCTCGTGCTCGGTCTCACCGGCAAGCCCGGTGACCCCTGCGACGGCGGCTACCAGTGCGAGACCAACCGCTGCGTGAAGCAGGTGTGCGAGCTCGATCCGAAGGCCGACGTCACGCCGGTCTTCGACTACCGCAAGCTCAACGGCGCCCTCGAGGAGATCGCCGGCCGTCGCTTCGGCAATCAGATGCGCAAGGCCGAGACGTATCAGGCCGTGCTCATGGCCGACCCGGCGGTGCCGTACGGCACGCTCATCTCGGTGATCAGCGCGATGCGCTGCAAGATGCCCGACTTCGGCAAGGAGCTGCAGACCTGCTACTTGCCGACCGCCGACGAGAAGCTGCGCGCGAACCCGAACCCCGTCGACGACGCGGCGCGGCTCTACGACACGACGCGCACGCCCTACGATCCCACCAAGCACGCCCTCTTCTCGGACGTCGTCTTCTCTGGAGGCTTCCGGTGAGCTTCACGACGAGAGAAGCGCGCGGCATCATCCGCAAGGCGGTCGGTCGCGTCCCCGAGGGCGAAGAGGTCCGCCACCTCAACATCATGCCCATGATGGACATGATGACGATCCTCCTCGTCGCCTTCATCTCGCAGGCGGCGGCGAGCGCGACCGCCGTGGTCGCCGGCACCGTCGTCCTGCCCTCGTCGATCTCGGAGCAGCCCATGCCCGAGACCGCCTCGACGCTGGTCATCACCAAGACCGCGATCGTGGTCGAGGGTGAGGAGATCGTCGGCGTCCGCAACGGCGACGTCGACGCTTCGCAGAAGGAAGGCGGCGCCGACGGCCGCAAGATCCCGCGCCTGTCGAGCTTCCTCGGCAACCTGCGCCGCGAGCACGATGCCGCGCTCAGGAAGGACGGCAAGCCCGTCCCGCCCGTTCCCGAGCTGATGATCATCGCGGATCGGTCGACTCCCTACGGGCTCCTGCTCTCGGTGATGTTCTCGGCCAAGCAGAAGGAAGCGGGCTACAAGCGCTTCCGACTGATCGTCCAGAAGAACCAGCTGGTCGGCGCCGCGCGCTGACGGTTTCCGGCCTCGCACACCTGGCCGGACCGGCTATAATTCCGGGATGCCGAACGTGTTGTTCCTGCGTCGAGTCGCGGCGATCGCGGTGCTCGGATTCTACGTCTGGTTCTTCGCGACGTTCTCCCAGCACGTGCCGGTGGTCCTCGAGAAGGCGCTGTGGGCCATCGCGGCGCTCTACGGCGTCGGCGTCATCGGGCTCGCGTTCGGCTGGTTCTGGGGACGCTGGTACGCGCGTGGCCTCGGCTACTGGGGCATCGTCGTCGGCATCCTGATGATGTGGCAGCTCGGCCTCGAGAACTTCCTGCTCGTCTGGGCCGGCTCGAACGCCGCGGTCTCGCTGCTCCTCTCGGGTGAGAGCATGGCCGGCGCGTTCGACGGTCGTCTGGACTGGCGCCGCCGCTTCCACCTCGACGACAACGGCGTAGAGCGCCTCGGCAAGTCGGTCACCCGCGTGGGCATGAGCCTGCCGTGGCTCCTCCTCTACGCGCTCATCCCGCGCCCCTCCGAGGCGATGCTCCTCGTGCCGCTCGCGGCTTCGGTCGGCCTGGCCGGCGTCGGTCTCTTCGGCCTGCTGCGCGCCCGCGTCTGGGGTCTGCTCGCGATCGGCGCCGCGTCGGTGACGACGACGGCGCAGCTCGCGGCGACGCCCGGTCCCACGCCACTCGTCGGCGTGCTCGCCGCGGCGCTGCTCGCGGCAGCGGTCGTGCCGTTCGCGCGTCCGATCTTCGATCGCCTGCGCGCGTAGCGATTCCACCGAGTTCCGCGCCCGGCGGTTTGACCGCCCTCATCCGGGGGTTTAGGCTCATCCGAGCATGAGGATGATCATCGCTTTGGCGGTGGGCCTTGGGGTGGCCACCGCGGGTTGCTCCGGTCTCTACTCCGGCAAGCCGGAGAAGGTGAAGCGGCCCAAGACCGAGAAGATGCCCGAAGAGGCGCCGGTCGGTCCCGTCGAGATCAAGTGGGTGACGGAGTGCAAGGCCCTGTTCCAGGAGGAACCGGCCGGCATGATCGCCAAGCACAAGAAGAACGAGGCGAAGGTTCGCCCGCAGATCGATCAGGGCGTCGCGCTCCTCGAGCAGGCGGCCGATCCGTCGATGGGTGACGACCAGAAGGCCGGCAACGTGAAGCAGGCCATCAACGTCCTGCGCCGCGTCCTCGACGACGCACCGTACAGCCCGCGCGCAACGTACAACCTCGCCGTCGCGTACGCGCGCGCTCGTCGCAAGGAGTGCTCGAAGGCGCTCCTCAAGCGCCTCGCCGCGCTCGAGAAGTATCCCGACTTCCAGGCCGAGTCGAAGCGCATGATCGACACCGCGCAGGAAGACAGCACGCTCAAGCTGTTCGAGAAGGAAATGCTCGAAGCGCTCGGCAAGTAGGGCTCAAAAAATCACCATGCGCACTCCTCCGTCCATCTTGCGGTCCACCTTGCCGTCCATCTGGCGCTCGGCATTCCTGATCCTCGTCGTCGTGATCTCGGTCGGCGCGTGCAAGAAGTCCGCGCCGCTCACGCCGCCTCCCCCGCCGCTGCGCCCCAAGGCGCTGCCGCCGCCGCCGCCACCGCCCGCGGCCCGGACGGACTGCGATCCGTCGGGTCCGGGCTCGACCACCGACTCGGTCACCTACGCGCAGCGCCAGCCGCGCATCGACGAGGCGCAGAAGCTCGCCAACGCCGCGGTCGCCAGCCTCCAGGCCGGTGAAGGCGCCGAGCTCGATCCCGCCACGCGCGAGGCGTTCATCACCGAGGCGGTCGACGGGCTCCTCAACGCGCTCAACGCCGACCCGTACAACGTGCACGCGACCTACAACCTCGCGGCCGCGTACGCTCGCATCAAGCGCCCGCAGTGCTCGCTCAACATGCTCGAGCGGCTCATCATCATGCGCGATCACCACAGCCGGAAGGTGGAGGTCGGCCAGAAGCTGGATCGCCTCCTCGGCCGTAACAAGACGGCGCTCGATCCCGACTTCAACGACCTGCGCCAGGACAAGCGTTTCGGTTGTCTGATCAACAACATGGGCTCGGCGCAGCCCGTGGCCTGCTGGTAAGCGGCGCGACGTAGCGTACGCGCGACACGGCAGTGCGCGCCGAGGTCGCAGGTGGCGAGGCACGGATAGCCACGTGTGCCTTGTTCACGCTCGTGGAGTGCCGTACAACCACTCCCCCGTGAAGCTCTCCGCGCTCCTCGCTCCCGCGATCGCTTCTGTCCTCCTGGCCTCCAGCCTGGCTGCGCCGGCGGTGGCCCAGCCCAAGGGCGCCAAGCCCGCGGCCAAGCTGCCCAAGGCGTGCGGCGTCACCGCGCTGCCGCTGGCGATGGGCAACGAGTGGACGTACGAGCCCGTCCCACCGCCGCCGGAGCGCACGCTCACGGAGGCGCAGGTGCGGCTCACCCCGATCTCGCCCAAGAAGCTGGTCATCAAGGTGACCGGCATCGAGACCAAGGACGAGATCACCACCGTCACCCTCACCGAGGATCACGACGGCCGCGTCCACACCACCAGCATCAAGTGCAACGCCGCCGGCATGTTCCAGGTCGCCAACGATGCGTTCTGGTTCTCGGGCGAGCCCGGCAAGGTCTACGGCATCGAGCTCGAGGAGGTGGAGCGCAAGGGCGCGACGCTGTCGCTCGCCGCGGGCAAGCTCACGGGCCTCGAGTGGCGCGACGACATGAAGGCGAAGTGGAAGCACGTCCACACCGCCAAGGCCAAGCCGCCGATCCGCAAGGGCACGATGGAGCTGTCGCGCCACTGGGTCGTCCTCCCCGAGGAGGAGATCGAGATCCGCCAGGGCGAGTGGGCCGGTCAGAAGCTGAAGACCGCGAAGCTCGGCCTCGAGACGCTCATCAAGGTCACGATCGATCCGGCGCCGCCGCTCGAGCTGAAGGCGCCGCCGCTGCTCGTGAACTTCTTCTGGATGATCGACGGGACGGGCCCCATCCAGATCTCGAACAGCTACGGGCAGCAGTACCTGCTGACTCACTTCGTGAGCAACTGAGCCGCGACTTCAACGTTGACCTTGACCTGAACGTTGACCTTGACCTGAACGTTGACCTGAACGTTGACCTGAACGTCGACGTTTGACCTGAACCTGAACCTGAACCCCACCGTTGACCTCGACGTTGACCCCAAGCGTTGACGACGGGGACGGGGACGGGGACGGCGTCAAGGTCAACGTCGACGGTGGGGTTCAGGTTCAAGTTCAGGTCAACGACCAGGTCAAGGTCAAGGTCAACGTCAACGACCAGGTCAAGGTCCACGTGCATCGCGACGGTGGAGCGTGAAGACGATCAAGCTGCGGCGCCCGCTGCGGCGAGCGATCGAGCGCGGCCATCCCTGGATCTACGACCAGGCGGTGGGAACGATCACGGCCAGCGCCGGCGAGGTGATGGCGATCGCCGACGAGCGCGGCGCCTTCGCGACCGCGTTCGTCGATCCCGAGGGGCCGATCCGTGCGCGGGTGCTCGTGCGCGCGGCGAACGCGGACGTCGGTGATGCGTGGGCGCGCGAGGCGGCGCGCGTGGCGACGGCGCATCGCGGGATCGCGGCGGAGCTCGCGACCACGGATGCGTTGCGCGCCATCCATGGCGAGAACGACGGGCTGCCGGGGCTGACGGTGGACGTGTATGCGGGCGTTGCCGTCGTCGTGTTCGACGGCGCGGCCGCGGCGGCGTTCTGGCGGCCGAGGCTCGATGCGGTGCTGGAAGGCGTGAGGGACGGAGGGATCGGGGTGGAGGCGCGGTGGATGAGAGCGGTGCGAGGAGAGAAGAGATCGGGCACGGGCACGGGCACGGGCACCGGCACGGGGACAGACGGGATCCCGGCGCGCGTGATGATCCGCGAGGGCGCAGCGACGTTCGGCGTCGACGTGCGCGCGGGGCAGAAGACCGGCTTCTTCCTCGACCAGCGCGCGAATCGCGCACGCGTGGCGGACCTGGCGGGCGGTGCGCGTGTGCTGAACCTGTGCTCGTACAGCGGCGGCTTCTCGGTGCAGGCCGGACTGGGAGGCGCCGCGCACGTCACGAGCGTGGATCTCGCTGCGCCCGCCATCGCAGATGCCGAGCGCCACTGGCGCGAGAACGGTCTGGCGGCGGAGCGTCATGCGGGCGTGGTCGCCGACGCGTTCGACTTCCTCGAGCTCGCGCGCTCGAGGCGCGAGCGCTGGGACGTCGTCATCTCCGACCCGCCGAGCTTCGCGCCGAGCGAGGCCGCACGCCCCCGCGCCCTCGCCGCCTACGAACGGCTCGCCCGGCTCTCGCTCGCCGTCACGACGCGCGGAGGCGTGCTCGTGTTCGCGTCGTGCAGCTCGCACGTCACCGAGTCCGACCTGCGCTCCGTGCTCGCCAGCGCCAGTTCAGCGCAGGCTGCGCGAGACTTGCGCATCGTGGAGGCCCGCGGGCCGGCCGCCGATCACCCGACGATCCCGGGCTTCCCCGAAGGCCGGTACCTGAAGTTGCTGATCGCCTCCGCGTGACGGATTGGGCCTTTGGCCCACCACTCGGTGAGGCTGATTACCACTTGCTACGCATGTGGTGCCGACGCTTCACCGTGGTTAGCGAAAGCACCCTTGACCACATCCGTCTACCTCCGCTACCTACGCCGCCATTCCCCGCCTGCCGTCTCCTGCCACCGCTGCCCGCCGCTCGAAAGGAGCGCTCATGCTCTCCGTCCGCCACGTCCTCGCTTCCGTAGGTGTCGCCCTCTTCCTGTCGGCCTGCGCCGGCGGTGGAAGCGGGATCCCGCAGTGTGATGACGAGATCGACAACGATGGCGACGGCCTCGTCGACAACGCCGACCCGGCCTGCCAGGCCGGCGGCACGCGCGAGTCCGACGATCCGCCCGCGCAGTGCGGTGACGGCATCGACAACGACGCCGACGGGCACACCGACAGCGACGACCCGGGCTGCGAGGACGCGGACGACAAGGACGAGTACGACGGCACCGGCGCCGCCTGCATGGACGGCGTCGACAACGACGGCGACGGCAAGACCGACTATCCGGACGACCCGGGCTGCCTCGCGCCCAATCAGGGCAGCGGCGAAGGCGACGACTGCCCCGGCGGCCCCAACTGTCCGCAGTGCGGCAACGGCACCGACGACGACCTCGACGGCAAGATCGACTACGCCGGCGGTGACACCGGCTGCATCTCGGCCGCCGACCGCGACGAGTTCTCGCTCGACGCCAACGCGTGCGGCGCCGGCACGAGCGTGAGCCCGCTGCCGACCAGCGGCACGGTCTCGGGCACGATCAACACCGGCACGAGCAACACCAGCACGACGTGCGGCGGCTCGGCGACGATCGGCACCGGCGCCGAGGTCGCGTACATCATCCGCATCGATCGTCCGATGACGCTGGTCGCGACGCTCGATTACCCGGGCACCAACTTCGACTCGGTCCTCTACATCCGCCGCGCCTGCAACGAGATGTCGACGCAGATCGCGTGCTCCGACGACATCGGCGGCACCAACACGCGCAGCGCGCTCACCACCAGCCTCACCGCCGGCTCGTACTACCTCATCGTCGACGGCAAGGCGCCGGCGACCGCGGGCGCGTTCACGCTCACCGCGAACCTCTACGCCGGCCTCGGCGAGACCTGCACCGGCCCGCAGGAGTGCGCGCCCGGCCACGTGTGCCGCGTCGCCGCGGGCGGCTCCGGCATGACGTGCGAGCGTCCGGTCTGCAACGACGGCCGCGACGACGACGGCGACACCAAGACCGACTTCCCGCTCGACCCGGGCTGCGTCTCGCCCGACGACATGACCGAGCAGGACACGTGTCCCGGCACCGGCTGCCCGGCCTGCGCCGACGGCATGGACAACGACAACGACAACCGCACCGACTACCCGAGCGACACCAGCTGCACCTCGGCGTCGGGCACCTCGGAGGCGGACTGCCCGACCGAAGTCGACGCGCTCCAGGTGATCACCGCGGCCTCGGCCACCGGCACCACCGCGGGCGCCGGCAACCAGTTCACGCCCGCCTGCGACGCCGGCTCGAACGCGCCGGACCGCGTCCACATGCTCTACGTGCGCGCGCCGCTCGCGTCGCTCACCATCGACACCAACGACTCGGCGTTCGACACGTCGCTGATGCTCAAGGACTCGACCTGCGGCACCACCGACGTCTCGTGCAACGACGACGGCGGCACGCCGTTCGGCCGCTCGCGCCTCGCGCTCACCGGCGTCGGCGTCGGCAGCTACGCCGTCGTCGTCGACGGTAGCGGCACGGCCAGCGGCGCCTACAACCTCCACGTCGCCGGCAGCTACGCCAACGGCATGGCGTGCGACCCCACCATGCCGATGTTCAGGTGCAACGCGGGCTATGCCTGCACCGGCGCGCTCGGCACGGCGACCTGCCAGCCGGCCGCGTGCAACGACACCATGGACGCCGACGGCGACGGCGCCAACGGCTATCCCGGCGACCCGGGCTGCACCAGCATCAGCGACGGCGACGAGAGCGACACCTGCTTCCCGACGCCGGGCCCCGGTTGCCCGGCCTGCGCCAACGACGTCGACGACGACATGGACGGCCTGATCGACTACCCGGCGGACACCGGCTGCACCTCGGCGTCGGGCGTGAACGAGCAGTGCATCACGACCGATCCGGTCCGCAACCTCACCACGGCGACCCTCACCAACCAGTCGACGACGACGCTCGCCAACGACCTCGACCTCTCGTGCGGCACCGACGGCCGCGACGAGGTGTTCCGCGTGCGCGTCGACTTCCCGATCAACGAGATCCGGGTCGACACGATCGGCTCGCCGCTCGACACCGTGCTCGCCCTCAAGAGCCCGAGCTGCTCGGCGTTCGATCTGCAGTGCGACGACAACACCGCCGGCAACGGTGACTCCGAGGTCTTCCTCGTGTCGCCCGCGGTCGGCGAGTACTTCATCATCGTCGACGACAGGAACGTCGCGAACCCGTCGACGTACAACCTGCGCGTCCGCGGCAACTACGCCAACGGCGGCCGCTGTAGCCCCACCAACGTGTTCACGTGCAACACCGGCTACGCCTGCACCGGCGCCGCCGGCGCCGAGACGTGCAACCCGGCCGCGTGCAACGACACCACGGACGCCGACGGCGACGGCCTGCCCGGCTATCCCAGCGACCCCGGTTGCACCAGCACCAGCGACGGCGACGAGAGCGACACCTGCTTCCCGACGCCGGGCGCGGGCTGCCCGCAGTGCGCCGACGACGTCGACAACGACAGCGACGGCTTCACCGACTACCCGATGGATCCGGCCTGCCTCGCCGCGGCGGTCAACGACGAGCTCGCGCCGTGCACCTCGTCCGACCCGGTGCTCGTCTTCTCGCAGAACGTCGTCGGCCACACCACCAACGGGCGCCTCAACGACGTGCTGCTCTCGTGCGGCGCCAACGGCCGCGACCAGATCTACCGCCTGTTCGTGACCCAGCCGCTGGTGTCGCTCACCGTCGACACCCTGGGCTCGGACATCAACACCGCGCTCGCGGTGCGCGGTGCAACGTGCAACGGCACCGACCTCGCGTGCGGCGTGAACAACTTCGGAAACATGGACGCGCGAGTCAGCATCAACACCGTCGGCGTCGGCGAGTATTTCCTCGTCGTCGACGACCAGAGCACCGCCAACCCGACCACGTACAACCTGAACGTGAGCGGCACGCTCGCGGCGGGCAGCACGTGCAACCCGTCGTCGACGTCCTTCATCTGCACCGCGGGCTACACCTGCAGCGGCGGCGGCACCTGCATGCCGACCGCGTGCAACGACACCACCGACGCCGACGGCGACGGCGACGTGGGCTACCCGTCGGACGCGGGCTGCACCGACATCTCGGACACGACCGAGGCCGACGACTGCCCGAGCGGCCCCAGCTGCCCGGTGTGCGCCAACGGCCTCGACGACGACGGCGATACGCGCATCGACTACCCGCTGGACCTCGGCTGCACCGCGGCCTCGGCGTCGAGCGAGCTCGAGTGCATGGGCGAGACCGATCCGCTGTCGCAGGTGACCGGCCCGGTCTCCACCGGCACCACCACGGGCGGTACGAACAACTTCGCGCCGACCTGCTCGTCGTCGAGCGCGCCGGAGAAGATCCACCTCATCACGCTGCCGGTCCCGGTGGCGACGCTGACCCTGGACACGATCGGCAGCACGTTCGACACCATCCTCGAGCTCCGCAACTCGACGTGCGGCACGTCGCTCGCGTGCGACGACGACAGCGCAGGCGGCCTGCGGTCGCTCATCACGCGCACGAACGTCGCGGCGGGCACGTACGCGATCTCGGTCGACGGCTACTCGAGCAACGCCGGCGCCTACACGCTCAACGTGCGAGGCACGGTGGCGGTGGGCACGGCGTGCACGGGTCCGCTGTTCACGGCCGGCGTCCTGTCGTGCACGGCCGGCTCGACGTGTAACGCTGGCACCTGCCAGTAGGCGCCTAGGCGGCGCGAACGCGGCCGGTGCGGCCGGCTTCGGCCAGGAGCGCGGCCATGCGCGCGTTCATCTCGGCCTCCTCGGCGTCGTCGTTGTGGTCGTAGCCGAGGAGGTGGCAGAGGCCGTGGGACGCCAGGAAGCGGACCTCGGTGAAGAGGCCCAGAGGGGACCTCTTCTTGGCCTGACGCTTCGCGGTCTCGACGCTGACCACGACGTCACCCAGGGTGCCGTCGTCGGTGGCACCGGGCGGCCCCTCGCGCTGGGCGAAGGCGAGCACGTCGGTGGGCTTGTCCTTCTTGCGATAACCGCGGTTCAGCTCGTGGATGACTGCGTCCGTCGTGAGCCGGAACGCCGCGTCCAGCTCGCGGCCCTCGCTCAGGCCCGCCGCCTTGACCATGCGCGCCAGCTCGCGTCGCAGCTTCGCCACCAGCGCGGGCGGGAGCGCGCGCGCTTCAGGATCGATGTGGAGACTCACGCGACTTCTTCCCGAGGACCGAGGTCTGAGGCCCGAGGCCTGAGCTGATCCCGAGTGAGGGCTACGGCCTCACTTGTGGACCAGCTCATAGACCTTGGCGTCCACGAAGACCTTGAAGAGCTCGACGTCGAGGAGGCCCTTCTTCACGTCGAAGTTGAGGATGTCGAGCGCCTTCTCCGCCGGCATCGCCTTCTTGTAGGGGCGATCCTTGGCGGTGAGCGCGTCGTAGATGTCGCTGATCGTCATCATCTTGGCCGGCAGCGGGATGGCCTCGGCCTTCAGGTGATTGGGATAGCCGGTGCCGTCGAGCTTCTCGTGGTGTGCGCCCGCGATCTCGGGGACGTCGCGGAACGTCCGGCCCCACGGGATCTCCTTGAGGAAGCTGTACGTGTGCACCACGTGGCTCTCGATCTCGAGGCGCTCTTCCTTGGTCAGCGAGCCACGCATGATCTGGAGCGCGGTCGCCTCCTCCACCGTCAGGTACGGGCGCGCCGTGCCGTCGGGATCCAGGAACACGCGGCCGGCGATGTCGTTGATGCGCTCGAAGCCGCCCTGGTCCAGCACCGTCGGCTCGTTGGCCGACAGGATCCACTTCATCATCTCCTCGAGCTCGACCAGACGCTGGAGCGCCTGCGCGTCGATCTCGGCGATCTGGTGGATGTGGCCGGCCTGCAGGCACTCGATCTTCTTGTTCAGGTCCTCGACCTGCACGCCGCGCCGGATGAGCTGGAAGCGCTGCAGGATCTGGTCGCGCTGGTGCTCGTACAGCTTCTTGGCCTTGACCAGCACGTGCTCGCGCACGCCGACCTTGCCGAAGTCGTGGAGCAGCGCCGCGTACTCGATCTGCTTGAGATCGTCGGGACGGAACGACAGCTCGGCGTAGGGCCCGGTGTCGATCTTGTCGATCGCCTGCGCGAGGCCCGTGGTGAGCTGCGCGACGCGCTCGGAGTGACCGGACGTCGTCGGATCGCGCGACTCGATGGCCGTGACGGACGCGCGCACGAACCCGTCGAACAGCGTGCGCACCTCCTCGTAGAGCTGCGTGTTCTCGAGGGCGATGCCGGCCTGCGACGCGAGCGACGCCGCGTACGCCACCGACGGTCCGTCGAACGGCACCACACCGGTGGTGAAGTCCTCGGGCGTGTCGAGCTGGGCGACGCCGCGCGCGCGCTTGTTGATGAGCTGGATGACCCCGATGACGTTCTTCCGCGCCGAGATCATCGGTACGGTCAGCATCGAGCGCGTCTGGTAGCGATACTTGTCGTCGAAGCTGCGGTCGTGGACGAAGCCCCAGGGGTTGTTGCCCAGCCCCGGCGCGTCGAGCCCGTAGAGATCGGGGATGTTGATCACGTCCGACGTGATCACGCACGTGCCGACGATCGAGCTCCCCGACACCGCCATGGTGAAGCCCTTGGAGTCGATGTTGCGCGAGTCGTTCTGGCTCACCATGAAGCGGAGCTGCATGGCGGAGTCGTCGCCCTGGACGATGTAGACCGACCCGGCGTCGGCGCCGGTGACGTCGCGGGCGCGGCGCAAGATGATCTCGAGCAGCGAGTCGATGTTGCGCTGCTGCGAGAGCGCGCGACCGGTGTCGATGAGGAGGTCGTTCTCGTAGTGCGCCTGGGCCAGCGCCATCTCGAGGTTGGCGGCGACCTGGCGCAACGCGGAGGACTCGGCGCGGGCGCGCATGGCCAGCGCGAGCCGCTCCACCGACGACGGGACGCCCAGCGCCGCCACGTCGCCCTCGTCGGCGAGCGTGTGCGCGCTGCCGGCGACGAAGTCGTCGTCCGATCCCAGGATCAGCATCGCGTAGTTGCCGCTGCGCGCGCGGGTCAGGTGCGGTGCGAGCCGCGCCTGATCGCGCCACAGCGACGGCCACGCGAGGACGAGCAGCACCGGCGCCGGCGCGCGCTCGAACAGGCCCGCCGTCTCCAGCTCCACCCAGCCGTCGCCGTGACGTCGCACGGACCACGCCGTGAATCGCGGATCGTGCTCGATCACGCGCACGACGTCATCCTGCGACGTCAACAGGGTCCTTCCCACCCCGGTATTCTAGCCTTATTCCGGCTTGGTTTCCGGGGCCTCGGCGCGGGCCTCGGCCGCTGTCGGAGGTCCCGATCGAGGCTCCTCGGCACGGATCGCACCCTCGCGGGCCTCGAACCGGGCGCGGTCGCGGGCGTCGTAGGCGCGCACGATCTCCGCGACGAGCGGGTGACGCACGACGTCGACGTCGGTGAACCGCGCGACCCCGATGCCGTGGATGCCCTCGAGCAGCTCGAGGGCATCGCGCAGGCCCGACCGCATCCCACGCGGCAGGTCCGACTGCGACGCATCGCCCGTGATGATCGCCTTCGAGCCGAAGCCCAGGCGGGTCAGGAACATCTTCATCTGCTCGACGGTGGTGTTCTGAGCCTCGTCGAGGATGACGAACGCGTCGTTGAGCGTGCGGCCGCGCATGAACGCCAGCGGCGCGACCTCGATCACGTCGTCCGTCATCAGGCGCTGCACCTTCTCCGGATCGAGCATGTCGTGGAGCGCGTCGTAGAGCGGACGCAGGTACGGATCCACCTTCTCCTCGAGCGTGCCCGGGAGGAAGCCGAGCCGCTCGCCGGCCTCGACGGCCGGACGGGTGAGCACGATCTTGCGGATGCTCTTGTCGAGGAGCGCGCGTACGGCGAGCGCCATCGCGAGGTACGTCTTGCCGGTACCCGCCGGTCCGACGCCGAAGCAGATGTCGTTCCCGCGCACGAGATCGATGTACTGCTTCTGCGCCAGGCCCTTGGCCGCGATGGGACGTCCGCCGCGCGGCACCAGCACCGTGTCGCCGAAGATCGGCGCCAGCTCGGCGGTCGCATCGGCCGCCAGCACCTTCACGGCGCGCACGACGTCGTCGGAGCCGAGGTGCTTGCCCTTGCGCGCGAAGCCGTACAGCTGCTCCAGCGCCGAGCGCACGACCGCGGTCGCGGCATCGTCGGCCTCGATGATGATCTCGTTGCCGCGTAGATGGAGCTGCGCCCCGGCCGTGCGCTCGATGAGCTTGAGACGGGTGTTGTTGGTCCCCACCAGCGCCTGCAGCGCCTCGGGATCGTCGAACGCGAGCTTGTCCCTGCGAACTGTCTTGGTCACGAGCTTGTGCACGCCCCTCTGGCCTTTGGCCCGCACGAGCGAAGTCGACCGGCTCGCAGGGCTCAGCGTTCTAGCATAGCTTATCGCCGATGACCGCCCTCGGTGCTTCCTTCACCCGCCTCGTCGACGTCATGGCGACCCTGCTCGCCCCCGACGGTTGCCCGTGGGACCGCGAGCAGACGCTCGACACGCTGCGCCCGTTCCTGGTCGAGGAGACCTACGAGGTGCTCGACGCGCTCGAGCGCGGCGACGTGGATGGCCACAAGGAGGAGCTCGGCGACCTGCTCATGCAGGTGGTCTTCCACGCGGCGCTACGCCAGACCGAGGGCGCCTTCACGATCGACGACGTCGTCACGTCGATCGTCGAGAAGCTGGTGCGCCGCCATCCGCACGTCTTCGGCCCGCCGGGCGCATCGGATGCGAAGACCAGCGGCGAGGTGCTCACGCAGTGGGAGCAGATCAAGGCGGCCGAGAAGGCGGCCGCGAAGGGCGACGGCCCGAAGCGCACGCTCGCCGGGGTCCCGCGCGGACTGCCGGCGCTCGCGCGCGCACAGAAGCTCGGGAGCAAGGCCGGCCGCGTCGGCTTCGACTGGGGCGGCTGGCAGGGATCGCTCGAGAAGGTGCGCGAGGAGGTCGCGGAGGTGGAGGAGCTGGCACGGGCTGGCCAGGTTGCGACGCCGGGTACGCACCACGAGATCGGCGATCTGCTCTTCGCGGTCGTGAATCTCGCTCGGAAGCTCGAGGTCGACGCCGAGGCTGCGCTGGGTGATGCGTCGACGCGCTTCGCGCATCGCTTCGAGTTCATCGAGGATCGCTTGCGGGAGCGCGGACGCACGCCGTCGGAGTCGAACCTCGATGAGATGGATGGGCTCTGGAACGACGCCAAGGCCGCCGGCGTCGGCGTGACGCGGTCGCCAAAAACTTGACGTTTTTTTGTGCACGAGCGGGCGAGGTCGCGTCATCACACGTGTTCCAGCCCTGTGACCCGGGTGTAACGCGCAAGTTGTCCACAGTTCAGCAGCGAAACCCGGGGCGCTTGACACGCTCCCGCGCCCTCGATACATACCCTCCCCAGCTAAAGGTTCCCGAGGAGACACGTCCGTGGCAAACAATCCGTCGGCCGAGAAGGCCAATCGCCAGTCGATCAAGCGCCGCGCGCGCAACAAGGCGGCGATGAGCGCCCTCCGCACTGCGGTCAAGAAGGCCCGCACCGCCATCGACGGTAAGGCTGCCAACGCGGCCGACCTCCGCAAGGCCGCGATCTCGACGATCGACAAGGCCGTCTCGCGTGGCGTGCTCAAGCGCACCACCGCGTCGCGATACGTCTCGCGCCTCGCGAGCCGCAGCGCGACTGCCTGATCGCCTGACCCTCGGGTGACCCGCAGGTCTAGCGGGAGTCGCCCGCAGCGATGAAAGCCGCTGCGAGCCTCTCGAGCACGATGCGCTCGCCGAGCTGACGCCCGAGCGTCTTCTGCGCTTGCCCGCTCGCGGCCACATCGGCTGCGAGCCCGGTCGTGGCCGGCTCGGGGAAGCCCTTCAGGGCCCAGTCCGCCGTCGCGATCATCTCGACCGCACGCGCCAGCGCCTGCGGCGAGTAGCGGCGCGCCTGCGGGAGCAGCTTGTCGACGACGAACGGCGGCACGCCGATGCGCGACGGGAGCTCGCCGCGGCCGATCCCTTCGGCCCTGGCCACGTGGACGAGCGCGAGCTGGCGCGTGTGGCGCGCGAGCAGCGCGAGCACACCGATGGCGCTCTGGCGCTGGTCGGCGAGCGACGCGACCGCGGCCAGCGCGCGGGGCAGATCGCCGGCGCCGATCGCGTCCGTGAGCTCGAACACCGTGCGCTCCCGCGTGTCGGCCACCAGATCGTCGACGTCGTCGGCGGTGACCGCCT
The DNA here is from genome assembly GCA_035525615.1 of Kofleriaceae bacterium. Classification (GTDB taxonomy): domain Bacteria; phylum Myxococcota_A; class Polyangia; order Haliangiales; family Haliangiaceae; genus UBA2376. The sequence continues at coordinate 6,676 of DATLEB010000248.1, read as the reverse complement.
CCTGGCCGGCATAGAGCGCGAGCTGATCGATGCACAGCGCGAGCCGCGACAGATCCGAGCCGACGGCGTCCGAGAGCCGCGTGACGGCGGCGGGCGCGAGCTTCACGCCGCGGGCCTGCGCCTCGGCGCGGATCCAGGGCTCCGGGTTGCGCGGCGCCTCGAGGACGTGCAGCCAGCCTTTCTTGGAGGCGGCGGCGTAGATCTTCATGCGCTTGTCGAGCTTCGACGTGATGGCGAACAGCACCGTCGACGGCGACGGCGCCTCGAAGTACGCGGCGAGCCCCGTGAGCTCGTCGGCGGGAGTCGCCGCGAGATCGCGGATGAGCACCATGCGGTGCGTGCCCATCATCGGGAGCGTCTGGCACGTGGTGATCACGCGCGTCGCGGTGGTCTTGCCCTCGATGACGTCGTAGTTCCACGCACGCATCGACGCCGGCACCGCGGCGTCGCGCACGGTCGCCAGCATCCGGTCGACGAGCACCGGATGGTCCGACGAGACGATGTAGACGGGAGCGAGATCGGTCATCTTTGTTCCTCAGGCCGGCTCGCCCTTCGGTGACGCTGGTGCCGCTGGCGGCGCACCCTAGCATCGTCCAGCCGTATGATGGTCACGCCGTGGCCACGCTGTTCATCGCCGATCGTGCCCTCGTCGCCGGAGTCGCTCGCGGCGAGACCGCTGTCCTCGAGGTCGGTGGCGCGATCGTCGCGGTCGGCGATCCACACGACGTCGCCGCGCTGCCCGAGGCCGCCGACGCGAGCGTGGTGCGGTGGCGACGCAAGGCGATGTTCCCCGGCACCGTCAACGCGCACAACCACAGCTTCCAGTCGCTCCTGCGCGGCATCGGCGACGATCTGCCGTTCCTGGTGTGGCGCGATCAGGCGCTCTACCGCTACTCGCCGCGTCTCGACGCCGAGGGCATGGCCACCGCCGCGCTGTTCGCGTTCGGCGAGATGCTGCTCCACGGCGTCACGACGGTCTGCGACTTCTACTACATCAATGCCGGCGGCAACGAGCACGCGTCGGCGACGATCGAGGCCGCGCGGCGGCTCGGCATGCGCGTCGTGCTCGCGCGCTGCTTCTACGACTGGGACGGCGCGCCGGCGTCGTACCGCGAGACCGTCCCGCAGGCGGTGACGAACTTCCAGGCGCTGCACGCGCGCTACCACGATCGCGAGCGGCGCCTCGTCAGCGTGCAGCCCGCGCCGCACAGCCAGCATGGCGCCACGCCCGCGATGATCGAGGCCGGCGCCGGCTGCGCGAAGGACGCGGGCGTGCCCTGGCACATCCACCTCGCCGAGGAGAAGTACCAGGTCGATCAGTCGCTCGAGCGGTTCGGGGCGCGCCCGCTGCACGCAGTGGCCGGGCTGAACGTCGACCTGGCGAGCATGAACGTCGTGCACGCGTGCTGGTTCGACGAGGGCGAGCGCGCGCTCCTCGCCGAGCGCGGCGGTCGCCTCGCGTACTGCCCGGGGTCGAACATGTTCCTGGGCGACGGCATCACCGACGTGGTCGACCTGGTGGCGCGCGGCGTGCCCATCGGGCTGGGGACCGACGGCGGCTGCTCGAACAATCGTGTCAGCGTCCTCGACGAGATGAGGACGTGCGCCCTGCTCCAGAAGGTGGCGCGCACCGACGGACAGGCCATCACCGCCGAGGCGGTCTGGACCATGGGGACCACGGGCGGCGGACGCCTCCTGGATCTGCCGGTGGGCGACCTGGCGGCCGGGATGCGGTGCGACCTGGTCGCCGCCGACCTCGACGACCCGTCGCTATGGCCGGAGCAGGCGCTGGCCAAGAACCTGGTCTACGCCCTCTCGTCTCGCGCCATCACCGATGTCGTGGTAGATGGAGAGGTGGTTGTCGCCGAGCGACGCCTGACTCGCGTACCCCAGGACGAGATCCAAGAACGTGTCCGTCTCCTCACGAGCGACTGGCGCCGCGGCGAAGGGGAAGATGCGCTCTGACGAGCGTGAGGAGCGCGAGACCGACGAGGCCGCGACCACCCTCGGCGAGCGCGTCTCGGTGGAGCTCGCGCACACCCGCGGTGCGCACCTGCGCTGGACGCTCATCGGCGGTGTGCTCGGCGTGGCATGCGTGCTCGCGCTGGGCACGCTCGGCAAGGCGGTCGGAGTGGTGCTCCTGCTCACGGCGGCGTGGGCGGGCTTCAAGCTGTTCCTGACGTACCGGCATCCGCCGGGGACGATCGTGATCGACGGCGACGACGTCGCGCTGCCGCGCGGGCTCTGCCAGGGCGAGCCGTCGCGCGTGAAGCGCGGCGACGTGACGTCGGCGTACTTCCTGCGGCGGTCCGTGCCGTGGACGCGCGCGGCGCCCGTGCTGGTCGTCGAGGCCGGCGGCAAGGCGTACGCGTACCCGCGCGACTGGTTCACGAGCGAGTCGGATCAGCGTCGCGTGCTCGACGCGTTGATCGTCCCGTCGTGAGGGCGCTGGTCGCCCTCGTCGTGATCGCCGCGGGCGCTGCGGCCGCCGTCGCCGAGCCGGTGGTCGTGACGCCGGCGCAGATCGAGCTGGAGGCCGCGTGGACCGGCGCGGAGGTGACGCCCGAGCCACTCGAGGGTGCGGCGTGGGTGGTGCGGACGAATCGCGACGCGCTCCTGACGGTCACCAAGGCCAAGGCGGGCAACACGGCGGCGTGGCGCTCGGCGACGCGCGAGAAGTACCTGGACGACGTCGAGGCGGGGCTGGTCGCGGGAGCCGGCGCCGGCGCCGAGAAGCTCGCCGCGAAGCGCGGCAAGGTCGGCCGCGACAACGTGCCGGTGCTCGACGTGGTCCTGCGGCGGAGGTCGCCGGCGGGCGCGACGGAGATCGTGGCGGTGCGCGTGCTGCTCTTCCGCACGGTGACCGTGGCGGCAGCGGGGGCGGCGCCCGACACGCGCAGCGGGCGCAAGCTCGTCGAGGGTGCCGTGACGAAGCTCGTGCCGCGCTAGAACGCGCCAGAACGCGCTAGAACGCGACGGGGATGTCGAGCGTGTTGTTCGAGTAGTCGGACTCCTCGAACGCCAGGTCCGGGTTGATGCGCACGCGGAGCGTGTACGCGCCCGGCGTGACGTTCGTGATGTCGATCCACTGGCACGGCAGGAAGCTCGCGTACGAGTCGGCCCAGCCCGCGCCGATGCCCTGGTTCTCGCACGTGTAGTACGGGCCGGGCGCGCCGGGGACGACGCGCAGCGTGTCGAGGAGACAGAAGGCCTGCTTGTGGCCCTCGACGACGACGTTGTTGTTGTCGACGAGCTCGTAGTCGGCGTAACCGGAGAAGTGGTAGTGCCCGTGGCACTCCGAGTACTGGAAGGCCGGGTTGTCCTGCGGCGGCCCGAAGTAGAGGTCGCCGGTGCCCATGTTGGCGGTCACCGTCGAGAACCGCAGGATCCGGCGCGCGCCGGATCCGCCGATGCAGCCTTCCAGCTGCTCGCACGAGTTGGTGTTGAAGTTGAGGTCCTGCACCTGGATGGTGCCGGTCATGAGGCTCTCGACGAGCTGCATGTCGGGGAGCGCGGGCCGTCCGTCGGACGGCGCATCCACGCGCGAATCGGCGGGCGCGTCGAGCTCGGCCGCGTCGAGCGCCGGCGCGTCGAGGAAGACGGGCGGGATGACTTCGTCGGGACCGCGGCACGCCGTGACCGCGAGCGCAGCCGCAGCCGCAGCCGCAGCGCGATGGACGGCGTCGCGGGACATTGCGCGATCCTACGTCCGCTCGAAGCGCGCGACCAGCTCGACGTGCGAGGTCTGCGGCATGAGATCGAGGGCCTGTGCCCAGCGCGGCGCGTAGCCGGCGGCGACGAGGTGCTCGGCGTCACGCGCGAACGTCGCCGGATCGCACGACACGTACACGATGCGCGACGGCCGCAATGCGGCGAGCTGCGTGACGACGTCGCGCGCGCCGGTGCGCGGCGGATCGAGGAGCACGGCGTCGAAGGTCTCGCCGCGCGCCACGAGGTCGCGGGTGACGGCGTCGGCCGCACCGACGACGAATTGCGACGCGCCCGAGTCTGCGATATCCGTCGCGACGACGAGCGCGCCCGCGTCGAGCGCGTCGCGGGTGAAGTTGCCGGCGCCGGCGTAGAGCTCGAGCACGCGCTCGCCCCGTTGCGCTGCAAGGGCCGCGCGAACGAAGGCGCGGAGCGCATCGTTGCCCGCGCGTGACGCCTGGGCAAAGCCGTCGCCGCGCGCGAACAGCCCGGGCTCGATCTCGATCGCCGGTGCGCCAGCGCTGCCGCCGCGCCACGCGACACCGGCGATGCCCGCCTGCCCGACCAGCCCCGCAGCCGCGGCCTCGTCGCACGGCGCGTCGATGACGACGTGCGCGCGCAGCGTGCCCTCGGTGCCGGCGCCGATGATGGCGTGGAGCTCGCCGTCGCCACGCACCAGGTTCGCGGCGCGCACCGCGACGAGGACGGCCTCGAGCGCGGGATCGAGCTGCGGGCACGCAGGGACATCGCAGACGTCGTGGCCCCGCGGCTCGTGGAAGCCGATGAGCGCGCGCGGACCTCGAGCGTCGCCCATGCCGACCTGGTCGAGATGCACGGCGAAGCGCGCGCGCCGACGCCAGCCGTACGGCGCGACCGGCGCGGCGAACGGACGCAGCTCCATCCCCGCCGCGACGAGCTTCCGCAGCGCGCCGGCGACGATCTGCTGCTTCTGGGCCTGCTGCGTGGCGTCGTCGACGTGCTGCCACTGGCAGCCGCCGCACGCGCGCGACGCGAACAGCGGGCACGGCGGCAGCACGCGCGACGGCGACGCGCGCGTCACGCCGGCGAGGTCGCCACGCGCCCAGCGCGCGTGGGTCTCGCGCAGGCGCACCTGCACCAGCTCGCCGGGCGCGGCGCCGGCGACGAACACCGCGCGCCCGCCGTCGTCGCGGCCGACCGCGTCGCCACCCGCCGCGAGCGCGTGGATCTCGACGGCGATCGGCGGCCCGCCGCCCGGATCGCGCGCGCCCCGATCGGGGCGGCGCGGCTCACGCGAATTCGACTTCGGCGCCACGAGCGATTCCTAGCACGTCCGCCGCCGAACCCTCGCGCACCGCGATCTCGACGGTGCCCGCCGAGCCGGTGTAGCAGCCGAGGCCGCCGCGCTCGAGCTCCTCGTACGTGCGCACCGGCTTCACGTCGCGGTCCGCGACGCGCACGCGCCGCGCCGGTCCCGGCAGGTTCGAGATCAGGTTGCCGTACACGTCGACGTGCACCACCACGCCGCGCGACGTCGCGCGCGTCGCCCACGGCAGCGTGCCCGCCAGGCACGTCGCCGGCCCCGCCGCCGTCGGTGGCAAGCCACGCGCGAGCGCCGCCGCCGCCGGCGCGAACACGTCGCGGCCGTGGAACGTGTCCGACGGCGCCGGCATGCGAAACGAGCGCGACGTGATCGCGTGCACGCTCTCGGATCGGTCCGCCACGTACGCGAAGAGCCCGTTGTCGGGGCCGACGTACACGTGCCCGCCCGCCTCGATGATGACGGGCGTGCGAGCGCCACCGACGCCCGGATCGACGACGGCGACGTGGATCGTGCCCAGCGGGAACTCGAGCGCGCTCGACGCGAGCACCCATGCCGCATGCGCGATGTCGTGCCGCGGCACGTCATGCGCGATGTCGATCACGACCGCCTCGGGCGCCAGCCGCGCGATGACGCCCTTCATCGCGCCGACGTAGCCATCGCGGTAGCCGAAGTCGGTGGTGAGCGTGATGACGGCGGCCACGATCCGATGCTATCAGGGGGACATGAACAAGGTCTTCGCCGATGCCGCGTCGGCGTTGTCCGACGTCACCGACGGCGCCGTGATCCTGTCCGGCGGCTTCGGGTTGTCGGGCAACCCCGAGAACTGCATCCGCGAGCTCGCGCGACGCGGGGTCCGCGGGCTCACCATCGTCAGCAACAACTGCGGCACCACCGAGAAGGGTCTCGGCGTGCTCCTGGCCCAGGGCCAGGTCAAGAAGATGATCTCGTCGTACGTCGGCGAGAACAAGATCTTCGAGAAGCTGTTCCTCTCCGGCGAGCTCGAGGTCGAGCTCTGCCCGCAGGGCACGCTCGCCGAGCGCATCCGCGCCGGCGGCGCCGGCATCGAGGCGTTCTTCACGCCCACCGCGTACGGGACCAAGGTCGCCGAGGGCAAGGAGACGCGCGAGATCAACGGCAAGCACTGCGTGCTCGAGCACGCCATCCGCGGTGACTTCGCGATCGTGAAGGCGTGGAAGGGCGACGCCTGGGGCAACCTCGTCTACCGGAACACGTCGCGCAACTTCAACCCGATGATGGCGGCCGCCGGCAAGGTCACCATCGCCGAGGTCGAGGAGCTCGTCCCCGTCGGACAGCTCGACCCCAACGCGATCCACACGCCGTCGATCTACATCCAACGCATCTTCCAGGGCACCGCGTACGAGAAGCCCATCGAGCAGCGCACGACGCGCCAACGTCAATCGAGGAGCGCTTGACCATGGGACTCGAACGCGATCAGATCGCCCGCCGCGCCGCCGCCGAGCTGCGCGACGGCTATTACGTGAACCTGGGCATCGGGATGCCGACCCTCGTCGCCAACTTCATCCCGCCCGGCATGGACGTCGTGCTCCAGTCGGAGAACGGGATGCTCGGCATCGGGCCGTTCCCGTACGAGGGCGACGAAGACCCCGACCTCATCAATGCCGGCAAGCAGACCATCACGGCCAT
>DATLEB010000243.1:0-41895 GCA_035525615.1 Kofleriaceae bacterium | reverse complement strand
CGAACGTGCTGGCCCGGCTCGAACGTGGCGTGCGTGAACTTCGGGATCCGGTACGCCTCGCGGAACGTCTCGAACGCGCCCTGCGGCTCGTGCTTGCGCATGAGCGGCGGCCCGGCGGTGTCGCCGAGCTTCGCCTTGCGGCCGTGGGTGATGAACGTCTCGAGATCGGCGAGGCCCTTGTACACGCCGACGCCGGCGGGCTCGTAGCTGCCGTAGATCACGGCCCCGTACGCGGCGTAGTACTGCGCGTTCTCGGGGACCATGATGAGCTCCTCGATCGGCACGTCCTTCGGGTAGTCGTACCCGCGATCGCGCCACGTCTCCGGGATGCGCTTGCGCCAGCAGTCGCGGAGGAACGGCAGGTACGTGTTCGGCCCGCCGAGGAGCAGCACCTTGTGGCGCAGCGTGTTGCCGCGCGTCAGCACCGCGAGGTTCTGGCTGACGATCGCGTCGGCGAGCGAGTTCATGATCTCGCCGCGCGGGATGCCGCTCTTCACCAGGTTGACGATGTCGGTCTCGGCGAAGACGCCGCACTTGGCGGCGACGTGGTGCAGCTTGGTCGGGTCGAACTGGAGGTGCGGCACCTCCTCGCGCGGCATCGCGACCTTGAGCACGCACTTGTCGATGGTGGCGCCGGTGCCCGACGCGCACTTGTCGTTCATCGAGGTCTGGGCGGTCTTGTCGCCCGTCTCCTCGTTCTTCTTGAACATGATGATCTTGGCGTCCTGGCCGCCGAGCTCGATCACGCTACCGACGTCGGGGTGCATCTTCTCCACCGCCATCGTCACCGCGTTCACTTCCTGCACGAACTTCGCGCCGAGCTGCGGCGCGATGGGGCCGCCGCCCGAGCCGGTGATGAACAGGCGGAAGTCCTTGTCCTTCACGTCGGGGAACTGCGCCTTGATCAGCTCGAGCATCTCGAGCGTCTTCTCGGGCTGGCGCGTCTCGTGGCGCTCGTACTTCGCCCACAGGATCTCGAGCGTCTCGGGATGGACGACGCACAGCTTGACGGTGGTCGAGCCGACATCGACGCCGATGATCAGCTTCTGTCCTGGAGACGTGGTGGTGTTGCTCATAGCGATGCTTTGCCCCGGATGCGTGGGAGACTGACTGACGCGTCAGTCTAAGCATGGACTGACACGTCAGTCTAGTAACGAAACTCGTGAGAGATCGCGGCCTTATCGGTCCGACCAATCTCCTGGTCGGGAGTGATCGATTTCGCCGAAGTGCGGTTGAAAGGTGGCACCCGCGCCACCTACGGTTCGCATATGAAGCACCGCTGGGGAGCGGCGTCGCTGAGTTTCGTTCTGTGCGCCGTAGCGTGCGGACCGTCCAAGGGAAAAACCGACTCCGAGCCCGGATCGGGCACGGGCACCGGCACGGGCACGGGGACGGGTCCGAGGGTCGATGCGGCGGTGGCGGGGCGACCAACGTTCGACCAGGTCGTCTCGACTGCCACCGCGCCTACGCAGATCGCGGCCCTGGTTCCGGTGGATCCGGGACAGCTCGCCTGGCTGATGTTTCTCTACGTCAACTGGCCGGCGACGCCCGGAACGCGCGGCGTGCCCGATCCGAACGGGACCCTCGGCGCGACGCCAACGGTGTTCCAGACGTGGAAGGAGGTGCACGAGGTCTACCTGATGGGCGGCGCCGCGCCGCAGCCGTGGGACGACGGCGGACCGAGCGGGCCGCCGACGCTGTCGCTGACGGAGATCGACGGCACGACGCTCTCCGACGTGAACGGAAATCCGATCACGTACACGGTCGCGATGAACCAGGGAACGTTCGACTACATCGTGTCGCGCGCGCTCTATGGCTGGAGCGGGCAAGCGGCGCTGCGCACGGGCGGCGCCGCGGCGGTGGCGTTCCCGACGTCGGCGATGGAGGTGAAGGCGGCGTGGAAGATCCTCGATCCCGTCGCCGACAAGGATCGCCTCGATCACTACATCACGGCGCAGGCGATCCTGCCGCCGGCGAACACCAAGGTCGCGGTGGGGCTGACGGCCTTGCACATCACGTCGAAGGCGCTGCCGAACTGGGTGTGGATCACGTTCGAGCAGATCGAGAACCCGACGACGACGGGCGTCGACTACGTGCTGCCGATCGATCCGGCGATCGCGACCGCGAACAGCGCGATGCAGAAGGCCCTGGCGGGCACGCCCCTCGCCTACTACCGCGCCAACGGCGTGCAGACCGAGTTCGTCGCCGGCGGCGCGCCGACCTTGCTCGGCAACTCGCAGATCGAGACCAGGTTCCAGAAGTCGAGCTCGTGCATCACGTGCCACGCGCTGGCCTCGGTCTCGACGGGGAAACAGCCGCGGCTCGACTTCTTCCAGCTGAAGGCCGGCAACCTGAGCGGGTTCGTCGGCATGCCGCCGACCTCGCCATTCGGCCCCGGCAAGGATCAGTTCTCGGCGCTCGACTTCGTGTGGTCGATGCGGGAGGCGAAGCGATAATCATGAGCGCGCTCGATCGGCCGCGGTTGCACTTCTTCGGGCAGATGTCGGTGTCGACGCCGACGGTGAACAACAACAACTGGGACCTCGTGATCGAGCCGCAGCAGTGCACGCTCTATCCCAAGTTCCTGGCGATGAGCGACGACCAGTTCCGCCTGGCGATGCGGCAGCTGGTGATGCTCAACCTCGGCATCATCCACGAGGGGATGATGCCCACGCTCGAGGGCAACTGGAACTTCTACGGTGACAACTCGGTGGTGTGGAACGACGCGACCATCACCGCGTACGACCCGCCGGGCGGCGGGCGCGTGACGTCGGGCGATCCGGCGATCGGCTTGCCGGTGGCGATCGCGGGCAACGCGTGGGGCGACGCGACGACGCCGGCGATCATCGTCGACGCCGATCCGACCAGCGACTTCTCGTCGCAGATGTTCATCCCCAGCTTCACGGTGGGCACGGCGACGGGGACCTCGGGCTTCGCCGCGCAGTCGAACGATCAGGTCGCGGTGCCGCGCACGCACTCGCGCTGGCTCGATCAGTTCCGCAACCTCGCCGAGTTTCCGGACGCGTGTTTCGCGGCGACGTGGCAGCTGCCGCTGCCGACGGGCACGCTCGCGTTCACGCCCGGCTCGTCACCGGCGCTGGCCGCGATGGCGGCGGCGGCGCAGGCCGGCCAGGGACTGGTGGTGCGCTTCGCGACGTACTTCTTCAACCGGCTCTACACCGATCCGCAGCTGGCCAAGCTGTTCGCGATGGGCAAGACCATCCAGAACGCGTCGGTGGGCGTGGTGATGGGGACGATCGCGCCGTGGCTGCCGGGCGAATGGGGCAACGTGCCGGGCGGGCGGCGTCTCAATCCCAATCAGGATCCGCAGGCGATGCTGCAGAACCCGCTGCCCGACCGCTTCGTCGGGCCGTACCAGCTGGCGCCCGCGACGGCGGGGCTCACGGCCGACGGCAAGACCATGGTGCTCGATCTGGTGGCGGCGTTCCGCGACACGCAGCTGCCGCCGCCGCCGCCGCCGAGCGCGGATCCAAACCCGACCAACCTGAATCCGACGCCGCCGCCGTCGCCGTCGGTGATCTCGAAGGCCGACGAGGGGCCGGCGACGCTGCAGGTCGTCGATGCGAGCGGGACCGTGCACGACATCGGCCTCGTGCCGTACGACCAGGCCTCGTACGTCGCGGGATCCGGCATCGTGGAGCTTCCGGTGCCCGACGGGATGGCGACGACGATCGCGAACGGCACGCTGCAGATCGTGGCGCCGCAGAGGTGCGCGCTGCCGCTCCTCATCGAGCGCCCGCTGGTGTCGGAGAGCGACGATCGCGCGACGTACGTGACGCTCGGCCAGAGCGCGACCGTGACGGTGAACGTGCGCAGCCACGGCGTGCCGGCCGCGACCGTGCCCGTGACGGTGCTCCAGTACCGCTCGCTCGAGATCCTGTCGCCGTCGCCCGACGGCAGTCACCCGATCCCCGAGAAGCAGACCCTGCCCGTCCCGGGCCCCGACCCGAAGAACCCGGTCGCGCCGGTCGTGACGGTGTCGCCGCAGGGCGGCTTCACCGACGCCAATGGCAACCTCGCGCTGACCATCACCGGCGTCGACGCCGGCATGTGCATCCTGCTCCTCACGCCCGACGGCCAGGCGCCGCCCGACAACCTCAACGGCTTCTCACCGGCATGGACGTGGCTCTACTTCGTCCACGTGCGCGTGCTCCCCGCCGACGCCGACCTCGACGCCATCCCCGACGACCAGATCACGTGGGACCTCGTCTACGAGAAGGTGCTTCGCTACTACTACAAGGTCTTCCCGACGATGGACCAGCACCTCATGCTGAACGACAAGCAGGCGTGCATGAACGCCGCGCAGATGCTGCTGCTCATGACCGACCCGTCGGCCTGGGATTCGACGCTCTACATGCCGATCACGCGCGAGATGTCCGACGGCAAGCGCAACCTGCTACACCGCTGGTGCCGGCGCGTCATGGCCGGCATCACGACCTGAGAGGGGGTCACTCTCCTGGGTCGCAATCGTCGAGAATCACAGACGAATTCGACCCCAATGCGTTCGGCCTCCCCGAACACATTGGGGTCCAATTCGTTCGTGATATCGATGGGTTACGACCCAGGAGAGTGACCCCCTCTGGGCGTTAGCCGTGGAGTTTCTCGACGGGAACCCAGGGGCCGCCGTAGCCGAGGCCGTGGAGGTCCTGCATGAACTGGGTGATGAAGTACGGCGTGCGCATCGCGGGAGGTGCGGGGATGCCGATGAGCGCCATCTTGGTGCCGGGCTTCAGCTCGTCGTCGGCGTTCGAGAAGCAGACGCCGGTCTCGGTGATGTAGCAGAGGAGATCCGGTGCGAGGCAGAGCGGCGCGGGGCGCGCCGACGAGTACGCGATGAGGTTCTCGTTCTGGCTGAAGACGCGGACGATGCTGCCGTCGTTGGCCTTGATCTCGACGGTCGTGTGGTCGAAGCCGCCGGAGGTCTCGGCGTCGACCGACGCGATCGTGCCGCGGCAGAGCAAGAAGCCGAAGGTGTAGCCGAGCGCGGCGCCGACCTTGCCGTCGGGCGGCGCCTTGCGGATCGCGGCGCCGAGGCCCTGCGCGTACGTGGTCGCGCCGGCGATCGAGCTGGCCTTCGCGGTCGCGCCGTCCATGGCCCATGCGGCGACGCCGGCCTCGTTGCCGAAGCCCTGCTGGCCGCCGACCACGGCCCGCAGCACGTTGTCCGCGACGGTCGCGTTCGAGACGGTGACGCTCATCTGATCGGTCGGAGACGCGAGGACCATCGGCGAGATGGCGACGTTCTTCTCGGCGAACGTGGTCTCGGCGAGGCTCGGCACGGCGCGGCGCGCGCCCGCGGCGTCGGCCACCGGAATCGTCGGCGACAGGCTGGCCGCCACCGCGAGCGGGATGAAGCTGTTGCCGCCGCCGAGCTCGACCGGCAAGACGTACGAGAGCGCGGGTTTGCCGCCGGCCTGCACCGTCGACGCCAGGAGCTGGAACGCCTTGGTCGCGGGCGACCAGTCGAAGGTGTCGCTCGACGCGTCGTCGGGCGAGCCCGCGAACGCGCTCATCGCCCCGTACGCGCCGTCGTCGAGATCGGCGAGCGACACCAGCGTCGGCATGGTGCCGGCCTTCACCAGGCTGTCGATGATCATCTGCCCGACGATGCGCGGACCGCCGCCGCCGGAGCCGAGGAACGTCGCGCCGGCGAGGATGTCCTCGAGCGCCTGCTTGTCGAGCGGATGGCATTTCACGTTCGTGAGCTCCTCTCCTCGAGCCGCGCCAGGAGCGCGCGCCCGTCCTTCACGTCGGTCGTGTCGGCGCCCTCGCGCATGCGATCGAGCGCGGGCACGAGCAGCGCACGCGCCTCGACGAGGTCACCTTGATCGTACTCGAGCGTGGCCCACGCCACGGCGACGCGCAGCGACAGGGTGTCCGCGCCGATGGCGCGCGCGCTCGCGGCGCCGGCGCCGAACGCCGCGCGGGCACCCGCGAGGTCGCCCTGCTTCCACAGCGCGCGGCCCTCCAGGCAGCGCAGGTCGGCGAGCAGCGGTCGCTCGTGACGCGCCTCGACCCACGCGATGCCCTCGCGCGCCATCTCGAGCGCCTCGGGGTGCTGACCGAAGAGGAGGAGGCTGTCGGACAGGAGCGCGGTCATGAGCGTGTGCCCGGCGCCCTGCCCGATCATCCGCCAGTCGGCCCACGCGCGCCGCATCTCCTCGAGGTAGTGGAGGTCGCGCTCGCGGTGCGCCAGCGCCCACGCGCGCAGCGTGCGCGCCAGGATCATGTATGCCGGATACGGGGCGCCGTAGCGCACCAGCGCCTCGGCCTGCATGAGCGTGGCGTCGACGTCGCGGCGCAGCGCGTTCGTGAACGCGACGATCTGCACGGCGATCGCTTCCGAGAAGTTGTGACCCTGCTGCCGGGCGATGACCACGGCCTCGTCGGCGCGCGTGATCGCGAGGTCGGGGCGCCCCGAGGCCCACGCGCCCCATGCGCCGCCGGTCATGCACGTGACGCGCGGGATCTGACCGAAACGCTCGACGTGCATCGGCGCGCGCTCGGGCGACCACAGCGCGAGCACGCGCTGGATGTTCTGCTCGCACTCGTCGAGCTGTCCGAACCAGAACTGGGCGTTCGACAGCGCGAAGCGGCCCTCGATCTCGAGATCGACGTCGTTGGCCTCCTGCGCCACGCGCAGCGCGCGCTGCGACAGGTTGATCGACGACTCGATGTCGCCGCGGAACAGGTGTACGGCGGCCTGACCGAACAGCACCATGAACGCGTGCACGCCCCCGGCGACGCCGAGCGACTCGCACAGCGCCGCGGCGCGGTCGTACGCCGCCGCTGTCGCCGGCGACGAGAAGCCGTCGATGATGAGCGCGCACGTGCCGCGACCGAGCTGGAGCGGCAGCTCGGCGCGATCGCGATCGGCGCCGGTGAGCCCGCGATCGTCGAGCAGCTCGAGGGCACGCGCGAACGACGCACGCGCGCGCAGGTACGCGGCGCGCGTGAGGAGCGCATCGGCCGCGGCCGCGGTCCACTCCGCCTCGCGGCCGCGGTCGCCGGCCAGGCCCCAGTGACGCGCGCGCCCCACCGGATCGCCGCCGGCCCTGTCGAGCCACTCGGCGATGCGCCGGTGCATGCCGGCGCGCTCGCCATCCGGGGTCGATTCGACCAGGATCTCGCGCACCCGCTCGTGGCTGAAGTGCCAGCCACCGACGTCGACGACGAGCACGCCCGCCTGCTCGGCGGCGTTCAGCCCGATCGCCAGATCGAGATCGGGCGCGACCGCCGCGAGCATCCCGAGATCGAGATCCGGTCCGAACAGCGCGGCCAGCTGACACATCGGCAGCGCCTCGCCCGGCAATCGCGCCAGGCGATCGCGCAGCGCGTCCTCGAGCACGTCGATGGTGAGGTAGGGCGGCAGCCGCATCGTGCCGATGTCCTCGAGCGTGCCGGCCTGCGCCGCGAGCAGGCGCAGCGCCTCGACCACGTAGAGCGGCACGCCGCCGGTGCCGCGCTCCAGCAGATCGACGAGGTCGGCGCGATCGCCGAGCGGACCGAGCACGGCGAGCGCCAGCTCCTCGAGGTCGCGTCGCTCGAGCGGCCCGATCTCGATGACGCTCACGCCCGGCATCGACACCGACGCCGTGCCTTCCGGGCGCGTGGTGACGACGATGAGGAGCGACATCGACGCCGCGACGCGCGACATCCAGCCCAGGAGCGCCAGGCTCTCCGCGCCGGCCCAGTGCAGATCCTCGAGCAGGATCACGGTGGGGCCGCGCGCCGCCCGCACCAGCGCCTCGACCGCCTGCATGAGCAGGACCTGCAGCGTCTGCGGGTCCATCATCGGCGTCGTGATCATGCCGATGCCGATGAGCTCGCCGATGTCGGGCACCACGAGCGTGAGGAACGGCCACGGCACCGGCGCGACCGGCGTGGCTTCGAGCGCGATGCGGCGCAGCGGGTCCTGCCACGCCTCGTAGGCGGCGCCGCCGTCGGCGATCTCGCGCCCCATCACCACCGAGCAGCCGCTGACCAGCGCGTGGGTGCGCAGATCGTCGACGAGGCGCGACTTGCCGACGCCGCTCTCGCCGACCAGCGCGACCACGCCGCCCTGACCCTTGCGCGCGCGTGACAGCGCCTCGCGCAGCTGCGTGCGCTCCGGCGCGCGGCCGACCAGGCGCGCCGCCGACACCATGCTCTTGCGCACGTCGTCGTTCTCGAGCTCGTCGAGCACGCCGGTGCGCGCCAGGAACCGCAGCGCCTGGTTCGCGCTCGACGGGCGCTGGATGGGATCGTGCTGCAGCAGACGCTCGACGGTGTCGGCGAGCGCCTCGATCGCGGCGCGCGGCAGCGTCGGGTCGTCGAGGTGCAGCCGCGGCGGGTGCACGCTCGCGCGCAGCACCTCCTCCTCGCTGCGCCCGAACGGGTGCTGCCCCGTGATCAGCTCGTACGCGACGATGCCGGCGGCATAGAGATCCGCCGACGCGCTGTGCGGCTCGCCGCGCATGACCTCGGGCGCGATGTAGCCCAGCGTGCCGGCCGGCCGGTGCACCTCGCCGACCTCGAGCGCGAGCCCGAAATCGAGCACGCGCACGCGCCCGCCCGCGACGAGCACGTTGGACGGCTTCAGGTCGCGATGCCGGATGCCGCGGCGATGCAGGTACGCCAGCGCGTGCAGGATCTGCGCGACGTACTGGATGCGCACCCGCAGCGGCTGCGCGCGTGACGCCGACGTCACGGTGTGCGCCTGCTCGAGCACCTCGAGCACGAGGAACGGATCGCTGTGCTCGTCGAAGCCGTAGTCGAGGACGCTGATGATGTTGGGGTGGCGGAGCGACGCGAGGATGCGGAACTCCGACGCGATCGCGAGCCGCATCGCCGGCACACTGTCGGAGCGCCTGGCCGGCGCAGCCGCGGCCACGGCCACAGGACGCGGCGTGGGTGGCCCGGGTCGCTCGTGCTGCGTCGGCACGCTGTCCGCCGTGCCCACCCCTGCGAGGTGAGTGGCGTGATCGCTGCCGTCGGCCAGGATGGTGGGCGCCGAACCCACCGGCGGCTTCGACATCGGCGTCGTCGGATCGGGCGGCGGCTTGCGGACGATGAGTCGCTTCACCGCGACGTCGGCGCCGGTCAGGCGATCGTGGGCGCGGAACACCGCACCCATCCCGCCTTCACCAAGTTTGCTGATGATGGCGTATCGCCCGGCGCCCACGTGATCGCGCGGATCTGCCATCCCCCGTGACGAGCACGGTATCAGCGCGCGAGAACACCGACAAGCGCGAGATCGATTAGCTCCCGGGTAACGTCATGGATCGGCTGATCGGCGCCGCGCGAGACGCAATGCTCGACGATGCCGCGCACCATTCCGAGCAGCGCCGCGGCCGTCCTTTCAGGGTGACATGGCCGCAGGAGGCCGATCTGCACGCCGGTCTCGAGCGAGAGCGCGATGACCGATCGCACCTCGGTATAAAACGCAGCCAGACGCGCGGCCGCCTCGGCGTCCGGCGTGGAGCTCGACGACAGCAGCACCGACGCCAGCGGCCGGTCGGAGACGATGAACTCGAGCAGGCTGGCCAGGCTGTCGTGCAGCTGATCCTTGGGTGAGCGCGCGCCCGGACCGGTGTCGATGCGCACGATGCGGCGGCGCAGCTCGGTCATCGCCTCGTCGAGCAACGCGCCGAACACGGCCTCCTTGCTCTCGAAGTAGAGATAGAACGTGCCGCGCGCGATCTCGGCGCGCTCGATGATCGCGTGGATCGACGCGCCGTGATAACCGGCGTCGGCGAACACGTGCTTGGCCGCCTCGAGGATCTGGTGACGGCGGGCCGCGCGCTGCGAGACGGCGCGAACGTCCTCGACGGGCACGGAGTTGCGCGCCATGGCGAGAGGCTCAGCCGCCCTTTCGCGATTGATACGCCATGACGGCGCGCTCGAGCCCGATGGCCAGGCGGCGGTACCGCAGCCGCTCGTCGACGATGACGCCCTCCTGCGCGTGACGCGCGATCTCGCGCTCGATCGCCTGCGCGAAGCCGGCGTGATCGGCGAACAGGTTGATCTCGTCGTACACGCCGTGGGAGATGCGCGTGAAGTTGGCCGAGCCGATGTCGACGACGCGGTGATCGATCACCACGGCCTTGGAGTGCACCATGCGCGGCATGTGCACGATGCGCAGGTGGTCGGGCGCGCCGGTGAGGCGGCGCAGCGTGTCGCACGTGGCGCGGTTGACGTTGCCGAGCACGTCGGCGCGCTCGGCGGTCACGAGCGACACCTCGACGCCGCGTCCCACCGCGCGGGCCAGCGCCTGCGTGAAGCGGCGATCGCCGAGATACGCCATCTCGATCGTCAGCGAGATCTTGGCGCTGTCGATGAGCGCGAGGCGATGCGTGAGCATCGGGCACGTGCGCGGCCGGTGCGCCTCGCGGCTGTGCACCAGGAAGTCGATGCCGCGCGACGGATCGAACTCGTCCTCCCCGGCCATGCGTGCGCGCAGGCGCTTCACGTGCTCCGCGCCGTCGAGCTCGACCATGAGGTCGACCCAGTCGTGGAGGTGGTTGTCGCCGATGCCCATCGACCCCAGGCACATCCACTCGTCGTCGACGATGTAGACCTTGGAGTGATCGAAGCGCTTCTTGTGCGCCTCGACGCGGATGTTGGGGTGGGCGAGGATCGCCTCGGCGAGCGCGTTCGGCTTCTGCTTGAACGAACCCTTCTTGCGGAACACCGCGCCCAGCACCCAGGCCTGCATGCCGCGCACGGGATCGACGCGCTTGTGGAAGAAGCTCTGCTTGTTGCCGCCGGAGTACTCGTAGACCGCCGCGATGCGATCCTTGTGGATCGTCACCTGCGCGCCGCGCTCGGCGGCGGCGAGCACGGCCTCGCCGAAGATGTTGCCGGCGTCGTCGTCACGCCAGAGGAAGGCGCGGATGTCGACCGAGCGGCGCGCCTGCGAGATGCGCTCGCAGATGCGGCGGAACGCGGCGTCGCCCGTGCCCACCACGCGCGGGTTGTCGACGGCGGCCGCTGGCTGCGACGCGGCCATCAGGTCGACGCCACCGCCCGGCGGCAGCTGCCCGCGCGCCTTCTTCCGCGACCACAGTCGCGGTTTGGCGCGGGGAGCCGGCTTGGCACGACGGGCCATGTTGGTCTCTCGTCGTACCCCACCCGCCGAGCGCGCGCAATCCTACATGCGGGCCGACAGGCCGACGAACGGGTACGGAATGATGGGCGGATCGCTGTCGTAGCAGTCGTAACAGTCGCCCGAATCGTCGAGCTCGCCGGCGAATCCGATGCCGGCGTCGAACGCGACCTTGTTGCCGCCCCAGCGACCGCCGAGGTAGCCGGCGAAGACGCTCTCGCTCTCGCTGTCCGTGATGTGGAGCTCGCCGACCAGCTTGCCGCGGCGGCCCTTCGAGAACGAGAGCCCGGCGAACACCGGCGCCTCGTCCTCGCCGTCGAGGGCGAACATCGAGAGGTGCGCGGAGAGGAGCGTGTTGCACGCGTCGCCGTCGGTGCAGAAGCTGGCGACCAGCGACGAGTAGTAGAGCGTGTCGTCCTCGTCGGGTGGCGTGAGGGTGTCGAGCGTGACCGCGAGCGCGCTGCGCCGGCCCTTGAGGAGCTGCACCTTGGCGTTGAAGCCGAGGGCGACGCCGCCCTCGTCGGCGATCACGATCCCGTTGGCGCCGATCTCGACGCGGCCGAGCGACGCGCTGATGCCGCCCATCATGCCGGGCGCGAGCGGCGCGCGGGCCTGGAAGGTGACGGTGCCGCTCGGCGCGATCAGCGCGGTGCGTGCGAGGTAGGCGCGGTCGGAGGCGGGGTCGTCCTGCTGGCGGCGGTCGATGCCGCCGAGCGTGGGCTCGGGGTCGATCGGCGGCGGCGGCGCGACGATGACGGGCGTGGCGCCCGGTCCGCCGTATGCCGGAACGGAAGAAACCGGCACGGCCGACGGGGCGACCATGGTCGGCTGTGCGATGGCGAGCGAGGGGATGGCGAGGAGCGTGGCGATGGTCGCGACGGGGCGGCGCATGAGACGGAGCGAACAGCAACGCGTGTGCCGTCGCTCGGGCGGTGATCGCGCGCGTGCAACCCCGCGGAACGTGCTGCGCGCGTTCTCGCTATCCCTCAGGAATTCGTCAGGGGTCGTGATTGGTGCTCGACACATCATGACAGTCGCCGTCCGTTGCCAACCGCAACGGGAGAATCTGCCTCGCCGGAGATAAGACGCCGCAATCACGAGGGTTCCTTCTCTGGCAAGGTGGTTGCTAACTGGGAGGACGAAATGTGCGAAGTCCGCCTGAGCGGCATCCGAAAGGTCTACGAGGGCGCGCGCGCGGCGCGGCCGGCGGTCGATCGGCTCGATCTGACATTCGCGTCCGGAGAGCTGGTCGTGCTGGTCGGCCCGTCGGGCTGCGGCAAGTCCACGACGCTCCGCATCGTGGCCGGCCTCGAGGACCCGACCGAGGGCCACGTGATGATCGACGGGCGCGACGTGACGGCCATGCCGCCGGCGCAGCGCGACATCGCGATGGTGTTCCAGAGCTACGCGCTCTACCCGCACATGAGCGTGTTCGAGAACCTCGCCTTCGCGCTGCGGATCCGGAAGTTGCCGGAGGCCGAGATCAAGGCGCGCGTCGAGGAGGTGGCGAAGTCGCTGGCCATCGACGCGTACCTCGACCGGCGTCCCAAGGCGCTGTCGGGCGGACAGCGCCAGCGCGTCGCGATCGGGCGCGCCGTGGTGCGCCATCCCAAGGTCTTCCTGTTCGACGAGCCGCTCTCGAACCTCGACGCCAAGCTGCGCGCCGACATGCGGCGCGAGATCGCGCGCCTCCATCGCGAGTCGCAGACCACGTCCTTGTACGTCACGCACGATCAGATCGAGGCGATGACGCTCGCCGACCGCATCGTCGTCCTGAAGGACGGCACGCTGCAGCAGGTCGGGTCGCCGCTCGAGATCTACCAGCGCCCGGCCAACCGCTTCGTGGCGGGGTTCTTCGGGACGCCGGGGATGAACTTCTTGCCGGGCGATGTCGTCCGGCGACCGGACGGTCGCAGCGACGTCGTGCTCGGCATCCGCCCCGAGGACATCGGGCTCGACCGGCGCGCCGAGGGCGTCCGTGCAGACACGGACCCCCTCGCGTCAGCGAAACCGGGGCGCGTGCCCCTGCCCGGCTCGGTCCAGCTGCGCGAGGTGCTGGGCGCCGAGGTGGTGCTGCACGTCGCGTCGCAGGCCGGCGAGGTCACGGTGCGCGCCGACGCGCGGACCGCGGGACGCCCCGGCGACAACGTGACCCTCTGGCTCGATCCCGAGGCGGTGCACTGGTTCGACGCGCGCTCGGAGCATCGGCTGGCATCATGATCAAGGTCGGGGGGATTCTGGCTGCGGCAGCGCTCGCTGCCGTGCTCGCGGCTTGTGGTCGTGGCGGCGACGACGCGGTCACGCTGTGGCACGCGTACGGCGGCGACGAGCGCGCGGCGCTCGAGGACGTCGCGGCGCGCTGGAACGCGGCGCACCCCGACCGCACGGTGCACCTGGTGGCGGTCCCGTACGACGCGTTCGCCGACAAGATCACGAGCGCCATCCCCAACGGCAACGGCCCGGACCTCTTCATCTACTCGCACGATCGCATCGGCGACTGGGTGGCGTCGGGGCTCGTCGAGCCGATCGAGTACTGGATCGACGAGCGCATCGCCGATCGCTGGGACGGCGCGCTGCCGGCGATGGCGTATCGCGGATCGCTGTGGGGCCTGCCGCTCGCAGTGAAGTCGCTCGCGCTCTACGTGCGGACCGATCTGGTGAGCGCGCCGCCGACGACGACCGACGAGCTGGTCGCGATGGCGCCCGCGATGCGCGCGCGCGGCGTGTTCCCGCTCGCGTATCCGGCCGATGATCTCTACGGCCACGCGCCGTGGCTGCACGGCTTCGGCGGCGCGACGCTCGATGCCGACGGACATCCGGTGATCGCGACGCCCGAGGCGGTCGCGGCCGCGGCGTTCGTGCGCGAGCTCGTCGTGCGCGAGGTGGTGCCGCGCGACGCGGATGTCGCGTTGACGGCGACGCTGTTCAACGAGGGCAAGGCGGCCATGGCGATGTCGGGGCCGTGGTTCCAGGGCGACATCGCGGCCGGGGTGCCGTGGATGGTGACGACGTTGCCGGTGGTGTCGGCAACCGGCAGACCGGCGGCGCCCTTCCTCGGCGCGGAGGGCGTCCTGATGTCGTCGCGCGCGCGCGACAAGGACGCGGCGATCGCCGTGATGATGGAGCTCGCGAGCGACGCCTCGGCGACGCTGCGTGCCGAGCAGGCGCGCCAGGTCGTGCCCAACACGGCGGCGTACGCGAGCGGCGCGCTGTCGAAGGATCCCGTGCTCGGCGCGTTCCGCCGGCAGCTCGAGCACACCGTGCCGATGCCGGCCGTGCCGCTCATGCGCGCGGTGTGGACGCCGTACAAGAACGCGCTCGGCAGCGTGGTGTCGGGCGCGAGCCGTCCGGCCGACGCGCTCGATCGCGCCGCGAGCGAGATCCGCGGTTACGAGGCGAAGTAGGAACCAGGGCTGGTACCGTGACCGCCGAGATGACCACCTCGCCTCCTCCCCGGCCGCCGGTGCGCAACGCGTTGCGCGACGCCGGCGTCGCGGGGCTGGTGCTGTGGCTCGTCCTGTTCACGGCGTTCGTGCGCCATCGCAACGGCGAGCACGCGAGCCGCGAACGGCGGCGTGCCGTCGACGCCGCGCAGGCGGTGGCGCGCGGCGACGCGCCGGTGCACGCCACGAGCGCGATCGGCGTGGTGCGCGCGGCGCAGGCGTCGAAGGACCATCCCTTTCTGACCCGGCGTAAGCTCGCCGACGGGCGCGCGCTCGGCGGGCCGGACGCGCCGCCGGCGGACAAGCTCCTGTACGACGCGGCCGCGCGCTTCGATCGCGAGGGCGCGTTCGTCGCGATGCTGACCGACGGCAGCGGGCGCGCGGTGGCGGCGGTGAAGACGGCGAAGGGACCGGCCATCGCGGTGACCGCGCCGCCGGGACAGCCGGCGGGCATGCCGTGGCTGATGCTGGTCGGGCTGGTCGGGCTCGGCGCGGCGATGGCGGCGGCGGGCGCGGTGTCGGGCCGCGGCGGGCTCGGTGTGGGCGCGGCGCTGGCCGTGCTCGCGGTGCCGGCGTGGATGTGGGGCGGCGCCGTGATGGCGGTGGTCGTCGCGTCCATCGCGGTGGGTGTCGGCGTCGCGCACGCGCGCGGCGCGACCGATCGCTTCGTGGCCGGCGTGGCGGCGCACCGCGTGGCGCTCACGTTCCTGGCCCCGGCGGCGACCGCGATGCTCGTGCTCGTGCTGGTGCCGTTCGCGCTCGGGCTGCTCATCGGCTTCTACGACCACGAGCACGGGACGTGGACCTTCGTCGGGCTCGACAACTTCGGGCGCATCCTGAGCGGCGACGGGCGCGCGTTCGACGATCCGCTGAACTTCTGGTTCACCCTCGGCGTGACGGTCCTGTGGACCGGGGCCAACGTGGTGTTCCACGTGGTCATCGGCACCACGCTCGCGCTGGCGCTGCGTCAGCCGTGGCTGCGGCTGCGCGGGATGTGGCGCGTGCTCTTGATCGTGCCGTGGGCGATTCCCAACTACATCACCGCGCTCATCTGGAAGGGCATGTTCCAGGGCGAGTACGGCGCCGTGAACTCGCTGCTCGAGGGCGTGGGGCTCGACGGCGTGTCGTGGTTCTCGTCGTGGTCGACGGCGTTCGCCGCCAACGTGGCGACCAACACGTGGCTCGGCTTCCCGTTCATGATGGTGGTCGCGCTCGGCGCGCTGGAGTCGATCCCGCGCGATCTGTACGAGGCGGCCGAGGTCGACGGCGCGAGCGCGTGGCAGCGGCTCACGCAGATCACGCTGCCGCACCTGCGTCCGGCGCTCGGGCCCGCGGTCATCCTCGGGTCGATCTGGACCTTCAACATGTTCAACGTGATCTTCCTGGTGTCGGGCGGAAAGCCGGGCGGGTCGACCGACATCCTCGTGACGGATGCGTATCGCTGGGCGTTCGAGCGCGGCGAGCGCTACGGCATGGCCGCGGCGATGGGCACGATCATCTTCCTCATCCTGCTCTTGTGGACGGTGTTCGGGACGCGCGTGACGCGGAAGGAGGAGCCGACATGACGGGAAGGACCCAGACACGCCGGCCTTCGGCCGTCGTGATGATCGCCGTGTACGGGGCGCTCGTCGTGGCGACCGCGGCCGTGCTGTATCCGGTCCTGCTCGTCGTGAAGAAGGCGTTCGAGCCCGGGCGCCAGTTCGCGCTGTCGGCGTCGCCGGTGCCCGAGCACGTCACGACCGAGCACTTCCACGGCCTGCTCGACGCGTCGTTCGCGCAGCACGCGCTGGCGTCGATCGTCGTCGCGATCGCCACCACCGGGGTCGGCATCGCCCTCGCGTGCACCGCCGCCTATGCGCTCTCGCGCTTCAGCTTCCCGGGCCGCCGCACCGCGCTCACCACGTTCCTCGTCGTGCAGATGTTCCCGGCGTCGCTGTTGATCCTGCCGCTCTACGTGCTCCTCGATCAGCTGCACCTCTTGAACTCGCTCACGGGGCTGGTGCTCGTCTACTCCACGACGGCGATCCCGTTCTGCGTGTGGACGCTGAAGGGCTACTTCGACAGCCTTCCGCGCGAGCTCCTCGAGGCCGCGCGCGTCGACGGCGCCAGCCCCGCGCGCATCTTCTTCACCATCGTCCTGCCGCTCGCGCGCCCCGGCATCGCCGTCACCGCGCTCTTCTCGTTCATGACCGCGTGGAACGAGTTCATCATGGCGTCGACCTTCCTCACCGACGAGGGCAAGTACACCCTGCCCGTCCTCCTGCAATCCTCGGTCGGCCAGTTCTCCGCCGACTGGGGCCGCTTCGCCGCCGGCGCCATCGTCACCAGCGTGCCGGTGATGATCCTCTTCTACGTGCTCCAGAAGTATCTGGTCGGCGGCCTCACCGCCGGCGCAGTGAAAGGGTAGTGCTCGACTCGGAGGCGACGGCTGCGGAGCCCTCCAGCTTCGTTGCCGGTCCCCCGCCTGCGTCCTCGCGACCGTGGGCGGCGCACCGACGACGCGTCAGAAGCGGCCGAAGGCGGCGAGACCGCCGCCATCGCCGGAGACGGTGGGCGTGATCGTCGTGCCCTTGTAGGTGAGGCATGGCGCGGAGGCGGTGGCGGCGGTCGCGGCGGTGAGGCCCCAGAGGTAGATCGCGGTGCCGCCGACGACGACGCCGGAGAGGCCGAGGCCGAGGCCGAACTTGCCGTCGAACTCGACGTCGTCCTTGAGGCTGCCGAGGCCATGGATGCCGACGGCGCCGATCGCGCCGACCGCGACGATGCCGAGGACGACGGCGGCGCCCTTGGCGACGCGCACGGGCTTGGGCTTGTCGACCATGCCGGTCACGCCGACTACCGCGCCGCCGGCGATGCCGCCCGCCGCGCCGACACCGCCGGCCACGTCGCCGGTCGGATCGCGCACGGTGCCGCCGAGGCCGCGGCCGAGACCGCCGACGACGCCACCGGCCGCGCCGGCAGCGCCACCCACGCCTGCGACCGCAGTGCCGACCACGCCGGCGTCGATCTCGTCGAGCGCAGCCTGCGCGCGCGCCTTGAACGCGACCGCCCCGCTCACGGACACGTACGCCGCGAGCTGCGCCCTGGCGTCGTCGAGCTTGCCGTCCATCCACAGCGCCATGCCGGCGGCGAACTGGAGCTCCGGGTCGGGCGCCTTGGCGTTGGCCTTCAGGTACGCGGCCGCGGCGGCGGCGAAGTCGCCGCGCATGTACAGACCGTCGGCCTTGGCGACGTCGGCCTGGATCGACGCGGCGACCTCGGCGGCGACGGACACGCAGTTGCACTCGGCCGCCGCCGTGTCGGCCGTGATGGCCGTTGCGGCGAATGCGAGCAGGACACCACTCAGTGCGATCGCGTTCTTCACGACGAAGCCTTTCCGGTCGCGCGCAGGGCCGCTTCCGCTTGGACCTTGAACTCGAGAGAACCACCGGCGGCAAGGTACGCCTTGAGCGTCTCGGCGGCGGCAGCGGTAGCGCCCGCGTAGAGCTCGGCCATGCCGCGCGCATAGAGGAGCGTCGCGTTGGCGTCATCGACGGCGTGGGCCTCGCCGTACGCCTTGGCCGCGTCGATGTACTTGCCGGATTTCATCGCGGCGTCGCCGACACCGGCCTTGGCCTTCGCCGCCGTGCCGGCCTTGGCCTTCACCGACACCTGCGCGGTCGCTGACGCGTTGCCGCCGAGCGCGAGGAGCAGCGTGGCGGCGTCCTTGGCGTAGGCGCCCTTGGGCTGCGCCGCGAGGTAGCCGTGGAGCAGCGCGCGCGCGCTGATCGCGTCGCCGGCCTGCGCGTGTGCCTGCGCCGCGGCGTAAAGGGCGACCGACTGCTGCGTCTTCGCGTATGCCTCCGCGTAGCTCTTCGCAGCCTCCTGGAACTTGCCGGCGGCGTACGCGGTGTCCGCTGCCTTCGCCTCGGCCTTGCCCTTCGCGCTCACCTGGGCCGCGACGCTGATCTTCACAGCGGCGTAGACGCCACCGCCGACGGCGGACACGCCGGTCACCGCGGTGTCCTTCACCTTGCCGCCGAGCGCGCCGACCTTGCCGGCCGCGCCCGACGCCGCGCCGGCACCCGCCTTCGCGCCCGCGCCGATCGCGGTCTCTGCGTCACCCTTGTACTTGAGCGTCGCGGAGCCCGACGCACCGAGATACATCTGGAACATCGCCTTCGCCTCGGTGGCGCGGCCCGCGGCCTCGTGACATCGCGCCATCGCGTACACGAACGCCGCGTCGCGGGTGGCGGCAAAGCCCTCGCCGTACGCGACGAGCGCGGCCTCGAAGTTACCGGCCGCATACGCGGCGTCACCGGCGGTCGCCTTGGCCTTGCCGGCGACGGCGACGTCGGCCTGGATCTTGACCGAGACCTTTGCCTTCGCACCGACGCCGGGCTGCACGGGCTGCGCGAAGGCCGCGGAGGGCGCCGCAGCGAGAACACAAGCGAACAAGAAGCGAGACGCGAAACTCATTCCAAACCCCCTTGGTGTTGAAGCAATGTAACGGTGCGACGCGAGTCACCGCGGAAGCACGCGGTGATCACCCGTGAGATCGAAGTGAGACACCGACGAGGACTGCGCAGTCGTGAGACGTGAGGGAGGCCTCACACACGCTTACTCCCGTCCTCCCTCACCGTCGATAAATACGCAGAAACGCGGCCGCGGTCAACGTCGTGACGACGCCCGCCGGAAGGCCGAGCCACCAGCGGAGATCGTTCTGCGAGGCCTGCTGGAGCAGCTCGCCCCACGACGGCGTCGGCGGCGGCGCGCCGAGCCCGAGGAAGCTGAGCGCGGCCTCGGCGAGGATCGTGGTGGCGGCGGTGATCGCGGCGGCGGCCGTGATCGTGGAGATGGCGTGCGGCAACGCGTGACGGAGGAGCACGCGCGACGGCGACGCGCCGGCCGCGCGCGCGGCGGTGACGAACGGCTCGGCCAGCGTCGAGGTGAGCGAGGCCGCGACGAGGCGCGCGGTGTCGGCGGCGCGCGGGATCGCGACGAGGAGCGCGAGCGCGGTGACGCCGCGCGCACCGGTGAGGCCGCCGATGGCGATGGCGCCGAGGAGCGCGGGCGCGGCGGCGAGGACGTCGCAGAGCGCGAGGGTCGCGCTCTCGATCGCGCCGCCGGCGCGAACGGCGAGGAGCGCGAGCAGCAGCGCGAGCGCCGTGGCGAGCGATGCGGCGATGGCGGCGGCCGTGAGCGACGTGCGCGCACCGTGCACGAGGCGCGCGGCGACGTCGCGGCCGCGGTCGTCGGTGCCGAGCCGATGCGCCGCGGAGGGCGGCGAGAGCGGCAGCAGCTGTCCGGCGGTCCGGACGTCGGTGGGGCTGGCGGCGATGGGAGGCCAGATGGCCCAGTCGTCGGGGCCGAGCGTCGCGCGCAGGTCGTCGCCGCGCGGGCCACTCGACGGGAGGAACGTCGTCTCGCCCCTGCGCGAGTACGCGAGCGGGCGGTCCGACGCCATGCAGTCGGCGCCGAGGGCCACGGCGACGAGCGCCAGCAACCAGGCGACCGAGAGCCAACGCGTGATGCGCCCGATCACTGCGGCGGCTCCGCGAGGCGCGGGTCGGCGACGCGCGCGACGACCTGGGCGAGCACGCCGGTGGCGGCGACGGTCGCCGCGGCCAGCGCCG
The DNA here is from genome assembly GCA_035525615.1 of Kofleriaceae bacterium. GTDB lineage: Bacteria > Myxococcota_A > Polyangia > Haliangiales > Haliangiaceae > UBA2376. Next base: position 21,730 of record DATLEB010000243.1, on the reverse strand, counting down.
AGAGCGCGGCGACGACGGGCACGTCGCCCGACGCGGCCGCGACGGTCAGCGTGCGACCGGCGCCGGGCAGCGCGAGCGCGCGCTCGACGACCGCGGCGGCACCGAGCGCGAAGCCGACCGTCGACGCCGCGAGCGGCGCGAGTCGCGGGACCGCGAGGCGCGCGCCGTGAATCCAGACGAGCCTCGTGCGCGACGCACCGCGCGCCAGCACCGCCGCCGCCAGCGGCGATGCGAGCATCTCGTCGACGGACGCGCGCGCGTGCGCGGCGACGACGGCGGCCGGCGCGAGCGCGAGCGCCAGCACGGCGAGCGCGCTCGAACCCGCCGCCGCCGGCGTCGCCGCGAGGAATAGCTGGCACAGCCACACCGTCGGCATCGCGAGCGCGAGCGCCACCGCGAACCCGACCGCACCTCCGGCGATGGTGCCGCGCGCGCCACCGTTGCCCGAGAGCGAGGCCCCGCCGAGCCCCGCGGCGAGGCCGAGCGCGAGGGCGAGCACCAGCACGCACAGGGCGCGCCCGCCGGTGCTCGCCAGCCCCGGCGCGACGATGTCGCCGACGGGGCGGCGGTCGCGCCACGAGCGATCGAGATCGACGGTGACCGCCCTGCCCGTCGCGCGCGCCACGCGCGCCGCCGCGCCGCCGCCGAGCTCGAGCTCGCGCTCGACGGTGGCGATGATGGCGCGCCGCGCCTCGGCTCCGCGCGCGTCGTCCGGCAGGCGCGCCGCCGCTCGCGCCGCCCGCTCCGCCGGTGGCCCCGGCGCCAGCTCCGACAGCGCGCACGCCAGCACGTACGTGAGCACCCACGCCAGCGCGACGCGCGCGACGCCGCGCACGATCACGGCGACGTCCTCGCGCGGCTCATGCGCCGATGTTCGCGCGACCGCGCGCCGTCAGGGCGCGTGTTTCGACAGATCTCGCATCCGCGGCACCTGCCCACCCACGACACCGCCGATCCCCGCGCGCGCCAGGCCGGCGCGCGTGTCGACGGCGATGAACGCCATCGGCTGCAGCTCGTCGATGCGGCGGTGCACCGCGCGCGCCGACTCGGCCCGCATCTCGGGATCCACCTGCCCGCGGTGGATGTCGAGGAGCGCATCGAGGCTCGCGTCGTCGAGCCCGCACCAGGCCTCGGTCGGCGGCGCCGTCGACGCCATCCGCGACCACAGATCCACGTCGGGGCCGCCCGACATCGACGTGATCGCCACGTCGAACTCCCCCGCCGCCAGGCGCCCCAGCAAGTCTGCGAACGGGAGGCTCACCACGTGGATGGTGGCGAGCCCGCGCGCGTCCGACGCCCAGATGTCGGCGATGCGCGCCGACGACGTCGAGCCCTGCGGCACGAGCAGCTCGACCTCCGGGCGCGACGTCCCCAGCATCTGCTCGGCGAGCGCGCGATCGAACGGCACCGGCAGCACCTGCGGATCGGCCTCGCGCGAGCCCGGCGCCCACGGCCCCGACGGCACGCGCGCGCCGCCCAGCACCGTGCGCGCGATGCCCGGGCGATCGAGCAGCGCCGTCAGGCCGCGCCGCACCGACGGCGACGCCAGTGGCTTCCGGCGCGCGTTGTAGACCGCCGCCAGGAACGCGGGCTGCTCGTACTTGAAGCGCGCCACGCCGCCCTTCGCCGCCGCGATCGCGTCGGGGATGGGCACCTGTAGCGCCACGTCGATCTCACCGGCGCTGACGAGCCGCACGGCCTCGGCGCGATCGGCCACCACGCGGTGGTGCACGCGCTCGGCCTTCGCGGCCGGGCCCCAGTAGTCGGCGAAGCGCTGGAGCTCGATCACCTGCCCGCGCTTCCACGCCACCACCTTCAGCGGCCCGGTCCCGACCGGCGTCGCGCCCAGCGTCCGGGCCTTGATCGCCCTGGCGGGCGCGATCGGCACCATGGCCAGATCGCGCGCACGCGTGGCCCGCGCGCTCGAGAAGCGCAGCTCGACCTCGCCGGGCGCCGGCGACGTCACCGCCACCAGATCGTCGAGCACCGCGGCGATCGGGCCGGTCGCCGACGCGCCCTTGCCCGGCGCGTGGTAGCTCGCGATGACGTCCGCCGCCGACAGCGCGCTGCCGTCGTGAAAGCGCACGCCCGACCGCAGTGTCATCTTCCACGTCAGCTCGTCGGTCGACGGCGTGACGGTCTCGGCGAGGCACGGCTCGGGCGGCTTGCCGGGCGCCGCGCACAGGAGCCCCTCGTAGACGTCGCCCAGCACGCGCGCCGACGCGAGGTCCGCGCTGCTGAACACGTCGAGCGTCGCCGGCTCGGCCTCGAGCGCCACCGTGATGGTCGCGCTGTCATCGACCACACCGTCCGGTTCCCGGACAAGCCAGCTCGTGTCCTCCGGAACCGCCGCGTCCGCCGCGTCCGCCGCCGCGACGGCGGCGTCCTTGCCGACCCGCTTCTTGCCGCCGCGCTCGAAGCAGCCGACCGAGACCAGGACGAGCGCGACGGCGACGAGCTTCTTCATGACCAGCGCTTCATGGCGTGAGCGACAGCTGCAGGAGATCGATCCAGCCGTCCCACACCACGACGCCCTGCACGCGCCGGTGCACCAGCCCCTGCGGCGCCGCCGCGACCAACCCGGCCAGCGGCAGCTCGTCGGCGAGCGCGGCCGACAGCTCGCCCATGAGCGGCGCGCGCGACTCCGGTTCCCACACCGACCGCAGCTCGCCGAGCGCGCGGTCCACGCGCCGCGACGAGAAGCGGCCGAAGTTCACGTCACCGCCGGTGCCGACCAGCGCCGTGAGATCGCTGTCGACCGCGCCGGTCCACTCGAGGAACGCCAGGTTGAAGTCGCCGTCGCGCAGGCGGTTCTCGAGGACCGCCTTGGTCCCTGCGCGCACCACCAGCCCGACGCCGGCGCGGCGCAGCCCGTCGAGCACGCGCTGCTGCTCCGGGTGCGGCTTGCCGTTGTCGTGCTCGAGCACGAGCACGTCGAGCGTGAGCTTCTGCCCGCCCTTCTCGCGCAACCCGTCGCCATCGGCGTCGATCCAGCCGGCCTCGTCGAGCAGCCGTCCGGCCGCGCTCGGATCGAGCACGGGCGCGGCCGGCGCCGGCCCGTCACCGGGGCCCCCCGGCCAGATCGGCAGCGCGATCGGTCGCGTCAGCCCGTCGTCGACCTCCTGCGAGAGCGCCTTGCGATCGACGAGGAGCGACAGCGCCTTGCGCACGCGCGGATCGTCGGTCGGCGGATCGTGCGACGCGAACAGCACGTAGCGAAAGCTCGGCGGCTTGAGCTCGAGCGACACGAAGCTGGTCGCGAGCCCCGGCGCCGTGGCCTGCTCGGGCCAGTGCTCGGCGATGAGCGATGGCACGATGTCGAGCTCGCCGCGCTTGGCGGCCATGAGCGCCGCCGACGCGTCGGGCTGATAGACCAGCTCGATGTCCGCGATCCTGGGCGACGCGCCGGCGTGCTCGTTCCAGCGAGTCAGGTGGACCACGCCGGCGTCCTGCGAGGTCACGCGATAGGGCCCGGTGCCGATCAGCTTGCCGCCGCCGGAGAGATCGTCCTTGTAGGTCGCGTACGAGATCATGGGGATCTCGGCCAGCGCGCGCAGCACCCAGCCGTCGGGGTGCGAGAGCCGGATGCGCAGGCTCCGCGACGTCACCATCTCGACCGCGGTCACCGCGGCAAGCGCGCCACGCAGGTGATCGATGCGCCTGCCCGGATCGCGCACCGTGTCGAGCGTGAACTGGACGTCGACGGCCGTGAACGGCTTGCCGTCGTGGAAGCGCGCCGCCGGGTCGAGCTCGAGGATGATCTCGGTGCCGCCGCCCTGGATGCGCCACGAGCGCGCCAGGCCGGGCACGTAGCGACCGGGCCCCGCGCCGGTGCCACCCTCGGGAGGCACGTAACGGACCAGGGTCTCGAAGACGGTCCCGACGACGGCGCGGCGGGTCCACTGCGACGGCGAGAGCAGCGGATGCAGGCTGCGCGGCTCGGCGTCCATGTGGATGCGCAGCGTGTGGCTGCGACGGGCGCGGACCGCCAGGTCCTCTTCCTCGCGGACCAGCGCCGTGGAGCGCGGGACGGCGTCGGCGACGGCCATGGGATCTGGGGCATGACGCCACGGTTTGACCCGGGCCGGTGTGCCATCACAGCTCGCCGCCGCCGCGGCTGTCAGAACCAGCAGCACGAGGTGATGGCGGGCCAGTTGAGGGCCCGGGAGCGCCGTGTTATCACCGCGCCATGAGGAAGCGCTCGGGGTCCGTCGCATCGCTTTCGCCGTCCGTCGTTCTCGCCGTTGGCGCGTGCATCCTGCCAGCCACCCTCGGGGGCTGCAAGGGTGACCAGCTGAAGGGAGCGCAGGCGGAAGTCCAGCCGCACAAGATCAAGGTGACGATGCCGACGGTGCCTTCGTTCGAGGTACCGAAGCCGCACCCGGACGGCTCGCACACCATCAAGGAGATGCGAGTTCAGGGCAACCGGCTCATCAAGGAGAACCTCCAGATCAAGGGCTACATCGTGTGGGCGTACGACTGCGCCACCGCGATCCGCACGCCCGAGGAGGACGACGCCGCGGTCGCCAAGCGCATCGAGGAGAACCCGACGCTCTGCCGCCGCCCCGCGTTCTACCTGGGCGACACCCCCGACACGCCCGTCGAGCGTGCGGTGTGGGTCGTCGAGGTTCCGCGCGCCATGTCGAAGGCCGAGAAGAAGAACCTGCCCAAGGAAGCGGTCGAGGCGTGGCCGGCGGTACCGCCGTACAAGGTCGGCGACGAGGTGATCGCGAGCGGCCAGTGGCTGCACGCGTCGCCGCACGGCGAGAGCAACACCGAGGGGCTGCTGGTCTACACGGCGCTCAACAACATCACGCAGAACTGGACGTCGCCGGCGCCGCTGGATGTCGCGGCGCCCGAGATTCGTCCGCCCGCGCACTGACCCAAGCGCTCATCGAGCCAGCGGCGCGAGCAGCGCCGCGCAGAGGGCGGCGGGAAGCTCGACGGGGAGAAACGCGTCGATGCGCGCGGCGCAGCCGTTGTTCGCGCGCGCCGCGCCGATGGTGATGGTGTGAGTGGACGGCGCGCCGTCGGGGATGGGTGGCGCGTCGATCGAGAAGACCAGCGTGCGGCGGGTGGCGCCGAGGTCGCGCGGCTCGAGCCAGCGCGAGGCGCGGAAGGTGGCGAGCGTGGCGACGAGCTCGGTGGCGGCAGACGTGGCGGTCGTGCCGGCGGGTGATTGCACGGTCCAGTCGCCGACGAGCTGACCGCGCACGAGCGTGGCGGCGCTGGCGCCGGTGGCGCGGATGGCGTTGACGGTCGAGGCGTCGATCACGAGGAGTGTGAGGTTGCGGAGCGACGGTCCGAGGCGATGGCGCGCGTCGCCGGTCGGCTGCGCGACGATGAGGGCGCTGGGCTCGTCGTCGCGGCGGACCAGCGGCGTCGCGTCGCCGCCGCGGACGTACCAGCGCCAGGTCTCGACGGAGCCGCCCAGGAGCGTGACGGTCCAGGTCGCGGCCGGCGCGCCGGTGGGGAGCGGTCCCGGCATGGCCTCGACGGCGAGCGCGGCGAGGAAGGCCGCCACCGCGTCGTCGTCGGCGTCGACGCGCTCGGTGCCGAGCGTGAGCAGCCAGCCGGCGCCGCGACGCGCCAGCGTGACGTCGCCGCTCGTGATCGACTCGATGTCGGCCCCGGCGCCGGGCGCGAGCACGCGCTCGATGCCCGACGCGCTGGCGAGCGTCGCGGCCGCGGAGACGACGTCGTCGACGACGGCGGTGCGCACGCAGCCCACGCCGGCGCTACCGCCGACGAGCAGGTGGGTGGGATGGCCGGGGCACGCGCCGTGGACGGCGAGCTCGTGCGGCTCGGCGCCGCCGAGCACGCGGACCGTGAAGTCGGGCGCGACCAGGTCGCCGGCGACGAAGACGTCGAGGACGACCTTGGCGAGCGCGGCGTCGAGCTGCGCGACCGCGGCACGCGCAACGCGCACGCCGGCGCCCTCGTCGCGGCGGCGCAACGGGCTGCCCGAGAGGACGAGGTCGACGCCGCGGCCGTGGATCTCCACGCCGGTGATCGACACCGCCGGAAAGACCTGACGGCGACGCAGCGACGCGAGATCGCGATCGAGCGCGGCGCCCACCCACGCCGGGACCAGCAACGCGCGGTCGCCGACGCCGAGCCACACCTGCCCCGAGGCAGGGACGGCCGCGCCGCGGACGACGTCGAGCGCAGCCTGGCCGGTCCCTTCCACGCGGACGCGCAGGGTCGACGCGTCGAGGCCGGCGACGCGCGTCGCGCTCGCACCGCTCACCACGCGATCAGCGCGCGCGGAGGCGAGCGCCGAGATCAGGTCGCGCACCGTGGCCTCGTCGGCCGGACCGGGCACGGGCGCCTCGACCCGTGTGCCCGTGTCGTCGATGGCGACGACGATCGGCGGCGAACCGGCGCGCGTGAGCGTGACGCGCGTGACGTCGTTGGCGGTGAGCCCGGGCGCGATCAACGGGCGTTCGACGACGGCGCTGCCGCCGCTCGTGATGCCGACCGCAGCCGCGAGCGCGACCACGATCGCCGTGAGCGTGACGAGACGTGCGGGCGGCGGCGGCGTCACGAGGTCTCCCCCGGCGGCTCGGATGGCCCCGCGGGAGGCACGACACGGACGCGGCGGCGCCGACCGACCAGCCACAGGAGCGCGACCGCGACCAGCGGCACACCCGCGATGGCGAGCGCCGCGACGGCGCGGCGCGCGCCCGCCGACAGCACGAGCTTCACGCGATCGCCGTCCTTCTCGGGCACGGCCGGCGGCACGAGCCGTCCCGCGAGCCACGCGATCGCGCGCGACGCGAGCACGTCCCCGCCCCACCCGCGCTCGACCTCGCCGAGCGTCATCGACGACGCGCTGCCGATCACGACGATGCGCGCATCGGCCGCTGCGCCGCCGTGCGCCGCACCACCGGCGACCGCAGCGCTCGGCCCCACGTTGCCCGAGCCGGCGGCGCGTTCGGCGGCGACGGCGAGCGCGACGGGACCGGTCGCCGTGACCGGCGCGGCGTGGCCGTGGCCGTGCGCGGCGCCGCGCTCGGTGGTCGCGACGAGCGCGACGGCGTCGGGCGCGACGATCGGGCGCGGCTTGCGCCACACGGTCGCCCGCCGCCCGGCGAAGCCGCGCACGATGGGGTGATCCCCGTACCCATCGACGACGCGCAGCGTGCCCAGGTCGAAGCTCAGCGCCTCGTCGGTGACGACGCCGTCGGGTAGCGCGATGTTCCACGACGCGAGCACCGCCTCGAGCCCCGTCGGCGCCGGCACATCGAGCGTCGCGCGCACGCTCTCGAGGTCGCGCAGCGCGAGCGCGACGAACAGCCGGCCGCCCTTGTCGAGGAACGCGGCGATCGCCTCGGCCTCGACGGCGGAGAGCGGCGCCGTCGGGCCGGCGACGATCAGCACGCGGCACGTCGCCGGCACGCCGCCGAGGATGTCGACCGGGTCGACCGACAGGCCATCCGCGGCGAGGCGCGTGACCACCGGCGACCAGCTCAGCGCGCCGCCCGTGGTGGGCAGCTCCCCGTGCCCCGTCGTCGCGCACAGCCGCACCGGCGCGTCGTCGAGGAGCTCGGCCAGCGCCTGCCCGAGCGCAGCCTCGATGCGCACGTGCTCGAAGGTGCGCGCCTCGAGCTCCACCGCGCCCTCGCCCTCCAGGTCGCGCAGCGCGATCGCGCGCGCCCGCGCCCCGCGCGTGAGCACCACGGCGCCGCCGCGCACGAGCTCGGTCTCGTCGACGGCGGCGAACGCGGCGAGCGCCGCCACCGCCGACGGATCGTTCGCGGGATCGAAGGTCTGCACGCGCAGCGCCGGCTGCGCCGCGTGCATCCGCGCCAGCACGCGCTCGGTCTCCTCGAAGAGGGGGCGGTTGGCGTCGACGTTGGGCCGCAGCACGATGGCCAGCACCGGTTCGCCCATGCGCGCCAGCACGGTCGTGGTCGCCGGCTCGAGCGAGTTGCGGTTGGCGGCCGTCACGTCCCACGGCGCGAGCGCGCGACCGACGAGCACGCCGGCCAGCGCGAGACCGACGCCGACGAGCGCAGCCTCGACGGCGATCGCCGCGATCGTCGCGCCGCGCCGCCGACCCACGCCGACCAGCGCCATCGCGAGCCGCAGCCCCGCGACCGCCAGCGCGACCAGCGTGACCATCGCGTCCCAGCGCACCTCGCCGCGCGCCAGCGCCGCCAGCGCGCGCCGCGGCCCGACACGCTCGAGCGCCGCCGCCAGCCCCGGCGCACCGTCGACGACGCTGGGCGCCAGCTCGCCGAGCTCGCCGACCAGCAGCCACACGCACAGCGCCGCGAACCCGGACATCGTCGCCACCAGCGGCTGCGACGACCATGCGCCCGCCGCCAGCGCGATCGCGAGCCCCGTCGCGCCGACCAGCACCTCGCCCGCGTACGCGGCCGCCACCGGACCGAGATCGATGCTCGCGCCCGGCGGCGCCAGGGCGACGAGGATGACGACGTGCGACAGACACAGGAGCCAGAGCAGCGCCCACAGCGCCACCGCCGCGAGCCACGAGCCGACCAGCGCCGTGCCCTCCGACACCGGCGCCGTGACGAGCGCCTCCCACGTGCCGCTGCGGCGCTCCTCCGCGAGCCGCGCCGCCAGCGCCGCCAGCACCGTCAGCTCGAGCATCCAGTGCACGAGCGTCCCGCCGAAGTGCGTCTCGAGCACGGCACCGAGCGGCGCCGGCCGCGCCGGATCGGCGAGCACACCGACCAGCGCCGCGAACGACGCGCCCTCGAGCACGAGGAACGCCGCCGCCACCGTGAGCGCGATCGGGGAGCGCAGGTAGATCAGGAGGTCGCGCCGCGCGACCGCGAGCGCGAGCCGCACGCTCACGCGTCCTCCAGCGGCGTGCCCGCGCGCGCCGCCAGCACCGCCACGGCTTCGCGCAGCGGTGCGTCGCCCGTGCCCGCGGCCGCCTTCACGGCGGCGACATCACCGTCGGCGACGACCCGCCCGGCCGCGAGCACCACGATCTGATCGGCCTCGGCCTCCACGTCGCTCAGCTCGTGGGTCGACCACAGGACGGTCTGCCCGGCGGTGACCGCCGCGCGCAGCCGCTTGCGCAGCTCGCCGCGCTGGACCTCGTCGAGCCCCGACGCCGGCTCGTCGAGCGCGAGCACGTTCGCGCCCGCCACGAGCACGCCGGCGAGCGCGGCGCGCTGGCGCAGCCCCTTCGACAGCGTGCCGATCGCATCGCCCGCGCGCGCCGTCAGCTCCACGTCGGCCAGCGCGCGCGCGATCCGGCTGGCATCGTGACCGCGGCCGACCAGCCTCGCCCGATGTCGGACGTACTCGGCCACCGTCAGCTCGGGCGGCAGCGGCGCGCCTTCGGGCAGATAACCCAGCCGCGCGCCCGCCTCGAGCGTCACCGTCCCGCCGTCGCTGTCGAGATAGCCCGCGATCACGCGCAGCAAGGTCGTCTTGCCCGCGCCGTTGCCGCCGCACAGCGCGCACAGCGTGCCCTTCGCCACCGCGAAGCTCACCCCGTCGAGCGCGGCCCGCCGACCAAACCGACGGCGGAGCCCTGAGATGGCGATCATGACACCGCGATCAACGCGTGACGGGGGCGAACTCGCCGGTGCGGGTCGCGCGGTGCGGGATGCGGATGGTGAACGTGGTGCCGTTCGGCCCGGTCTCGCACGCGATCGTCCCGCCGTGGTCGTCGACGATCTTCTTCACGATGGCGAGCCCGAGGCCCGTGCCGCTCTTCGTCCCCGACGCGAACAGCTCGAACAGCCGCGCCTTCACCGCGGGCGGGATGCCCGGACCGTCGTCGGCCGCCTCGATGACGAGCAGGTTGCCCTCGAGCCGCGTGCGCAGCCAGAAGTGACCACCGGCCGGCATCGCGTCGGCCGCGTTGCGGGCGAGGTTGTGGAGCACGCGCAGCATCTTCTGCTCGTCGAAGTGCGTGGCTCCGTCGAAGCCGAGCTCGACCTCGACCTCGATCGGCCGCCCCGCGAACGCGTGGCGCAGCTGCGTCACCACCTCCTCGACGAAGCGGTGCAGGTACACCTTGCGGATCATGAGCTCGCGATCGCCGCGCGCGAACTGCAGCACCTCGCGCGTCATGCCGCTCATGATGTCGAACTGGCGCAGGATGCTGTCGACGTACTTCTCGCGCTGGGCGGTGTCGTCGCACTGCGCCATGAGCTGCGCGTAGCCCGAGATGACCGTCATCGGCGTCTTGAGGTCGTGGAGCACGCCCGCCATCAGGCGCCCGATCGACGCCAGGCGATCCTGATCGCGGTGCTCGTCGCGCGACTGCGCCAGCGCGATGGCCTGTCCCACGCGCCCCGCGATGAGCGTCAGCAGCTTGAGGTCGGCCTCGTCGAAGCCGGTGCCGCCGCGCCGGTCGACCACCTCGATGCCGCCGACCACGCTGTCGCCCGAGATGACCGGCGCCGCGATGAGGCTCGCCGGCGCGACGCCGTGCTGCTTCGCGAACCCGGCGGCGTGGCGCGGATCCTCGGCGGCGTGGTTCGCGATGACACCTTCACGGTGCGCCACCGCCCAGCCCAGGAGCCCCTGCCCGAGCTCGAGCCGCTCGTGGCGCAGCCGCTCGGCCGCCGGCCCGACGACCGTGCGCAGCTCGAGCGCGTCACCGGACGACGTGAGCAGCGCGATGCTGCCGGCCTCGGCGCCGAGCAGCGCCGCCGCGCGCGTCAGGATGCGCTCGAGCAGCGAGTCGAGGTCGTTCGCCGACGACAGCTCCTTCTCGACCTCGTAGAGCGCCTCGAGCTCGTGGCTCTTCTGCTCGAGCTCGGCCTTCGCCGACAGCACCGAGAGATACAGCTTGGAGTTGTCGATCGCGACCGCGGCCTGGCTGCCGAGCGCGAGCAAGAGCTCGACGTCGTCGTCGGTGAACGCGGTCGCCTCGCCGTTCGGGAGCATCTTGTTGAGGACCTGGACCACGCCCACGATCGCGCCCAGCGAGCTGCGCATCGGGACCGTGAGCACCGAGCGCGTGCGGTAGCCCGACCGCAGATCGACCGCCGGCTGGAAGCGCGTGTCGGCGTACGCGTCGTCGATGTTCACGACCTCGCCCGAGCTCGCCACCCAGCCGGCGATGCCCTCCCCCACGCGCAGGCGGATCTCCAGCGTCTCGCCGCCCTGCACCACCTTCGACCACAGCTCGGCGCCGTCCTCCGACAGGAGGTACAAGGTCGATCGGTCCGCATCCATGAGCTGCGTGACCTTCTCCATCAGGAGCGCCAGCAGATCCTCGAGCGCCAGGGCGCTCGACAGCGCGGTCCCGACCTCGCTCACCAGCTCGAGCTTCTTGCGCTCGCGCTCGAGCTCGATCTGGAGGACGTCGGCCGCACCGGTGGACTCCACCGTCGGGCTCGGCGCCGCAACCTCGCTCATACCCTCAGGATGTTACTCCAGGTCGTGGCGGCGAAGATCGTCCTCGTCCAGCCCCTCGAGGTGCCCGATCTCGTGGAGGAGCGTCCGTTCGATCTGCTGCGTCAGCTCCGAGCGCGAACGCACGGCGCGGGCGAGGTTCAGGCGATAGAGGAGGATGGCGCGCGGCGGCACGTCCTCGCCGGGCGCGGCGACGGCCCCGAGCGGCAGCCCCCGAAACAATCCGAGGATGGTCGGCGGGAACGGCGGTGACACGGCGCGCAGGTCGGCGGCGTCGGGCAGGTCCGTGACCAGGATGACGACCTCGCGCACGCGCGCCGCCCGCTCGGGCGCGAGCGTGGCCAGCACGCGCTCGATCTCGGCGCGCATCTCGGCCTCGCTGATCTCGACCGGGGCCGGGAACTCCTCGGCCGACAGCGCGCGCGCCCGGACGAAGTGGTCCTCGGCGCCCTGGCGCTCGCCCAGCTGCTCGAGCGTCAACCCGAGCAGGTGATGGGCGTACGCGTCGTCGGGCAGCGCGGTCAGCACCTGCTCGAACTGTCCGCGGGCTTCGGCGAAGCGCCCGAGGTTGAACATCGCGACGCCCTTCTCGTGCACCGCGTCGATGAGGTCGGGCTGGAGGCGCACCGCCTCGCCGGCGCGCTCGAGCGCCTCGTCGGCGCGGTCGAGGTCATTCCATGCCTGCGCCTCGAGGAGCGCCAGCCGCGCGCGCAGCTCGCCGTGGCCGCGGCGCCGCGCCGTCGCACGCGCTGACCCGCGCCGCGCCAGCTCGAGCCCGAGCGACGTCGTGTCGCGCGAGCGCGACTTCGATACGTTGATATAGAAGTCGGCTACCGCGCGCAGCGTCTCCGGGTCCTCCGGGTCGAGCGCGAGCGCGATGTTGTAGGCCACCCCGGCCTTCTCGTCGTGGCCGGCGCCGGCCAGCGCCGCGGCCCGCAGGTGATGCGCCTCGATCGATCGCGGCGCGAGGTCGGCCGCCATGTCGGCGCACGTGAACGCGTCGCCCCACTCCTGGACGTCGAGCCGCTTGCCGGCCTGGTCGAGCAGCAGCTCGACGCGGCGGTCGTCGATCTCGTCGCCGCCCATGTCGACGTCGCACACGCCGACCAGCGGCGCCTCGTGATCGTGCCCGTCATGAGTCGGCGCGGGGTCGGCCGGCTTGGCCGCGGGCGCCCCCGACGCGACCGGCGGGCTCCCCGCCCCCGACGCGCTCCCCGGCGCCGGCGGCACGGCGCGATCGCCGCACGCAGCGAGTAGCAGGAGCGCTAGCGCCCAACGCACGGCACGAGCCTACCGCGCCTATCGCCGTGGAACACGTCTTCGTTCCGAATGCGCGTAACCCGTTCTGCGCACGAGGTCTTCTCGCGTCGACGCGAGGAAGCCCGATGGCGAGGCGACGGTGGGGCCCCAAGTCCGCAGCGACCGACTGGTCGTGAGGAACGTGGGGGGGACCGGCAACGATGCCAGCGGGCTCCGCAGCCGACGCCCCCGATCGAGCACCACCCTACGCCAGGCGGGCGATGGCGTCTTTCAGGCCCGGATGATGAGAGTCGATTTCGAGGCCGCGCTGGTACATGCCCTTGGCCTGCGGACGCTCGTTCAGCTCGACGTGGATGTTGCCGAGCGCGAGGTAGACATCCGGCTTCGTCACGCCCGAGTCGGTCCCGAGGTTCTGCAGCACCAGCGAGCGGTACACGCGGCGCGCCTTCTCCCAGTCGCGCGCCGCCATGTAGAGCCGGCCGAGGCCGGCCATGGTCGGCACGTCGGTCGGGTTCACGCGGAACGCCTCCTCGTACGCCCCGAGCGCGCCGGCGGCGTCGCCGCGCGCCTCGAGGATGCCGCCCTGACGCTGGCGGTAGCGCGCGACGTCCTTCATGCGACGGCCCGCGCGCGCCTCGTCGGCGAGCTTGGCGTAGATCGGACCGGCGCGGTCGTAGCTGCCGGCCGCGAAGTACAGGTCCGCCAGCGGCGCGAGCACGCGCACGTCGCCCGGCGCCGAGGCCGCGGCGCGTTCGAGCACCGGCAGCGCCGCCGCCGGATCGCCGGTGCGGCGCTTCACGTCCGCGAGCTCGAGCGCGAGCGCGAGGAGGTCGCCCTCGGCCGCGCCGCTCTCGACCGCGGCGATGCGGCGGCCGAGCATGTCGCCCACGGTGACCCAGTCCCCGGCGTCGCGCGCCAGCTTCTCGAGGGCCGTCACCGACGCGGCGTGCGACGGATCGTGGACCAGGGCCTGCTTGTAGTGCGAGGTCGCGGTGTCGCGATCGTGCTGCGAGTTGTCCGCCACCTGCCCGAGCCGGTAGAAGAGGTCGGCGGCGTCCTTGCCGCGCGGCCCCAGCTGGAGCGCGCGCTGCAGCACGTCGCTGCACTTCTCCCAGTCGCCGGCGCGCTCGTGGATCTTGGCGAGACGCGTGAGCGCTGCGACCGAGCCCGGCTCGCGCCGCAGGATCTTCTCGAGGATCTCGCCGGCCGCATCGGGATCATCGAGCGGGCCTTCCCAGATGTCGGCGGCGCGCGCCAGCGCCTGGAGCTCGGCCTCGCCGTCGCCGAGCGTGCCGTGAAGATCGGCGCGCCGCTCGAGCAGCTCGACGAGGTCGTGCCAGCGCTCGGCCTTGCCGAGCAACCGCTCGAGCTCGCCATACGCGCCGAGCTGCGCGTTGTCGATCTCGAGCACCGCGTACCAGTGGCCGACGGCGTCGTCGAGCGCGTTGCGCTCCTTCTCGGCCACGCGCGCCATGCGGGCCAGCACCTGCGTCTTCTCCGACGAGGAGCGGGCCAGCTCCAGCTTGCGCGTGAGCACGTCTTGCACCGCCATCCAGTCGCCGGCGCGCGCGTGCACGTCCTCGAGCGCGGCCAGCGCCTGCGGGTCGCTGGGGTCGAGATCGAGCACGCCCTGCCACGCCTGCGCCGCGGCCTGCGCGTCGCCGAGCTCGCTCTCGAGCTGCGCGATGCGGACCCGCAACGACTTCTCTTCGTCGGGATCGGTGGCGATGCGCGCGGCGCGGCCGAGCGTGGTCACCAGGTTGCGCTTGTCGCCCTGGCGCTCGAAGATCGCCGCCAGCCGCCCCAGTGGCATGCGGTCGTCGTCGGCGATGTCGATGACATGCTCCCACGCGACGATGGCACCGTCGGTGTCGCCGAGCCGCTCGCGCAGATCGGCGACCTCGGTCCACAGCGCCTGCTTGCGCGGCGGATCGAACGCGAGGTCGGCGCGCCGGGCCTGCACCTGCGCCAGCGCGGCGACGTCGCCGTGCGAGCGATGGATGCGCTCCAGCGCCTCCAGCGCCGGTGCGTGCTCGTCGTCGATGGCGAGCGCGGCGTTGAAGCTCGCGGCCGCGCCCGGCGCGTCGCCGAGGCGATCGAGCTGCACGGTGCCGAGGTAGATCCACAGCGGCAGCGCGACCTCGTCGGCGTGCTGGGCCACGCCCTGCACGCGCGCCGCGACCTCGTGCCACCGGCCCTGCGTGGCAGCGAGACGATCGAGCTCGCCCAGCGCCTCGCCCGAGGTCGGATCCTCGGCGAGCCAGCCGCCGGCCGCGTCGAGCGCGCGCAGGCCGTCGCCCAGCCGCGTCTCGGAGAGCGCCGCGATGCGCTGGTAGATGGCCGCGCGCTCGTGGTGGTCCGCGGTCACGGACAGCTTCGCGGCGAGCAGGTCGGCCAGCCGAGCCCAGTCGCCCTCGGACTCGTACAGCGGCTCGAGCGTGTCGATGATGGTCGAGCGCTCGGCCTCGGCGGTCGTGAGCAACCGCTCGAGCGAGGCGCGCGCCGCGCCGTGCCGGCTCTGCCGTTCGACGACGAGCCGGTAGGCGTCGACCGCGCCGGCCAGATCGTGGAGCTGGCTCTCGCGCACGTCGCCGAGCCGGAACATGAGGTCCGCGGACTGCGCGTCGTTCTCCGCCGCGTCGGCCTCCCGGGCCAGCACGTCGGCCAGCTCGCCCCAGCGCCCGAGGCGCCACAGCACGCGATCGAGCGCCGCCAGCGAGCCGCGCTCGTCGACGTGCGTGTCGGCGGCGCGCTTGTACGCGATGGCCGCGCGCTCGAAGTCGCCGAGCGCGTCCTCGTAGATGCGCCCGAGGCGCAGCGCGTACGTGTTCTCCAGCTCGCCGTCGATCGCGCCGCCGCTGCCGGCGTCGAGGCGCTTCTCCAGCGTGCCGGCCAGCTCGGGCCACGCGCCGCGCGCCTGCGCCAGCCGCTCGAGCGGCGCGAAGAGCTGCGTGTTGGACGGATCCTCGGCGAGGGCGCGCGCCCACGTCGCCGACGACGCCTTGAGATCGCCGCGCAGCGTCTCGTGGATCTCGGCGAGCGCGTTCCACAGCTCGAGCCGCGCGTCGGGATCGCCCGGCAGCTCGAGGCGCCGCTCGGTGACGGCGACGAGCGCGTCGTGATCACCGACGCTGCGCAGGTGACGATCGAGGATGGCCGCGACGGCCTCGACCTGATCGTCCCGCTTCAGCAGCGCTTCCAGGGCCTGGCGCGCCCCGCCGTGAGACGGGGCCATCGCGAGCACCGCGCCGTAGCGCGGGATCGCGGCGTCCGGCTCGACCAGCTCCTTCTCGGTCAGCGCCGCCGCGCGATACGCCAGCTCGGCGCGCGCCGCCGGATCGGGCGACGTCACCGCGCGCCGATCGAGGACCTCGAGCAGCTCGGGCCACATGCGCGTCTGCTGGTACAGGCGATCGAGCTCGGCCAGCGCGACCTGGTCGCCCTGATCGCCGGACAGCACGGCCTGCAGCTGGTTCTGCGCCTCGTAGGCGTCGCCGAGATCCTGCTCGTGCACGACCGCGAGGTCGAGGCGCAGCTGCCGCGCCGACGCCGGATCGCGCGCCAGCTCGAGCTTGCGCTCGAGGATCTGCGCCAGGTCGCGCGGCTCCTTCAGCTGGCGATACAGGCGCTCGAGCGCGTCGAGCGACGCCTCGTCGCTGTCGTCGACGTTGAGGACGTTCTTGTACGCGGCCACCGCCTCGCGGGGCTTCTCCAGCACCTCTTCGTACAACGAGGCGATGCGGTGCAACAGCACCAGGCGCACGCCGGCGTCCTCGACCAGATCGGCGCGGCGCTCGACGACGCCGACGAGATCGGCGGCGCGGCCTTCGACCGCGTACAGGCGATCGAGCGACGACAGGGCCACCGGATCGTCCCCGTTGATCTGCAGCACGCGCTTCCACGCCGCGATCGCGCTCTCGTGGTCGCCGCGCTGGGTCTCGTGGATCTCGGCGATGCGCGCCAGGGCCAGCGCGCCCGCCTCGGGATCCATGGTCGACGCCGCGCCGCCCTCGAGCACCTGCACCAGGTCATTCCACGCGCCCAGGCGCGCGCCCTGCGTGCACAGGCGATCGAACACGTCGCGTCGCGCCGGTTCGAGCTCCCACGCCTTCGAGAGCGCGTCGAACGAAAGCTCGGGGTCGCCGCCGCGCGTGTCGTGCAGGCCGGCGATCTCGAGGTGGATCGCGACCTTGTCCGCCGGATCGTCGACGTACGCCAGCTTGGCGCCGAGGATGACGATGAGCTTCTGCCACCAGTCGCGCGAGCGGTAGACCGGCTCGAGCAACCCCGCGAGGCGCTCGCGGTGCGCGTCCTCCATGTTGACCAGGCGCTCGAGGTCGGGGAGCGCCGACTCGCCGTAGTGCGTGCCGAGGATCGCCTCGTACTGATCGATGGCGCCGGTCACGTCCTTGAGCTCGCTCTCGAGCACGGCGGCGAGCGAGAGGCGGATCTCCACCTCCTCGCGCTCGTCGGTGGCGCGCTCCAGGCGATCGCGCAGGAGCTCGGCCACGTCGTACCAGCGACCGGCGCCGCGGAGCAGACGGTCGAGCTGCGCGGCCGCGCGCTCGTAGTCCCCGCGCGCGTCGCTGCCGCCGGCCAGCTCGATCATCGAGCGCCACGCCGCGATCGCGGCGTCGACGTCATTCAGCCGGCCCTCGGCGATCGTGGCCTTGCGCGCGAACAGATCGCGGCGGCGCACGTCGTCGTCCGCGGCCGTGATCCCGTCGTCGTAGACGTCGGAGAGCACCTTCCACTGGGCGTGGCGCGAGAGCATCTCCTCGAGCCGCGTGAACAGCCGCTGGTCCTCGCCGGTGTCGCCGGGTGACGCCAGCACGCGGCGGTACGCCTTGGAGCCCGGCTCCCACAAGTCGAGCCGGCGGTCGTAGATCGTGCCGACCGCCATCGCGATCTCGCGCAGGTGCGGCGCCTCGCCGGGCTCGTCGTCGAGGAGGTCCTGGTAGACGCGGGCCAGCCCGGGCCAGTCGTCGACGATCTGCGCCAGGCGCTGCAGCTGATCGCGGATGCTGTCGTCGGTCGGGTCCTCGCGGAACACGCGCGCGTACCACTTGAACGCGCCCTCGAGATCCTCGAGCTGCTCCTCGTAGATGCGCGCGATCTGGAGCGTGAGCCCCAGGCGCTCGCCGGGCTCGCTCGACGCCTCGAGCTGCTGCTCGTTCAGGCGCGCGAGCCGCGGCCAGTCCTGGCGCGCGATGTAGATCGGCTCCAGCACCTCGGCGGCGGCGGCGCGCACGCTCGGATCGCCGACGAGGCGCTCGAGCGCGGCCAGCGCCTGCACGTTGCCGGGGTCGCCGCCCAGAGCGGCGGCGTAGCTGTCGACCGCGGTGGTGCGATCCTCGAGCTGGTTCTCCTGCACCTCGGCGAGGCGGATGCGCAGCGCGACCGCCTCCTCGATGCCGACGGCGAAGCCCATGCGCCGCTCGTACAGATCGACGACGTCGTGCCAGCGCCGCTCGCGGCGGTAGAGCTGATCGAGCGCGCCGACCGCGTCGCTGCGGCTGGGATCGAGCTCGAGCACCTGCTCCCACGCGTTGATGGCGTCGTCGGGGCGATCGACGGCGCCCGAGGCGATCGCGCCGATCTCCGACAGCGCGGCCAGCTTCTCCGTCGGATCGTCGACCAGCTCGACCTTCTGGCCGAGCACCTCGTAGAGCGCCTTCACGTCGCCGCTGCGGCGGTAGAGGCCCTCGAGCGCGGTCAGCGCGCGACGGTCGTCGGGCTGCTGGTCGAGCACCTTCTGGTAGAAGGTGCGGGCCAGCGACGCGTCGTCGCGCACCGCCAGCGCCAGGTCGGCGATGTCGAGGTAGAGGCGGCGCTGCAGCTCGGCGGCCATCACGTCGTCGGCGATGCTGCGATAGATGTCGATCAGGTCGCCCTCGCGACCGAGGTCGGAGGCGAGGCGCTCGACCTCGGCGAGGAGGTCGGGCAGCTCGGGCTCGGCCATGGCCGGACGCAGCGACGCCACGACGGCCTGGAGCGCGCCGGCCTTGTCGGCGAGGCGCTGCTCGCGGATCTGCGCCACGCGCACGAGGCGCCGCACCTTCTCGACGCCGGGCTCCCGGTTCGCGACCGTCAGCAGCAGCGCGCACAGCGCCTGGTCCTGCCCCGTCGCCTCGTACAGCGGCTCGAGGATCGCGGCGGCGCGACCGCCGAGGTTGAGGTCATCGACGGAGCGCTGCACGGCGGCGAGCGCGCCCTCGTGCGACGGCTCGCGCTCGAGCACCTCGGCGTGGCGCTCGAGGGCGTCCATCTCGCGGCCGAGCGGGCCGGCGAGCAGCTGCGCGATCTCGAAGCGTCGCGCCGTCGCGTCGGGCTCACCGAGCGCGTCGGCGATCGCGAGGCGCCGCTCGAGCACGTCGTTGAGCTCGATGTGGCGGCCGGCGGCCTTGTGGAAGCGCGCGAGCTCGTCGAGCGCGCGGGTATCGTCGGGATCGAGATCGAGGATCTCGAGCAGCACCAGCACGGCGTCGGCCGGCGAGTTGCGCTTGTGCTCGTGGAGCGCGACCAGCCGGAAGAGCTGGGCGGTCTTCACGGACACGTCGGGCGTCAGATCGACCTGGTGACGGACGATCTCGCCGAGCTCGGTCCACTGCTTGCCGAGGTCGTAGAGCCGCTCGAGCGCGGCCAGCGCGTCGGGATCGTCGGGATCCTGCGACAGCACCTCGCGCCACGTCGTGATCGCCTGCTTGCGATCGTCGAGCCGCGTCTCCTCGAGACCGGCGACGCGCGCGTAGAGCGCCTTGCGCGCGTCCTGATCGGGCGTACCTTCGGCCTGGCGGCGCAACGTGTCGCGCAGGTCGCTCCACTTCTCGTCCTCCTCGAAGAGGCGCGCGAGCGCGGCGAGCGCGGGACCCGCGACCTCGGGGTCGGCGGGGTCCACCTTGTAGAGCCGCTGGTACGCGGCGACGGCGCGCGCGTTGTCGCCGAGCGAGACGTCGGCGATCTCGGCGAGCTGACGGAGCAGCGGCACCGCGACCTGGACGTCGTTGGTGGACGACGCCGCCTTGTCGAACGCCGACGCGGCGTCGTTCCAGCGATCGTACGTGCCGGCGAGCCGCAGGAGCGCGGCGCGCGGACGCTCGTCGGACGGATCGGCGGCGAGCGCCGTGACCCACGTGTCGAAGGCCTGGCGTCCGTTCTCGAGGTGCGTCTCCTCGATGCCCGCGATGCGCGCGAGCAGCTCGACCGCCGCCTCGGGATCCGCCGCCGCCTCGCGCTGCGCGCGCAGGACGGTGCACAGATCCTTCCACAGCCTGTCGCGCTCGTAGAGCGGCTCGAGCAGGCGCGCCACGCGCTGCCGCTGCGCCGGCTGCGAGAGCAGCTCCTCGAGGAGCTCGCGCCCGTCGGCGTGGCCGGGCTGCATCGTGACCACGTCCTCGAGCAGCTCGACCGCCTGGGCCGGGTTGTTCAGCTGCAACGCGTGCAGCTCGGCGCGCCGGAAGATGAGCGCGACCTGCTCCTTCTCGCCGACGTGCGGGACCTCGCGGGCCAGGATGTCGTCGAGCTCCTTGAACGCCTTGCCGTCGGCGTAGAGGCGCTCGAGCGCCTTGTACGCCGGCACGTGCGCCGGATCGACCTCGAGCACGCGGCGGTAGTCGCCGACCGCGCGCCCCGGATCGCCCAGGATCTCCTCGTCGACCTGCGCCAGCTCGAGGAGCGCCGCCTTGCGGGCGGCGTCGTCGCCGGTGGCGGCCACCCGCCGCTCGAGGAGCGCGCGCAGGTCATCCCAGCGCGAGGCGCTGCGGTACAGCGCCGCGAGCTCGTCGAACGCCTCGGCATCGTCGGGCTCGGCCTCGAGGACGTGGATCCACGCCTTCTCGGCGCCGCCGCGATCGCCCAGGTTGTTGGCGTGCAGGAGCGCCAGCTCGGCGGCGAGCGCGCGCACCTCCGCCGGCGGAGCGCCCGCCGACTTGCGTGCCGCGAGCGCGGTGTTGAGCCGCGTCGCCAGCTCCTGGGTCTTGCCCAGCTCGTGCGCCAGGCCGGTCAGCGCCGCGCGCGCGTCGACGTCGGCGGGATCACCGGCGACCACGCGCGCCGCCGCGTCCCACGCCTTGTCGGGACGGCCGAGGCCGTGGTGCAGCCCGACGAGACGGCGGTCGAGCTCGAGCGCGCTCGGGCTTCCGGGCGTCTCGCCGCCGGCGATGAGCTCGAGGCAGCGCGCGAGCAGGTTGGGCTCGCCGCTGTGCTCGAGGTGCGGACGCAGCGCGCGCGCCACGTCGCGGCGCAGCTCGGCGCGCACGCTTTCGGCGTGCGATGGGTCGAGGAAGCGCGCGTTGGCGTCGACGGTGGCCGCGGGGCCCGGCACGCGGCAGAGCTGGAGCGCCGCGAGGTAGTGCTCGAGCGCGGGCTCGGGGCGATCGAGGTTCTTCTCCTCGAGCGCGCCCAGCTGCATGAGCAGCCCGCGGCGATCGTCGACCTGCCCCGGCGCCGCCAGCTGCCGGGTGAGCACCGTGGCGAGCGCCGACCAGTCGCCGCGCGCGTCGTGCAGACGCGCCAGCGCCGCCAGCGCGCCCGGATCGTCGGGCGTGTCGGCGAGGACGAGCTGCCAGGTCGCGGCCGCGTCGTCGAGATCCGCCAGCCGCTGCTCCTCGAGGCCCGCGATGCGCGCGAGCAACGCGCGCCGTTCGGGCCCCTTCACGTCCTCGAGCCGGCGGCGCAAGGAAGCCAGGAGCGCCGGCCAGTCGGAGAGCCGCTCCGACAGGTCCTCGTACGCGGCCGCCGCGTCGGCGTCCTTGGGCGTGAGCGCGAGGATCTTGCCGTGCACGTCGCGTGCGGCGTCGTAGTCGTTGAGCTTGTGACCGTACAGCTCGGCCAGCGCGCGCAAAAGGCGCAACCGCGTGTCGCTCGGTCGCGCCGTGTCGTCGGCGTGTTTGCCGATGATGTTCGACACCTCGCGCCAGTGCTCGGGCAGGTGCGCCAGCCGCAAGAGCTCTCCGAGCAGCACGGCGTCGTCGGGCGACAGATCGAACGCGCGCCCGGTCCACGTCAGCGCCAGCGCGCGCGAGCCCAGCTTGGCCTCGCACAGCGCCCGGATCTCGGACATCCGCGCCAGCCTGTCGGCCGGCGTCTGCGCGTGCGCGAGGATGACCTCGAGCAC
>DATLEB010000239.1:0-44535 GCA_035525615.1 Kofleriaceae bacterium | reverse complement strand
AAGACCGGGTGCTCGCTCGTGTTCGCGTCGGTGCTCGTGGTGGCGTGCGGCGGTGGCGGTGGCGACGACAGCTCCGGCGATGATGACGATGGTCCGCCGATGGAGGTCACGGGCTGCGACGGCGCGACGATGCTCTCGTCGCCCGTCGACCCGGCGACGCGTGGTCCGTGGCCCGTCGGCGCGCGCACGGTCACGATCGGCCGCCTCACCGTCGAGGTCTGGTATCCGGCGACGCCGGGCTCCGACGCTGGCCAGCCGCCGGTGCGCTACGACATCCGCCAGGCGCTCAACCCGTCCCAGCGCGCGCTCATCCCCGACGCCGACAATCCGTGGCAGACGTGCGACTGCTACCGCGATCTCCCCCTCGACACGGCGCACGGCCCCTACCCGGTGGTGCTCTTCGTGCACGGCACCGCCGCCTTCCGCCACCAGTCGGTCTCGCAGACGCAGCACTGGGCGAGCCGCGGCTTCATCGTCCTCGCCGCCGACCACCCCGGCCTGATGCTCGGCGACTTCCTCGCCATGGCGTGTCCCGACGATCCGTCGGGCGCGCAGGATCTCTCCGGCGATCTCGACGCGATGATCGGCGCGCTCGCCGCGCCGTCGGGCGGGCTCGCGTTCCTCGCCGGCAAGGTCGCGACCGATCGCATCGCCGTCGCCGGACATTCGGCCGGCGGTAGCGCCGCCGCGAACGCGACCGCGAAGCCCGGTGTGCGCGCGATCGCCGCGCTGGCCGGCGGCGCGTCGGCGCCCGACGCGGCGGCGCTCGAGGACGTGCTCTTCATGGGCGGCACCAACGACAACGTCGTCCAGTTCTCGCGCGTGACCAGCGCGTGGAGCGGCTCCGCGACACCGCGCCACCTGGTCGGCATCGGCGGCGCCGGTCACCTCGTGTTCAGCGATCTGTGCGAGACCAAGAACACCGCCGGCAAGGACCTCCTGCAGATCGCGAACGACTTCCAGCTGTGCGGTGCGTCGTTCGCCGGCCTCCTCTTCGACTGCAACCCCGAGTACGTCGGCGGACAGGTGGGCTGGGACATCACCAACTACGCCACGACCGCGATGTTCGAGCGCGCGCTACACTGCTCCACGACGACACCCGCCATCGACACCGTCGACGATACGTACGACGAGGTCGAGACCTACATGCAAGCCCTCTGAGCCACCGAGCCGGCTCGCGATCCCGCGCACCGCGGGCGGTCACCGTCGCATCGCGATCATCGAGGCCGTGCGCTTCATCCGCCCGTGGTCTGGTGCGGTAGACTGCGCGCGTGCCGCCGGCGCTGGATCCGCTCGCGTTCGTCGAGAAGCACGGCGTCGTGCTCGCGTCGGCGCGCGGCGCGGTGCCGAACCTCGCCGAGGCCATCGCCGGCGTGCCCATCAAGGGCAGCTGGTGGGCGCACGCCAGGAGCAAGGCGATCTTCGACGCGTTGAACGTCGTCGCCGACAGCGCCGACGTGCGCTGCTTCAAGCTCGTCGACGGCAAGGTGACGTTCGTGCACCGCCGGCTCTGGCCGGCGCTGGTGCGCCTCGCCGACGAGCTCGGCGCCGCGCGCACGGCCGAGATCCGTCAGGAGCACAGTGCGTCGGGCAAACACGTCAACCACGTGACGAAGTTCCCCGACTGGGTGCCGGCCGACGTCGCGAAGGCCGCCGGGAAGCTCTCGATCGAACAGGCTCGAGCTGCGCTCGGGCCCATCGGAGGCAAGCAGCAATGAGCGGACGAGTTCAAGGCAAGGTCGCGCTGATCACGGGCGGCGCATCCGGCATCGGCAAGGCGAGCGCGCTGCATCTCGCGCGCGAGGGCGCGACCGTCGTCATCACCGATCGCAACGCGGAGCTCGGCGCCGCCGTCGCCGCGCAGCTCGGCGCGCCGCACTTCTTCCGCGAGCACGACGTCACGGACGAGCCGGGCTGGTCGCGCATCGTCGACGAGGTCGTCGCCGCGCACGGGCGCCTCGACATCCTCGTCAACTCGGCCGGCATCGGCCTCATGGGCAGCGTCGAGCACGCGAGCGTCGACGACTTCCGCCGCATGTACGCCGTGAACGTCGAGGGCACGTTCGTCGGCTGTCGCACCGCGATCGGCGCGATGAAGAAGAGCGGCGGCGGCTCCATCATCAACATCTCGTCGGTGGCCGGCCTCATCGGCGTCCCCGACCTCGCCGGCTACTGCGCCAGCAAGGGCGCGGTGCGCCTGCTCTCGAAGTCGGTCGCGCTCCACTGCGCGCGGGCCGGCTACGACATCCGCTGCAACTCGGTGCACCCGTCGTTCATCGACACGCCGATGGTCGACGCCATGGCCCACACCATGGGCCAGATGATGGGCGATCAGGCCAAGGCGCGCGCGCAGCTCGAGCGCGCGGTCCCGCTCAAGCGCCTCGGCCACGTCGACGACGTGTCCGCGCTCATCGTGTTCCTCGCCAGCGACGAGTCGCGCTTCATCACGGGCGCCGAGCACGCCGTCGACGGCGGCCTCACCGCCACGTGATCGCGAGCGCGCGCCGCATCACGGGACGAGCTCGAACCAGTCGTCCTTGGTGCTGCCGCCGGCCCAGTACGAGCTCACCTTGGTGAGGCCCTTGCCGGCGGCGAAGCAGATGCCGCCGCCGCCCTCGTCGCCGCCCCAGCTGCCCCAGTCGACACACCACGCGCCGTCGGCGGCCTGCGACGTCTTGCGCATCTCGCCGAAGCCCTCCTCTTCCTCCTTCTTCTCCTCCTCGGCCTTGGGCGTCGCGGCGAGCAGCGGCTTCGCCTGCGTTCCGATCGCGGCGCGCGCGTCTTCCACGGTCGTCGGCAGCGCCGCGGCGTCGGTGCGCCACACGCCACGCAGGTCGGCGACGTAGATCGCCGTGAGCTCGCCGGCGAGCTCGTCGCCGTCGGCGAGCCCCTCGCACGAGAGCTGCGCGACCTTGACCTCGCCGAAGTCGCGCGCGTTCACGGCGCAGGTCACGGCCTGCTCGCTGCGGTCGCGCACGCTGCCGCCCGGATCGGCCTTGGGATCGTCGGGGTCGTAGAACGTCGTCTCGCTCACGCGCTTGTAGCGCACGGACTTGCCCGGCTCGAAGAGCGCCGCGTACGGCGGCCCCGTCACCTCACCGCCGGTGTTCCCCGGCGAGGTGGTGGTCGTGGTGCTCGTGCCGCCGCAGGCGGCGAGCGAGATCGAGACGGCGACGAGGCCCCTCAGCGTGCTCATCACCGCCGAGTATCACATGTCGTCGCAGGGCGTGCCGAGCGAGCCGTCATAGACGCCGAGGTCGCCGTAGATGAGCGCGACGTTGTCCTCGATCGGGATGATGGTCAGCTCGGTCTTCACGGAGCCCTTGATCCACCACGCCTTGTTGGGCTCGGTCACGAAGCGGAGCTCGCCCTTGCGCGTCGCGTAGATCTCGCCGACCGAGTCCGAGACCACGTTGGTCATGGGCAGCTCCTTCAGGCCGCCCTTGGCACCGGCGAAGATGCGGTGGCCCTTGCCGCCGAAGTCGTCCTGCATGCGATCGACGTAGTAGTAGTTGCCCGAGTCGTCGCGCGCGAGCGCCTGTGCCTGCCGCTTCCAGAACGGCTTGAGGAACTTCGCGGTGTCGAGGACCTTCTTCGAGTCGGCGTCGCCCATCTTCTTGAGCGGCACCATCTCCTGGTCCTGGCCGCGTCCACAGGCCAGGTAGTACTCGCCCTTGTCGTTGCGCCCGATCTCGCCCGTGTCCGAGCGCGGCGACCAGAAGGTCAGGTCGAGGCGACCGCTCGTGCCGTCGGCGCCGCCGCCGCGGATGCGCTGGCGGTACATCGTCTTGCCGTCGCCGTAGAACGCGACGTGTTCGCCGTTCTGCGCGCCCCACTTGCCTTCCATCACGTAGACATCACCGTCGTCGTCGGTGAGGACCACGAGATCCTTCTTGTACGCGCTGATGTCCTCCGGCTCGTCCTTGACCTTCTTCTTCTTGGGACGAGCCTCGGCCGGAACGACCAGCGCGGAGGAGAACATCATGCCGAGGATCGCGGCGGCGGCAATCGGGGCTGCACGCATGAGGTCTTCATTATACGATGACGGCGATGGTTCATTCACCGGCGCGTGCCCTCGACGTGGGGTCCGTGATCGCGGGCACCTACACGGTCGAGGGGCTGATCGGCAAGGGCGGCATGGGGGCCGTCTTCATCGCCAGTCACGCGCGCCTGCCGGGGAAGAAGGTGGCCATCAAGGTGCTGCATCCGGACGTCGCCGACGGCGACTCGCTGGCGCGCTTCAAGCGCGAGGCGGAGATCGCGTCGCGCCTCGGCCACCCCAACATCGTCGAGGTCCACGACTGGAACCAGCTGCCCGACGGGACGCCTTACATCGTCTACGAGCTCCTGAGCGGCGAGTCGCTCGACGCGCGGCTGCGGCGCGGTCCGCTCTCGTACGACGAGGCGATGATGATCCTGCGCCAGGTCGGGTCGGCGCTGGCGGCGGCGCACCGCGAGGGCATCGTGCATCGCGACCTGAAGCCGCAGAACATCTTCCTGGTGCAGGCCGACGACGGCGTGAGCGTGAAGGCCAAGGTGCTCGACTTCGGCATCTCGAAGATCCGCGGCTCGACGACGGTGAAGACGCAGGACACCGCGATGCTCGGCACGCCGCAGTACATGGCGCCCGAGCAGGCGACGGGGCGGAACGATCAGGTCGACGGGCGCACCGACGTGTTCGCGCTCGGCGCGGTCGTGTTCGAGATGTTCGCCGGCGTGCCGGCGTTCCAGGGCTCGACCATCCCCGAGGTCGTGTTCAAGGTCGTGTACGAGGAGACGCCCGACCTGGCGGCCAGGGCGCCGGGCACGCCGCCGCACGTCGTGTCGGGCGTGACGCGCGCGCTGTCGAAGAAGCCGACCGAGCGGTGGGAGGACGTCGGCACGTTCGTCGAGGCGTTGACGGGCTCGCCGCTCGCGAGCGGCAACCGCAGCCTCGTGCCCGGGCTTTCTGGTTCCGGCGGCACGGTGCGTGGCACCGGCGCAGGCGTGGGCACGGGCGCGGCCGCCGGCGCCGGCACCGACGCGCGGGCGCAGCGCTCGACGGGACCCGACGCGCTCGCGGCGACGATGGGCTCGGGCGATCACGCGTCCGCGATGGCGGCGAGCATGCGCGCGTCGATGGCGGCGGCGCAGACCGTGGCGGGCACCGCGGAGAGCGGGAACGCGGCGTCGCCGATCGCGGCGGCGCCGATCGCGGTGTCGCAGGAGCATCACGTCGTCACGTCGCCGCCGGCGACGGGCAGCAAGACCAAGACCATCGTCATCGTGTCGATCACGGTGCTGACGATCGCGGCCGTGCTTGCGGTCGTCGTGATGACCGGCGGCGGCAAGAAGGAAGAGGCCGCGGCCGGAGGCGGCGTGGCGTCGGGTGTCGCCGCGGATCGCGTCGGCACCGGAACGGGCTCGGTGTTCGCCGAGCCGATCAAGCCCGATCCGACCGGCGGCAGCGGCACGAGCGGCGGGGGCGGCGGCGGCTCCGAGACGGGCAGCGGCAGTGGCAACGGCAGCGGCGCCGTCGCGCTGGTCCCGACCGACGCCGGCGCTGCCAGCGTCGCGGACGCGCAGCAGCTCGCGCAGGCCAAGCTCGACGCCGGCGTGAAGAAGCCCAAGCCCGATGCAGGCACCGGCAGCGGCGGGGGGGACACCGTGGGCGACGGCCCTGACGACGAGGAAGGCGATCCGGCGCTGCGGGCGCAGCTCGCCGAGGCGCGATCGCTCCTGGGCAGCGACCCCGCAGCCGCGCTCCGCGCGGCCAAGAAGATCACGACCAAGTTCCCCAAGGCGCAGGCCGCCTGGAGTATTCGCACGCAGGCCAACTGCAACCTCGACGATCAGGAAGCGGCGCGCGCCGACTTCCAGCGCATCACCAAGCCCGCGATCAAGAAGCGCACGCGCAGCGTCTGCAAGAGCGCCGGCATCGACCTCTGACGCGCGTCTGACGCGTCGAACCACGGCCCTCCGGGTCACACGATGCGACGCGTGCCCACGGCGGAGGCAGCGCGTTCGCGCGTTCGCTGGCTGACACATGAACAGTCTTCTGGATGACTTTCATGAAGGTTTTTTCACTATTTTTCATCAACGATACCAATAGTCTGCCCGTTCACTCCCGCCTCCGGACTTGCGTGAATAGTACACATGGCTAACTAATGCCCCATGCCCCGGCGGCATCCCACCGAGAATCGTCTGCGCGACGCAGAGCGCACCAAGGCTCGGATCCTCACGGCCGCCACCGACCTCTTCACCCGACTTGGCCCCGGCGCCACGAGCATCGACGAGATCTCGGAACGCGCCGGTGTCAATCGCGGCCTCATCCACCACTACTTCCGCACCAAGGACGCCCTCTTCGATCAAGTCCTCGTCCGCCCGCTGACCTCGTTCCTCGAGCAGCACGTGGAGTTCCTGCAGGCCCGGCCCGATGTCGAAGGCCTCTGCGACGCGACGCGAAGTTTCTTTCGCTTTCTCGGCCGTCATCCCGAGCTCGTACGCCTCCTCAGCTGGACGCTCGCCATGCGACGCGTCCTGCTCGGCGAGGGCGCGCAGCTGGAGCTGACCCGCGCGCTCATGGCGCGGCTGGTCCGCCGCATCGAGGAAGCGCAGCACGCCGGCGCCGTGCGCCGCGATCTGTCGGCTCCGCACCTGCTCATCACCATCGTCGACCTGTGCGTCTCGTGGCACCTCGCCTCGGAGGACTGGTCGGCAAAGCTCGGCTGGTCGGAGCGACCGCACGCCGAGGTCGACGAGGAGCGCCTCGCCGCGATCGTCGACGTTATCTACGCCACGGCCCGACCCCATCCCATCGGAGCACACTCATGAAGACCTCTCTCTCCTCTCTGGCCCTCCTCACCACTGCCCTCTCTGCCTCTCTCTTCACCGCCGCGTGCGGCTTCGCGCCTGATGGTGGCGGCGAAGGTCTCGCGACGCAGCTTCGCCAGCGCGCGTTCCTCGACATCACGAAGGACTCGGACGTCGCCGTGTCGGCCACGGGCCGCGGCGGCCAGAGCCTCGCCGTGAACCCGAGCGTGCTCGGCGGCGAAGCGATCCTGCGCACGACGCAGGACGGCTGGCTCCTCGTCGAGGATCTCGAGATCCCGCTCGACGACGTCACCGTGCCGCCCGGCATGCTGAGCGATCGTCCGGTGACGTTCACCGACATCGCGCTCCGCCTCGGCACGCAGCTCGCGGTGTCGCCGCTCGCGCCCATCGACGACGCCGACGTCTCGCTCGTCGGCTGGGGCGACGCCGACCTCCTCCTCGACTGGTCGATGCTGTCGTGGGACGGCCAGGATCACCTGCCGCTCGCCATGCGCCGCATCGCCGACGTGCCGTTCGCGGTCGCGGTCGAGATGGACGCCGACGGCGAGCTGCACGCGTCGATCACGGCGCGCGTCGACGGCGTGGTCGACGACCTCGGCGAGCTCGTGGTCCTCGAGGACCTCGCGGTCGACGTGGTCTCGACGACGGCCGCGCCCGTCATCGTCGACTGACCCGCGGATCCGCCATGGCTCGGGCGATGCATTGCCCGGAGTCATGCGCATCCACCACCTGAACTGCATCTCGAGCTGCCCCCTCGGAGGCCGGCTCATGGACGGCCGCACGGAGTCGATCCTGCGGCGCGGCCATCTGACCTGCCACTGTCTCGCGATCGAGACCGCGGCCGGGGTGGTGCTCGTCGACACGGGCTACGGCCTGCGCGACGTGGAGGATCCGCGCTCGCGCATCAGCGCGATGTTTCTCGCGCTCCTCAAGCCCGAGCTCCGACCCGAGCTCACGGCGGTCCGCCAGCTCGCGCGTCTGGGCATCGAGCCCTCGGACGTGACGCACATCGTCCTCTCGCACCTCGACTTCGACCACGCCGGCGGGCTCGACGATTTCCCGACGGCCACCGTGCACATGCTGGCGAGCGAACGAGCGTCGGCCGAGGCGCAGTGGACGTGGCTCGATCGCCAGCGCTACCGCCCGCAGCAGTGGTCCAGCAAGCAGCGCTGGCGCACGTATCCATCGCTGAGCGGCGAGCGCTTCCACGGCTTCTCTGGTGTGCGCGCGCTGGCGGGCCTGCCACCCGAGATCCTCCTCGTGCCGATGGTCGGTCACACGCTGGGACACGCCGGCGTCGCGGTCGACACGGGCGCCGGCTGGCTGCTCTACGCCGCCGACGCGTACTTCTTCCACCGCGAGATGGAGGCGCACCCGTACTGCACGCCGGGGCTCCGCTTCTATCAGTGGATGATGGAGAAGGATCGCGACTCACGCCTGGCGAACCAGCGTCGCCTGCGGGAGCTGGCGCTGATCGGAGGCGACGTCAAGGTGTTCTGCGCTCATGACGTCGTCGAGTTCGAGCGCATCGCGGGCCGCACCGCCGAGGTGCCCGCGCACATGATGAGCGATCGTGCCGTGCGCTCCGACGCGGCCGCGGCAGCAGCGCACGGCTGACCCGCCGTCACTCCCAAGCGCGGCGCGTTGTCGAGCTCGTATCGAGTCTCCGAAGGCGCGCTGCCAACTCCGTTGAGTCTGGACACGCTGCGAGGTCTTCTCGCGACGACGCGAGGAAGCCCGAAGGCGAGGCGACGGTGGGGCCCCAAGTCCGCAGCGACCGACTGGTCGTGAGGAACTTGGGGGGGACCGGCAACGAAGCATGCGGGCTCCGCAGCCGTCGCCCCCGCTTCAGCACCCACCTTACTCGTGCCGGAGGCCGTCGACGGGGCGCATGGATGCCGCCTTGAGCGCGGGGATCAGCGCGGCGCCGATGCACAGGATCATCGTGACGCCCGCGACGAGGAGGACCTCGAGCGGGTGGACGCTGATGGGCAGCTTGTCGATCAAGTAGACCTTGGGATCGAGCGGGTAGCCGTAGGCGCGCACCACGTAGCAGGTGGAGATGCCGAGGCCGATGCCGATCACGGTGCCGACGGCGCCGATCGCGGTGCCGACCATCGCGAACACCTGGGCGAGGTCGTACGACTCGGCGCCCATCGACTTGAGCATCGCGATCTCGCGCTTCTTCTGCGTCACCATCATCACCATCGCGGAGATGACGTTCACCGTCGCCACCGCGATGATGAGGGTCAGCACGATGAGGAGCGCGATCTTCTGCATCGTCAGCGCCTTGAACAGGTTCTGGTTGAGCTCGTACCAGTCCTGGACCTGGAACGGCGGCTCACCGAGCCGGCGCTTCAGCTTCTTGGCGATGTCGTCGGCGCGCTCGACGTCCCGTACCTTGAGCTCGACGCCCATGACCTTGTCGCCCCGGTCGAGGAGCATCTGCGTCTCGGCCAGGCTCGTGTACATGAGGCGGCGGTCGTACTCGTCGAAGCCGCTGTAGAAGATGCCGGAGACGCGGAAGCGGCGCGTGCGCGGCGCCGCCGCGGTGGTGCGCCACGTCTCGAGATCGACGTTCGACATCGGGACGACGACGGTGACCTCGTCGCCTTCCTTGAGGCGGAGCTTCCGGGCCAGCTCCTTGCCGAGGATGATGGGCGCCAGCTCGCCCTCGGCGGGGCGCTGCGACAGCGCCTGCACGGAGCCGGCGATCATGTGCTTCTGCAGATCGAGGACGCCGTTGACGCGATCGGGATCGACGCCCTTGATGGCGACGCCGGCGATGCGACCCTTGCCGGTGGTGGCGAGCATCTCGACGAAGATGAAGGGCTGGACGGCGACGACGTCGCTGTCGATCTTGCGCGCCGTGTCCATGACCTCGCGGTACTCCGCGAAGTCGGTGGAGCTCTTCATGATGATGACGTGCGCGTTGACGCCCAGGACCTTCTCGCGGAACTGATCCTGGAAGCCGCTGGTCACGGACAGGACGACCGTGAGCGCGGAGACCCCGAGCGACACGCCGAACGTGGCCACGCTGGTCGGCACCGACATGAACGCGAGCAGCGTGAAGACCGCCGCCGAGAGCATGCCGAGCACGAACATGATCACGCCGACCGCGGAGCCGCCGCCGAGCAGCACCAGCATCGCGAGGCCGGTCGCCGCGACCATCAGCGACATCACGGCGCCGATGAGCGTGCCGCCCTCGTGGCGGCCCACGTAGAGGTAGCGGGTGGCGATCTGACGCTCGTAGGACACGGACGACCAGGGAACCTATCAGGTTTGTCCGCTACGTCGACGCCTGAACTCCCAAACCGCCAGGCCGATGCCGACGATCGCGAGCGAGACGAGGGACACGTAGGGCCCGTCGATCTGCTCGGCGTCCGCGGGGTTCACGGTGCGGCCCAGCACGGAGTAGGCGCGCCCGATCGCCAGCGAGAGGCGGCCCTGCACGGTGAGGCCGAAACTGGCGCCGAAGCCGATCATCAGCACCCACACGCCCACGCGCGAGACCTTGCCGATCGCGCCCTTGTGCGCGACGGAGAAGTAGAAGTAGACCAGCGACGTCAAGAGGCCGAGCAGCAGCAGGATGTTCGAGAACACGCCGAACCAGTTGCGCTCGCCCTTGGTCGCGGCCGCGCGCGCGTCGAGGCCGACGAGCTGGCCGCGCTCGCCCGACAGGCCCTCGCGCTCCGCCGGCGAGAGGCTGGGGCGCGCGATGGCGTCGTCGACGCTCGTGAACGGCTTCTGCGTGCGCTCCGCGATCCACTTCTCGGCGATGAGCGGGGACATGCCGGGCAGCTGCGTCAGCGCGTCGGTCGCGGCGGTGTTGAGGTCGGTCTTCTCGGCGTCGAGCGACTGCGCGGCGAAGCGCATCTGGGCGCCGAGCTCGGCCTGGGCCACGGCGTTCACCTGCAAGCCGGCGAAGAACGCGACGACGAACGCGATGGGATAGCGGCCGACCCAGTGGAAGCGGCGCGAGACCGCCTTCACGAACAGCATGACGACGAGCACGACCGCCACCATGCGCGCCGCCAGCGCCAGGCCGGTCTTCTCCTGCACCGCGTCGACCAGCTTGGGATCGATGTTGTCGTTGTACTGGAGGACGACCAGGTAGCCGATCGAGATGCCGATGAAGATGTGCTCGGCGAGCTTGTAGAAGGGGTTGTCCTTGTAGAGGAAGGACAGGATGGCGAAGGTGAGGAAGATCCCCAGCCAGTAACCGACCACGTCGACGAACGGCAGCGGCGTCACGCGCGCGCTCCTCGCCGGCGACGTCCCGAGAAGTAGATGACGTTGCCGAAGACGATGGCGAAGATGACGACGACGTTGCCGACGTTGAGCACGTCGGCCCCGGCGGTGCCCGAGCCCTTCTTGCCGACCAGGTACTCGTAGCCGGCGGAGCCCGCCATGCCGCCGACGAGGCCGACCAGCTGCCCGGTCTGGAAATACGGCGACAGGTCGGTCGTCGAGACCGCGGTGCAGGCGGCGACCATCTTGAGCTTGTAGCGCTCGCCCACGAACTGCACGTACTCCTTGGCGCCCGGGAAACCGGCGCTGACCAGCACGATGAGATCGAAGTCCTCGAGGCGCTTGATGCCGTTCATCATCGCGATCTGATCGAGCGGCGTGCCGTCGTTGGTCTTGCCGTCGAACACCTTGCGCAGGTCCGAGCCCATCGCGGCGATGGTGATGCCCTTGCCGTCGCGGAACCCGAGGTACGCGTAGTCGACGTTGGCCTTGTACGGGCGATCGGGCAGACCGCTGTAGCCGGCGGTGCCGGCCGGGGCGATGGCCTGGTCGACGGTCTCACGGATCAGGCGCTCGACGAGCGGCGGCGCCTGGTACCACGTCGTCGCGATCGCGATGCGCGCCTCCTTGCGCTTCAGGTGCAGCATGACGGCGCGATAGAAGGGCTCGATCTCGGGCGTCGACGCCGGATCGAAGTCCATCGAGATGAAGACGCGGGCGTTGGGCGGCAACGACTCGACGGCGTTGAACGCCGCCTTCGTCATGGGATCGGGCTTGGCCGGCAGGTTGAGCGGGAAGAAGAGCGGCACGCTCACGGCGAGCGCCATGGCGAGGAAGATCCAGCGCCGGTCGAACGACTGCATGCGCTCGGTCCAGTGCGGCTTCGGGCGGCCGTGGTCGTTCGGCGTCGCCATCAGTCACTCCCCAGGTGCGAGCGCTCGAGCCCGACGATCACGCGCAGGCCGGTCGCGATCGCGCCGATCGCCGCGCCCATCATGATGGCGCGCCGGCCGGCGTTGTTCGGGATGTCGATGAGCCACTGACCGAAGTCCGGGAACACGTCGGAGATCGAGCGGCCGAGCGGCGCCCGGCCGAGCATGACGAGGATCGCCGCGCCGAGGAGCAGCGCGGCCTCGGCGTTGCGCGCGCGGAAGGCACGGAACGCGGCCGACGCGACGAAGAACGCCAGCAGCGCGAACATCGTGGAGTTGCAGGGATCGAAGACGTGGTCATAGATCCACACGAAGACCCGGCCGTCGCGGCCCCACGTCATCGGAGGATCGCCACGGACCTCGACGATCTGGCCGGCGGCGACGTTCACCTTGGTCGTCAGCGAGCGGTAGCCGGCGACGCGACGCGAGAGCACGACCTCGGTCTCGCCGGCGGGAAGGTCGAGCGCGAACGCCTTGCCGCCGGCGAGCGCGGGCGCGGTGATCGCGCCGATCGTGACGGTGACGTCGTCGGGCGCGGCGATGACGATGCGCCCGCCGTCCCCGGAGGTGCCGCCGACGACGGCCTGCGAGAGCTTGGCCTCGTCGGCGTCGCCCAGCTTGTGCCACGGCAGCCCGACGACGACCATGAGCGCGGCGCACGCGAGGAGGATGACCTTGTAGTGCCAGTCTTCCTCGCGGCGGCGGATCTTTGGCCACGTGACCTGGAGGATGTTGACGCCGCCGAGGATGAACGCCGCGGCGGTGAGGAGCGCGGCCCAGGCCTGGAGCTCGTCGGTCGTGGTGCGCACGGCCCAGTGCGGGATGTAGAACTCGAGGAGGCCGTAGAGGCCGAACAGCATGCCGAAGACGAGCGGCAGGAGCTTCTTCATGGGAACACCGCCGGTCCGAGCTGATAGACGCCGGCGGTGGCGAGCACCGCCCCGGCAAAGACGAAGATCATCGCGAGCAGCTTGAAGCCGTCGCCGGCCTTGAGGTTGGCGAGGAGCGTGGGCTCGCGCGACAGGTATGCCGAGGTCGCGTACATCTCCTCGCCGATGAGGCAGTAGTCGCACGCGGCGACGAAGAACGGCAGCTGCGCCAGCTCGGCGGTGCCGGCGATCTGCACCGCGCCGGTGAGGAAGCCGGTCTCGGCCAGGAGCAGCGACTCGCCGAAGAACTTGCCGAAGTAGATGTTGGTGGCGGGACGATCGCGCAGGATGATCCCGTTGACGCCGGCCGCGAACGCGAACTGCTCGGCGGTGATGAACATGACGTTCTCGGGACGGTGCGCGTCCATGCGGCCCGCGTTGGCGTAGCCCTGACGGACGATCTCCTCGGCGACGACCATGGTCATCGGGAAGTAGTTCGCGACCTTGATCTCGGTGTCGTAGGTGGCGGTGAGCTCGGCGACGTGGCCGAGGATGAGGAGCGACGCCAGCGTCTGGATGTCCTGGATCTCCTCGAGGCCGGTGACGTAGAGGACGGGGCGACCCATCTCGGTCGAGCGGCCGACCGCGTCCTC
This sequence comes from Kofleriaceae bacterium, assembly GCA_035525615.1. Classification (GTDB taxonomy): domain Bacteria; phylum Myxococcota_A; class Polyangia; order Haliangiales; family Haliangiaceae; genus UBA2376. Next base: position 31,017 of record DATLEB010000239.1, on the reverse strand, counting down.
GATGGCGTCGACGCCGGGCATGCGGCGGATGTAGACGTCCTTCGGGTTCTTCCTGGCCTTCGGGATGTAGTAGCCGATGAGCCCGATGATGAGGAGGACGATGCCGAGGATGCCGACGCGCTTGGTGTGGAACCACGCCGCGTTCGGCGCGATCGCGGCCGAGAGGACCGGCGGCGAAGCGGAGAGGACCTTGCCCGCGTCATCGCGTCGGACCTCGACCACGGCGTAGACGTAGCGTCCCGATTCGTCGACCTCGTCGAGGAAGCTGGCCTCGCCGCCCTCGAGGAACGCCGCGATGGTCCAGTCGCCGAGCTTGCTCTTGGCCTCGATGCTGGTCTCGGGTCCGAACGCGGGCACCGCGGCGCCGGCCGTGGCGCTGCGGCGCAGGAGGACGGTCACGACGCCGGCCTTGGGATCCTTGTTGGGCTCGGCGCGATCGAACGCGACGTTCACGTGACGGCCGTCGTCGTTGTCGGGCGCGGAGACCTGCACGTTCGCGGCTGGCTCGACGGGCTGCGCCGCCGCCGCCGAGGCGGAGAGCGCGACGAACGCGAGGGCGAGCACGAGGCGCGTCGATCGGGGGCTCATCGCTCGATCACCTCGACGTTGGCGCGCGGAACGCTGATGATCTCGCCGCCGCCCAGGTCGACATCGAGGACGCGGACCCTGGTCTCCGACGGCATGGTCGCGAGCTCGACGGGCAGCGCGGCGACCTTGCCGATGCGGCCGAAGTACGGGGCCCGGATGCAGCGCACGGGGGCGCCGATCTCGAGGCCACCGACCACGCCCTCCTCCGAGCCGGCGGCGGGGGCGCCGGGCACGACGACTTCGGGGCGGATGACGCCGGCGCGGATCTGCGTGGCGCCGCACACCGACGCGATCCGGCCGGCCAGGCTGGCGAGCAGCTCGTAGGTCGCCTTCGCCATCGCGATGTCGCCGAAGCCCTCGGTCACGACCAGCGTCGTCGCCAGCCCTTCGGTGCCCGTGACCGCGACGCCGACGTCGTAGCCGAGCAGCTCCTTCACGTCCTGGTACGCGATGCCGCCGCACACGATCGCCGCGACGCCGAGCTCCATCGCGCGCCGCATCGCCGCCAGCGACGTGCGACCGCCGCCGAGCACGACCTTGCCGGCGTGCGCCGCGCTGAGGTCGCCCGGCTCGAGCACGTGGTCGGGAGACTTCGCCACGACGACGAGCGTCGCGTTGACCTCGCCCGACAGCCCGAAGATTCCCTGGACGAGCGCAGCCGCGGTCTCGACGATCACGCCCTCGCCTTCGATGATCTCGACGATCGTCCCGTCGACGTACGCCTTCACCTCGACCGGCACCGGCGGCTCGCGCAGGACGGCCTGCCCGGTGATCTCGGAGACCGACTCGAGCGTGCCGACGATCGGCGACGTCACGCGCGTCTTGAAGTATCCGAAGAAGCCCTTGGTCTCGGCGATGAGGGTGCCCTTCGCGAGCGCGTCGCCGGGCTGGAGGCGCAGCTGGGGCGCGACCTCGTCGGGCATCGCGCCGAGCGCGGTCGCCAGGTTCATCAGATGCACCTTGCCGGGCAGCTCGGTGCGCGCGACCACGTCGCTCGACTTCACGACGTCGCCGACCTTGCGCATCACCTGGCCCGGCAACGGCAGGCGCCGCGTCTTGCGCACCATCGCGTGGCGCGTGACGGTCAGGCCGGGCGTGTAGGCGTCCCCCATGGCAGGTCGGCGCATCATACGCATCGACGCCTCAACTGGAATAGGATGCGCCCGATGGATCGCTACGACGTGATCGTCCTCGGCGGTGGCCTCCTCGGCTCGAGCGTGGCCATGCACCTGGCCCAGCGCGGCGTGAAGTCGATCGCCGTCCTCGACGTCGACCTCGGCGGCCGCTACTCGAGCTCCGAGCTCAACGCCGGCGGCGTGCGCGCGACCTGGCGCTCGGAGATGAACGTCGCGCTCTCGCTGGCCTCGATCGAGTTCTACGAGAGCGTGCGCGACGAGGTCGGCTTCGATCAGAAGGGTTACCTGTGGATGTACGACGACGACCACTGGTCGGAGGCCGTCGACGCCATCAAGTGGCAGAACACCCACGGGCTCGGTGTGCGCGCGCTCACGCCGGATCAGGTGCAGCAGCACTGTCCGCTGCTCGATCAGCTCGACGGTGTCGCAGGTGCGACGTTCTCGCCTCGGGACGGGCTGCTCAATCCGAACCTGGTGAAGGAGCTGTATCGCGCGCGCGCGCGCGCCGCGGCGGGCAGCGGCATCCGCTTCGAGAACTATTCCTACGTGGTCGCCGTCGATCCCGAACCCGACAAGGTCGTGGTGCGCACGCTCAAGTTCCAGGAGTTCTCGCCGGCCGGTGATCAGGCCATCAAGGCGATCCTGTGCGACGCCATGCCGCCCGACGACGCGGCGGCCGTGAAGCTGACGGCGGACATGGTCGTGAACTGCACGGGCGCGTGGTCGCGCCGCGTGGCGCCGCTCTACGGACACGTCGTGCCGGTGCGGCCGGTGCGGCGGCAGATCGCGATCGCGCACGCGCGCGACGTCGACCTGCGCCCGTACGGCATGTTCGTCGATCCGAGCGGCGTGTACTTCCACCGCGAGTCGACGCACATCCTCGCCGGCTGGGCCGACCCGAACGAGCCCGAGGACTACGGCTTCAAGTACGACGGCGAGGGCTGGTTCGAGGAGAAGGTGTGGCCGGCGCTCGCCGGGCGCATGTCGAAGTGCGCGTCGATGAAGCACCGCTCGGGCTGGAGCGGGCTCTACGAGTACACGCCCGACCTGTGCGGCATCATCGGCTTTGCGCCGGGGCACGACCGCGTCGTCGAGGCGCTCGCGTTCACGGGGCGCGGCGCGATGCAGTCGTGGGCGGCGGGCCGCGCGGCGGCCGAGCTGGTGACGGCGCGCCGCTACGAGACCCTCGACTGCACGCCGCTCGCGCCCACGCGCTTCGCCGAGGGCAAGCTCGTGCAGGAGACTCTCTCCATCTAGGCCATCTAGGCCATCTAGGCCATCCAGGTGATCCAGGCGATCTAGCAGCCGGCGAAGACGTAACCGGTGGCGCCCTGCATCACGAGGTTGCGGTCGCGCAGCACCATCGAGAGGCCGGGGAACGCGGAGCAGCCGGCGTCGAAGTCCTGCTGGCGGTACTCGATCACGATGACGTGCTCGCCGTACGCGGCGGTGTAATCGCCGCACTCGGCGTAGCGGTTGCACTCCTCGGCGACGACGAAGTCGGTCGCCATCTCGGCCTTGCGGCCGACCAGCTCGGCCGAGTTCTTCTGCGAGATGGCGAGGCCGCGCGCGTGCGCACTGTCCGCGAAGAGGCGCATCGCGGCGACCGCGTTGTCCTCGGTGAGGAGGCCCTGCGAGCGCGAGAACGAGTCCAGGTTGTCGATCTCGATCGCGGCGAACCCGGCGACGCCGCAGCCGGCGATCCACTCGTCGACGATGGCGGCGACCGCGGCGCGCTTGGCCGGCGTCGAAACATCGATCAGCATCTCGTTCCAGTCGGCGTCGATCACGGGCTGGTTCTGCGCATCGCGCAGGATGAGCTCGGGGTGCTGCGTCGTCCAGAACGACTCCTCGCCGGGCTGGATCTGGAAGCCGTTCACGTAACAGATGTTGTAGAGGCCGGGCGCGCGCTGGGCGGTGCGGTCGCGCGAGACGATCGTGACGCCGGCGGGCGGCGGATAGGCGCCGCCCAGCTGGTAGTCGACCGCGCCGTTCACGGGCGGAAGCGTGACGACGCCGCCGAGCGGCGCGTCGATGCCGGAGCCGCCGCCGTCGCCACCGCCGCCGGTGGGCGCGTCGAGCTGCGTGGAGCCGCCGCCACCGCCGCACGCGGCAGAAACGATCGCGACGACGAGGACACACCCACGGGTTCGCACGGCGCGAGGTTAGCGTGCTACGCCGAGAGGGTGCCAGCCTCTTCGCACTACCGGCCGGCGCCGCGCTTCACGTCGCTCGGCGACGCGTTCTACGACGTCGTCGAGCCGGCGCGCTTCCCGAAGCACGTGCTGCGCTTCCGCAACCAGCGCTGGGCCGACGCCGTCGGGCTCGGCGCGCTGACGCCCGCCGAGTGGGAGGCGCACTTCGCGCGCTTCGAGCCGCTGCCCGACAACCTGCCTGCGCCGCTCGCCCTCCGCTATCACGGCCATCAGTTCCAGGTCTACAACCCGCAGCTCGGCGACGGCCGCGGCTTCCTGTTCGCGCAGCTCGAGGACGGTGACGGGCGCCTGCTCGATCTCGCGACCAAGGGCAGCGGACCGACGCCGTGGTCGCGCGGCGGCGACGGACGGCTCACGCTGAAGGGCGGCGTGCGCGAGATCCTCGCCACGGAGATGCTCGAGGCGCTCGGCGTCAACACGTCGAAGACGTGGAGCCTGTTCGAGACCGGCGAGCAGCTGCACAGGAACGACGAGCCGTCGCCCACGCGCGCGAGCGTCCTGGTCCGGCTCGGGCACTCGCACGTGCGCTTCGGCAGCTTCCAGCGCCACGCGTTCCACCGCGACCGCGAGCGCCTGCGCGCGCTCCTCGACTACAGCCTCGCGAACTTCGCGCCCGAGCTGTGCCACTTCGGCGACACCGACGGCGCGGTGCGCGCGTTCCTGCAGCTCGTCACGGAGCGCACGGCGCGGCTGTGCGCGTCGTGGATGGCGGCGGGCTTCGTGCACGGCGTCCTCAACAGCGACAACCTCAACATCACGGGCGAGAGCTTCGACTACGGTCCGTGGCGGTTCCTGCCCGTGTTCGATCCGGTGTTCACGGCGGCGTACTTCGACCACAACGCGCTCTACGCGTTCGGGAACCAGCCCAGCGCCGTGCGCTGGGATCTCGAACAGCTCGCGCTCGCGCTCCAGCCCATCGCGGGCAACACATCCCTCTCGACGGTGCGCGCCGAGTTCGAGGCCGCGTTCGAACCGGCGCTCGACGCGGCGATCGTGCGACGGGTCGGCGTGCGCTCGCGCGGGCCACTGTTCGATCGCTTCCTGCGCACCAGCGTCTTCCGCTTCCTGTTCGACTCCAAGATGGGATTCGAGCGCTTCTTCTTCGACGCGTACGGCGGTCGCGCCGGTCACGGCGCAGCGATGGTCGAGGATCTCGCGGCGTACGAGCCCGTCGATCCCGACCGGCGCGCACACCCCTACTTCGCCGGCGAGGCTCCGTGCACCATGCTGATCGACGAGATGGAGGCCCTGTGGGCGCCGATCGCCGAGCGCGACGACTGGACGGCGCTCGAGGCCAAGCTGGCGCAGATTCGCGTGATGGCCGACGCGCTCGGGGCGTAAGATGAGGGGATGCGCGGGGCCGCCGTCGTCGTGTGCGCGCTGAGCGCGGCCGTCGCCGCGGCGTGCGAGGACGGCGGCGGTGATGACGACGGACCGGATGTGGTGCCGCCGCAGCTGGTGCTCGCGCCGGTGCTCCCGGTGCCGTACGTCGCGGCCGGCATGGGCCCGTCGACCGGCGAGTTCACCGTCACGAACCCGAGCACCGACGGCACCGATCTGACCTGGCAGCTCGCCGGCGATCCCAGCTTCATGTTCGTGTCGACGCCGGACCGCGTGCTCGGCGGCGGCACCGTCACGTTTCGCGTGATCTGGACCGGCGCGTTCGAGCCCGAGATCGCGAGCGCGACGCTGATGGTGCAATCGCACGCGGGCATCCAGACCGCCGAGCTCTGGGCGGTCGCGGGCAACGCGGCGCTACCGCCGGCGACGTTCGCGCCGGTGATGGCGACCGGGCGCGCCGGCGGAGCGACGCCGCCGGTGATCGGCGCCAGCGCGGTGGTCGTCATGCCGACCGCGCCGTTCCCGTCGAGCGGGCAGCCCTGGACCGACGGGCGCGTCCACATCTTCGTGCCCGAGGGCTACCACCAGCGCGACGCGCACGACGTGGTGCTGATTTTTCACGGGCACAGCACGACGATCGACGCGTCGGTGCCGGCGCACCGGTACCGCGAGCAGCTGTACGCCAGCGGCACCGACGCGATCCTCGTCGTGCCGCAGGGTCCCGTGAACGCGGCGTCGGGCAACTTCGGCAAGCTGATGGATCCGGCCGCCACGGCGGCCTTCCTCGACGAGGTGATGACCGTCCTCTACCGTGCGGAGCTGATCACGCGCCCGGTCGTCGGCGACGTCGTCCTCACGTCGCACTCCGGTGGCTACCAGGCGGTCGCGGCCAACCTCGATCCGGCGGCGACGTTCGCGGTCCCGCAGGTGAACCTCTACGACTCGCTGTACGGGTTCTTGCCGACGTATCGCGACTTCGTCGTCGGCGGCGGACGCCTGCGCTCGAACTACACGTCGGGTGGCGGCACCGACGCCAACAACCTGTCGCTGGCGTCGACGCTGTCCGGCATGAACGTGACGGTCGCGAGCGCGCCCACGGTCACGGCGATGCGCGATTCGCGCGCGCTCATCTACTTCACGGCGGCGTCGCACAACGGCTCCACGCGCGACGACGCCGCGTTCGCCGAGCAGCTGCGCTGGTCGCGGCTGCCGGGACGCCACGGACCGCGCGCCGAGCTGCGCACCGCCACCAGCACCGGCGGCGTCGCCGCGCTGACGTGGCGGGCGCCGCCCGATCCCGACCTCGAGGGCTGGAGCGTCGAGATCAGCGCGAACGACGGCGTCGACTGGGTGTCGGTCGCACACACGACGCGTGACGCCGTGGCGGCGACGTTCGCGTCGACCAGCGCCATGCGCGTGCGGCTGGTGCCGATCATGGCGTGGAGGCCCGACCCGGACGTCCGTCCGAGCGACGCGTACGTGATCGCGCCCGCCGCCGACATCCTCGTCGTCGACGGCTTCGATCGCGTCGTCGACGGCTCGTGGAGCGGGCTCTCGCACGAGCTCGCCGCGCGCGTGGGCGCCGCCGCCGGCAACGTGCACACCGTGACCAACGAGGCCATCACCGAGGACAGCTTCGCGATGACGCCGTATCGCGTCGTGATCTGGCTGGTCGGCGACGACTCGACGGAGGACCACACCTTCACGGCCGCCGAGCGCGCCGCGATCGACGCGTACCTCGCCGGCGGCGGCCACGTCATCCTGAGCGGCAGCGAGATCGGCTACGAGCTCGGCCCGACGACGGCGGGCGCGCAGTGGCTCGCGAGCGTGGCCGGCGCGGTCCACGCCACCGACGACGCCGACCTGTCGAGCGCCGCCGGCGCCGGCGCGCTCGCCGCGGTCCCGAGCTTCGCGTTCGGCGGCGACGCCGCGCCCTACACGGAGGAGTTCCCCGACACGTTCACCCCCACCGGCAGCGGCGCCGTCATCCTGCGCTACGGCGCCGCCGGTCCCGCCGCCGCGGTCGGCATCGCGGGTCGCGCGGCGATCGTCGGCTTCCCGCTCGAGACGATCGAGGAACCTGCGCAGCTCGACGCCGTCGTCGACGCGCTGGTCGACTTCGTCACGCCCTGACCGCTGCGTGGACCGCGCCGCAGCAGTGCAGGCGATCGCCTGCACGGCGCACGCGCCAACCGCGCGAAGCACGTGATGCGCGGCGCATCCGTGCGCGGCACGCGACTGGCAGTGCCTGCGTACGGAGGTTCCGATGCGCGTACTGCGTCTGCTCTCGCTGGTCTCGTTCGTCCTGCTCGCCGACGCGTGCGTCGACGCCGATCCCGACACCTCGGTTGCACGCGCCGTGTCCGACGACGTCGAGCCGCCCCACCACGACGACGACGTCGAGCCGCCGCCCGATCGCATCCCGATCGCGCCGACGTGCTGGCTGTGTCACTCGCCGTATCCGAGCCCGTCGCCGTATCCGCGACCGGGCGCACCGCGACCCTTGCCGAACCCGCAGGACTCGCCCTGCGGCGAGTGTCACGTCATCCCGCGGCCGCCGCCGGTGCCCGGTGATCCGCACTGGCCCAACGGCCCCAGGCCGGGGGTGCCGGCGCCGCCGATGCCACCGGGAGCCGGACCGCCGATGTGCTCGACCTGCCACCCGATCGTGCCGGGTGCACCGTGGCCTCCGCGCCCCTCACGCCCGGATGCGCGCGAGCAGCCAGCGGCGCAGCTTTTCTGACACGCCGCGCTCGAGCACCCGATACGAGATGTAGGCGAGGACGCCGCCGGCCACGATGCTGGCCACGAAGAAGCCGCCGCCGGTCGTGAGCTGCGGCTCGCTCTTCCATGCGCGCGGCAGCATCTGCGGGATGACGTGAAACAGGTAGAGGGAGAACGAGATGTCGCCGAGCCAGCGCATCCAGCCCGGCACGCGGATCGGGTACTGCTTGTCGTAGAGCATGAGCGCCAGCACCATCACCGCCATCGGCGCGCCCCAGCGCGTCGGACCGTGGCCGTGGCGGTAGCCGGAGAACAGCTGCCACAGCACGGCGCCGACCGCGAGCGCCACGAAGCAGCCGAGCACGCCGCGATCGCGGATCGTGAAGCGCCCGAGGTCCACGGCGCGCAGGAGGCCGACGAGCACGCCGAACGCGAAGTCCCACACGATCGGGTTGGTCGCGATCGCCGCATAGCCGTGCAGCCGGTAGCCGCGCATCGCGTCGGCGTGCCAGTCGCCGGTCGCCGCGAGCGGCCACACCACGAGGTACCCGAGGAACATCGCGGCCAGCACGAGATAGCGCCACCGCCGCGTCACGAGCGCGAGCGCGAACACGCCGTAGAAGAACGCCTCGTACACCAGCGTCCAGCCGACGTGGAGCAGCGGATACCCGAAGAACGGCGCCGTGCTGCGTGGCTCGAGCGGATAGAACGCGAGCGTCTTGCCGAGATCCTCGAGCGAGACCTGCCACTGCGGGCCGGTGAGCAGCCGCGTGAACAGCCACATCGACGCGAACGCGACGGCGTACACCGGCCAGATGCGCGCGAAGCGGCGGGCCAGGAACGCGAGCGCGTCGCGCGGTCCACCGGCGAGCTGCCGCGTGGTGTGGACCATGATGAAGCCGCTGATCACGAAGAAGAGATCGACGCCGGCGCCGCCCGAGCCGAAGAGGCGCGTGCCGAGATCGAGGTAGCGCCCGCCGTCGATGAAGACGCGCGCGTGATAGAGGACGACGCCGGCCGCGGCCAGCCCGCGCAGGCCCTGGATGAACTCGATCGAGTCGCGATCGCGGCCGTCGCTCATGCCGCTCACCCCTCTCAGGCCGGATAGAGGTTCATCGCGCCCGTCCACGTGGCGTTGGCGGCGACGCGGCGCGCACGCTCGATCGGGATCGTCATCGGCCGGCGGCCGCGCGCGTCGAACACCAGCCCGACCACGCCGCCGCGCAACGTGCGCTCCACCTTCACGCCCGGGCCGCCGCCGACGTCGACGCCGCGCGCGGGCGTGAGCGTCGCCTTCACCTCGTCACCGGCGCCGAGCTGGAGGTGGCGCAGGTCGCCGAGGTTCAGCCGCTCGGTCTTGTGCGCGCCATCGGCGTAGCGCAGCTCGACGGTCAGGAGCGGACCGTGCTTGGTCGTGCCGACCGGCGCGACGCACGTGCCGAGGCGCACCAGGCAATCCTTCAGGAACACCTCGGTCGCGGCCGCCGGGTGCACCGTCGAGAGCACGCCGAGGTGCGGCATCATGAAGATCGAGTCGACGGCGATCTCGGTGACGCCCTCGACCTGGAACGCGTCGATCATCATCAGCATCGACTGGCTGCGCCGCGGCGCGTGCGAGAGCACGCCGCCCGAGCCGACCAGCATGTCGAGCTGCATCATGTCGACCAGCGAGCTCGACACGTCCTGCGCGAACGCGTCGGAGATCGAGCGCTCCTGCTGCCCGCCGGTGAGCTTCACCGCGAACTGCTTGTGCTGGATGAACGACAGCCGCAGCGCCTCGCGGGCGATGGCCTGCTCGATCTTCAGCTCGTCCAGCGTCTGCGGGATCGTGGTCGGCCGGATCATCTTGTTGCCGATGCGATCGCGCAGCTCGGCCTCGTCGAGGTCGAACGGCACCCAGCGCTGGATGTCACCGATGCCGGCCTCGGCGAGCACGTTCGACACCGAGTACGACATGCCGAGGTTGGCCGACACCGTGCGGTTGAAGACGCCGCCGAACACGCTGAACACGTCGGTGGTCGCGCCGCCGATGTCGACGCCAACCACGTTCACCTGGTCGCGATCGGCCAGCGCCTTGATGATGAGGCCCATCGCGCCCGGCGTCGGCATGATGGGGACGTCGGTCCACGTCATCAGCTTCCCGTAGCCGGGCGCCTGCGCCATCACGTGCTCCATGAACACGTCGTGGATGGCATCGCGCGCCGGCGCGAGCCGCTCCTCCTCGAGCACCGGGCGCAGGTTGTCGACGAACTGGAGCGCGACCTTGCCGCCCAGCATCTTCTCGATCTCGCCGCGCACCTCCTTGTTGCCGGCGTAGATCACCGGCAGGTCGAAGCCCGCGCCGAGGCGCGGCCGGGGCTGTGCGGCGCGCAGGAGCTCCGCCAGCGCCACCACGTGCTTGCGCGTGCCACCGTCGGTGCCGCCGGCCATGAGGATCATGTCGGGGCGCAGCTGGCGGATGCGCTCGATCTTCTCGTGCGGCAGCCGCTTGTCGTTGATCGACACCGAGTCCATGACGATCGCGCCGGCGCCGAGCGCCGCACGCGCCGCGCTCTCGGCGGTCATCTTCTTCACGACGCCCGCGACCATCATCTGCAGGCCACCGCCCGCCGACGACGTGGAGATGTAGAGATCGGTCCCGACGCCGTCCTTCTCGGGGCGGATGATCGCGCCGTCGGGGCCGAGCGTCGTCAGGAACTGGCGGCCGCGCAGCTCCTGGATCTCGCGCACGGCGTTGAGCACGCCGCGCGTCACGTCCTCGACCGGCGCCTCGACCGTCGTCGGCGCCTCGCCGCGCGTGGTGAGCCGGTACTCGCCCTGCGCGTTCTTCTCGATCAAGATCGCCTTGGTCGTCGTCGACCCGCAGTCGGTCGCGATCACGGAGCGTACGGAAGCCGGATCGACTTCCTTGTAGGTTGGCGTGCCCTGACCCGAATGACCCGAGGACATCGCCCCGGGTGTATCACGCGCGGGCTTCCAGCCGCTTGAGGAGCAGCTCGATCGAGCCGCGCTTCTCCAGGATCTTCTGGATCGCGTCCCAGCGCGCCGGGTTGGTCCACACCACGCTCACCATCGGGCGAAAGAACAGCATCATCTGGCTGCCGACGTAGCCCATCGGCTTCATCGACTCGAGGAAGAAGATGGCCGCCGAGGTCAGCCTCCGCCGCGCGAGGCCGTCGGCGAGCTCGTCGAGGAGCGTGCGCTCCTCCTCGGTCAGGTCCTCCTCGGTCGCGGTCACGCTGCCACCACCCGTTCTCGCAGGAGCTCCACCACCTGCTGCTTGCCACCCTCGTCGAGCCCATCGAAGTAGAGGAGGAAGCCGCGCGAGCGATCCATCCAGCTCGGTCGCGCGAACGGAGACACCAGCGCGGCGCCCTTCCCGACCTGCACGCGCCGCAGCTCCGTCCACGGCCGGAACTTCGTGCCGAAGATGCGCCGTTGCTCGACGCCGCGCTCGTCGAGCCGGTAGTGCGTCGGGAAGAGGAACGAGGCCGTGGCCGCGACCAGGAACACGGCCGCCAAGAACGCCAGCCACGGCGACTGCAACGTCACCATCACCGCCCACGCCGAGAGCAGCACCACCGCCGCGATCAGCGCGAGCTGGTCGGGGCGCCGGCGCACCGGGTGTGCGGTCCAGGCCACGTGCACCACGGACTCGTACCGCGTTCCGGCGCGGTTGTCATCGCGGTGCTCGCGCTCGCCGGGGGCGAGCTCACGCTCGATTGCCGGTACGACAACGAGCGACCGCTGCGGCCTCATGCCTGCAGATCGCGGTGACCGACCTGCACCCGCGAGCCGCCGTGGCGCCAAACGACGAAGCGACGACAAGGCGCGCGTGGCATGTCGGTTGCTGAAGCTGGCACGCACCACCAACCCAGGAGGTTCGAGATGCGTGCTTCGATTTCTTCGTCCCGTTTCGCCACCGCGATGTTCATCCCGGCGCTGTTCGCCGCGTGCGCCACCGAGCCCGAGCCGGTCGTGCACGCCACGCCGCTGCTCGACGAGGTGCTGGCCGACGCCGTCCAGCGCTTCGACATCGAGGGCAACATGCGCACCGCCGACGGCACGCCGGTGAAGTACCTGAGCGTGCGCCAGACGTGGAGCGCGAGTGGCCTCGCCGCCATCGACCCGGCCACCGTCGACCCCGCCGATCCGGAGACGGCGCCGACCCTCCAGCTGTCGTACTCGGTGCAGGGTCACGACGCTGCGGGCCAGCTCCTCTTCGAGAGCGACGCGATGCAGGTCGGCACCCGCGACTTCGCCGAAGGCGCGCCCATCACCGAGCGACCGCTCGCCCACGTGGCGTGGCGGGTCCGCGGCCTCCGGGGCCTGGCGACGCTCGATCCCGCCAATCCCGACGACGCCGCCGTCATCGCCGGCTACGCCGACACCATCAACAACGTGCTCGCGTACGCCGTGGCCGACGCGGGGCCCACGCCCGAGGAGCAGCCCACGCCCACCGTGGACACCGGCGCGCACGCCGCGCCGCTCGAGCGCCGCGTCGGCGGCAGCGATCCGCGCGCCTACTTCGAGGGCTGCACCGCCGAGGTCGCGGCCGCCAACGCCTTCGACGCCAAGTGCCTCCTCAAGCTGCTCTCGCTGCTCGAGCAGACCAAGACGTGCATCCAGCGCATCAACAAGGCCGTCGCCGAGTGCAGGAAGCCGAACAACAACCTCGACTGCCTCTCCGCCGTCGGCGACGTGATCCTGTGCCTCGGCAAGCTCGGGATCGACGGCTACATGTTCTACGACGAGTGCATGAAGAAGGAGAAGGAGCCCGGCCTGCTCATCATCCCCGACCAGAAGCTCGTCCTCCCCGGCGACAAGGAATTCGTCCTGCCGCCGCCGAAGAAGTGACCCCGAACCACGAAAGGAGCGTGCCATGCGATTCATCTACAGCCTGTTCATGGTCGTGACCCTCGCGTTCGCGGTCACGGCGTGCGTCGACAGCGACGCCTCCGAGGTCGAGAACGCCGACAAGGGCGGAGACAAGGACAAGACCTGCTCGAGCTTCCACATCGAGGTCACCGACAAGGTGCCGCAGCTCCCCGACTGCTACGGCACCGGGAAGATCTGCAAGTGGAAGGCGCGGATCACGATGTGCCGTTACAAGGAGTACATCTGGGGGACCGGCACGTGGGAGACCGACTGGACGTACTCGGTCAGCATCCAGTTCGTCGCGATCGGTTGCGACGGCAAGACCAAGGCGGTCTACAACGCCGGCTTCCCTCCGCAGAAGAAGCCGGGCGTCGCCGGGCTCGCCGGCCTCGTGACGCAGCTCATGGACTGGATCAAGAACGGCGCCCACTTCGTCGACGCCATGGTCGGCCCCGTGATCGAGGGCCCGAACGACGCCGACTACTACAACTTCCCGCTGCACGACGAGCGGGGATGTCGGCTGAAGGCCGAGGACGCCGAGGCGCACTTCGACATGCTGCTCACGTGGCTCATCGAGATCGTGAAGAAGCAGACCGAAAAGACGACGGCGATCGGCGTCGAGGAACCGGCCAGCAAGCTCCTGCTCGACGGTGAGGCCGTGATCGACGCGGCGCACGGCTACATCGCGTACGGGCTCGGACGCACCGCCTCCACGGAGGCCGAGCAGACGATGTGGGCCGAGCTCGGCGCGGCGTGGCTGGCGAACGCGATGGATCGCGTCGACGGTGTCACGCCCACGACGCAGCCGACCGAGTTCATCACCACGACGTTGCCGGCGGAGGCCCCCCTTCCCGGCGCGTGCATGTGCTCGGCGCGGACCGACGCCGTCCGCGTGCAATAATGGAGGAATGCTCGACCGCATCGGCGCGTACCGGGTGACCGGAGTGCTCGGGCGGGGCGGGTTCGGTGAGGTCTTCCGCCTGGAAGCCGACGCCGGCCTGCCGCTCGCTGCCAAGGTGCTGCACAGCGAGCTCGTCGACACGCCCGAGGCCATCGCGCGCTTCGAGCGCGAGGCGGCGCTCCTGACCCGCCTCGCGCACCGGTCGGTCGTGAAAGTCTACGAGTACGGGCGGCTGGACGACGGCCGCCCGTACTTGATCATGGAGCTGCTCGAGGGCACGGATCTCGAGCAGCACCTGCGCGCGCACGGACCGCTGACGCTCGAGGCCGCGCTGGCGATCCTCGAACCCGTTGCCGACGCGCTCGAGGCCGCGCACGCCGCCGGTGTCATCCACCGCGACGTGAAGTCCTCGAACGTCTTCCTCCACGGGACGCCGGGCGCGACGCGGGTGGTGCTCCTCGACTTCGGCATCGCCAAGCTGCTCGATCCGGACTCGGTGGGACTGACCAGCTCGCGCGTGGCGATCGGAACGCCGACCTCGATGGCGCCCGAGCAGATCAGCGGCGGCCCGATCACGGCGCAGACCGATGTCTACGGTGTGGCCGCGCTCGCGTTCCACCTGCTGACCGGCCGTCCGCCGTTCGAGGATCCGTCGCCGACGGTGTTGCAGCAGCTCCACCTGCACGCGCGCCGCCCGCGCGCCTCGACGCTGGCCGCGCTTCCCGCAGCGCTCGACGCGCCGCTCCAGCGTGGGCTCGATCGCGATCCGGCACGGCGTCCGGCGGGACCGCGCCGCTTCGTCGCGACGCTGCGCGCGATCCTCGACGAGACGCGGCCGGCGCTCGACGACACGCCGCGGCTGTGGGCGTGTGTCCAGGTCGGTGCGATCGCCGCCGATGCGAGCGAGCTGGAGCTCGACCGACTCGATCAGGTCGTGGACGAGCTCCTCGATGGGCTGCAGGACGCCGGGCTCGAGCTGCGCGGCGAGCCCGGCAACGCCGCCGTGCTGGTCGCGCCGGCGACCGACCCGACCGGCGCGACCGACGCGAACGATGGTCGCGACGCGCTCGCCGAGGCGTTGCGTGCGTGTGCGCTGGCGCTCGGCAGTTCGGCGGCGTCCGTCGCGCTCTACGTCGACCTCGTAGGTGACGGCCAGGATCTGCGCTGGGTGCCGGCCGGCGATCGTCGCGGCGTGTTCGTGTCGGTCGCGGCCGCGACCCGGCTCGGCCTCGACGGCGCCGCGGCCCGCGACGGCTGGCACGCGCTCTGACGGACGTCGGGCGTGCAGGCGCGAGCCTGCACTGCGGGGGCTTGCCTGCAGCTCGCAGGCCCCCGACCGCAGCGAACGTCCTGATCGTGCTGGATCGAGGCCGCGGCACGGATCGTGGAAGTGACGGGGAGCGAGGGTCCCCATGCACCGCATGCTCGTCATCGCCATCGTCCTTCCCGCCGGGTGCACCGGCGTCGACGACGTCGACCTCGGCACCACCACGCAGCGGTCGGAGGTCTTTCCCAACGCGCGCTGGGTCGAGGGCAACGGCGGTCCGATCGACGCCAACGGTGGCCCCATCGACGCCAACGGCGGTCCCATCGACGCCAACTCCCGTCGCGTCGACGGTGTGCTCAGCCGTGGGCTCGGCGTGAACGACCTCCTGCCCAATCCGCTGCCCGGAAAGTCGGAGAGCCTCGTCGACGCCGCAGCCGAGCAGGGGTGGCACCTGGCCGAGACCACGGACGTGTTCCGCGAGGATTTCCCGGCGGCACATCGCGCGGCGCTCGCCGCAGGTGCGAGCGACCGCTGTCTCGATCTCGCCGGCGCGCGCGAGGACGTCTGGCGCATCGCGCCGTCGAAGCGGACCTCGCGCGTGGATGGTCTCTACATCGAGTCCGGGTTCCTCGAGGTGCAGCGCAACGGCGTGTGGGAGACCGCACCGTCCGACGAGACGCTCTATCTCGCGGCGACCGCGGTGCCGGTGAACGACCTCCTGCAGGCCGGGGTCCAGGGGATCGACGCGACGGCGCTGCGCCCGGTGGTGCTGCGCGTGCGCGTCGTCGGCCCGATGCCGGTCCGCGATCCCACCGACCTCGGGGCCGAGACCGTCGGTCGCGTCGACGGCGCGATGTACCGCAAGCAGCTCCTGGCGGTGTCGTTCTGTCTCTCCGATCCCGCCGACGCGCCGGTCGCGGCGTGGGTCCCGATCGGCACGGTGACGGTCGGCGACGCCTACGGCTACGACGTGTCGCCGTTCGCGATCGACGCGTCGCGCCTCGACGGCGTGCACGATCTGGCGCCGTGGCTGCGCTGGAAGTCGTACATCGGCCGCGACCCCGGCGACACGTCGGCCAAGGCCGAGACCTACTACACCGGCGGCATCGTCACGCGCGGCGACGTCGCGCTCGAGCCGCGGCTCTATTGCCCGCGTCGGTTGCCGCGGCTGCCGATGGCGCCGCTGCTCGTGGCGAGCGGCAGCGAGATCGGCGCCGAGAACGTCCGCCGCGCGGAGGTGACGCCGATGCCCGTCGCGGCGCTCAACGCGCGCATCGCGCTCGTCTTCGCCAACGCGATCGACGCGCCGCTCGGCAGCGAGCCGTCGGCGACGGTCCTCATCGGCGAGACGGTCAACGGCACGCCGGTGCGCATCTCGGTGGTGCCTGCGGCGGGCTGCAGCCTGCTCCTCGCGGGCGCCACCACCTCGTCGGGGGTCGACACGCCGGGCGACTGGGCGCCGGCCAGCGTCGAGCTCGCGTTCGCGGCGCAGCTCGACTCGCTCAACGGCGCGGTGCAGCGGGTCGGTGACGGTGACGTCCACCGCTCGCGCAACACCACGGCCTGCGGCGTCGACCGGAGCCGCGTCGCGGCGTGGGTCGAGACCGCGCCCGAGGACGATGGCCGCGTGTTGCCGCCGCGCGCACAGCTCGCGCGCCAGCGCATCGCGCGCTGCGACGGCGTGGTGTTCACGTTGACCGGCTCGGGGCGGCGGCACCTCGGCACGATCGACGCGTGGAGCGGCCCGGGCGGGCTCGATGACATGATCGGCATGGACTACTGGGTCACCGCGTGGGCCGTGGGCCAGCCGTCGCGCTGCGGCGATCACATCTACGATCGCGAGTTCGAGGAGGAGACCTGCCCCGAGGACGGGCCGTTCGCCGTCCGGTCGATCGAGGTCCACTGATGAACCTCGACGGCGCCGCCACCGACCTCGTCGGCGAGGGCACCAGCGCCGTGGTATGGGCGCTTCCGGGCGAGCGCGTCGCGAAGGTGTTCCGGCGGCGATCGCCTGCCACCGAGCTCCGCGCCCTGCACGAGGCGGCGATGATGAAGCGCATCGGCGCACCGCCCATGGCCACGCTCCTCGAGCACACCACCACCGACGACGGTCGCGCCGTCCTCGTCATGGAGCGGCTCCGCGGGCGGACGCTGGCGACGGTGCTCGCGGACGCGCCCGCGCCGTTCGCGCCCGATCGCGCGCTGGCGATCTTCGCGCGCATCGCCGAGCGCGTGGCGTCGCTGCACCGCGCCGGCGTCGTGCACTGCGATCTCAAGCCGGCCAACCTGATGCTGTGCACCGATGGCGACGTCCGCCTCCTCGACGCGGGCCTGGCCGTGACGATCGACGCGGCGAGCCACGCGGTGCAACCCGGCGGCACGCTCGACTACGTCAGCCCGGAGGTGCTCCGCTGCGGCCGCGTCGACGCGCGCGCGGATGTCTACGCGCTCGGCGCGATCTTGTTCGAGCTGCTCGCGTTGCGTCCGCCGTTCGTCGGTGACGCGGCCGCGGTGCGCCACGGACACGAGCTCCTGTGGCCGCCGCGGTTGAACGAGCTGGTCCCCTGCCCCGATCGGCTGGCCGACCTGGTGGATCGCTGCCTGGCGAAGGACCCGGCGCGCCGGCCCGACGACGCCGGGGTGCTCGCGCGCGCGTTGCCGTCGGCGGCGGGGCGCACCGCCATCACCACGCCGGCGCGCGTCCGCAAGCTGCAGGCCGGCAGCGCCCGCGTCACGGTGCTCATCGCGATCGAGAGCGAGCTGTCCTGGGCGCACATCGAGCGCGCGCTGGAGCCGCATGGCGGGCTCCTGGCCCGGCGCACGGCCGCGGCGAGCGTCGCGGTCTTCGACGGTGATCGCGGCGCTCCGCTCGACCGCGCGGTTCGCGCCGCGCACGAGCTCGTCGCCGCCGGCGCGCGCCGCGTGGTGGTGCACACTGCTCCGGTCCGCATGCGGCCGGGCTCGCGCGTGGTCGCGATCGGCGCCGCGCTCGACGAGGTCGCGGCGTGGTTGCCGGCGCATCCGACCGGCGGCGTCGTGATGTCGGCGGCCGCGAGCGCGGCATGTCCGCCGCGACGTGAAGCCGACGTGCCGCTGGTCGGCCGCACCGACGAGCTCTCGACCATGCGCCGCGCGATGCTCGACGCGCTCGACGGAACCGCGCCCGTGCCCACCGCGATCGTCGGTCCAGCCGCCAGCGGACGGAGCCGCATGCTGCGCGAGGCCGCCGAGCTCGCGCGCGGCGTGCGTGCGCGCGTCGTCTTGCTGGAGACGCCGTCGGACCGGCGCGGCGAGCTCGCAATCGCGCTGGGGATCGAGGCCGCGGATCTCCTGACGCTGATGGCCGCGGTGGGGACCATCGCGCGGCGCGAGCAGCTCGTCATCCTCGTCGACGACGTCACGCCGATCGACCGCGAGCTGGTCGCGGTGCTCGCCAAGGCGGCGACGGCGAATCCCATCTGGCTGTGCCTCGCCGGCGAGCCCGCGGCGATCGCCGCCCAGAGCGTCGGCGGCGGGGTCGTGATCCCGATCGGTCCGGTCGGCGGCGAGGATGCCGCGCAGCTGGCGCAGGCGATGCTGCCGTCGTGTCCGCTGTCGATGCCGCTGCGCCACCGGCTGGCGACGTGGGCCGGCGGTCTGCCCGGCGCGCTGGCCGAGCTTCCGGAGATGCTCCGCGCCATCGGCGCCATGCGTGCGGTCCCCGGGTCGGCGCTGTGGGAGATCGACCCGACCGGTCTCGAGAAGCTCTCGCCGACGGCCGCGCGCCAGTGGCTCGCGGAGCGCCAGAGCGACGCGCTCGTGCCACCGCTGGCCACGCTCGCGCGCGTGTGCGCCGTGCTCGGCGACGAGATCGACGAGGCCGAGGTCATCGCGGTGTGTCGCGAGCTGGTCGCCGATGGTGTGCCGGCGTCGACGTTCGCCGATCCCGGCACCGCGTGGCGCGAGCTCCTGCGTCATGGCGTGCTCGTCGCGCATCGCGGCCGGCTCGGGTTCCGCGGTGAAGCGAGCCGTGCCGCGTTCGAGGCGGGGCTCGACGACGACGCGCGCCGCCGCATCCACGCGGCCGCGCTGAACGTGGCCCGTCGCTCGAGCTCGCCGGCGCGGCTGCACCGGATCGCACGCCACGCCACCGGCGCCGAGGCACGCGCCGCCCAGGTCGCGCTCGCGCGCGACGCCGAGCAGCATCACGCACATCTCCTCGCCGAGCTTCACCTCGGGCTCGCGCTCGATCTCGCCGCCGCCGCCGACGACGACGGCGAACGCATGACGCTGTCGCTGCGGCGCGGTCGCGCGCGCCGGCTCTCGACGCGTTACGAGGCGGCCCTCGAGGATGTGGCCACGGCGCTCGCACTCGCCGCGGCGCGCGGTGACCTCGCGGGTCAGGCCGAGGCGCTCCTGCACGAGGCCGCGATCCTCGATCAGACCGAGCGCTTCGACGACGCCGCGACGCTGATCGCGCGCGCCGAGGCGCTGGTCGGCGACGCCGCCTTGCCGCCAGCGCTCCAGGCGTTCCTCGACAACCGCCGCGGCGTGGTGGCGCGGCGGCAGGGACGACTCGACGCTTCGGCGGCGTTCCTCGCGGCTGCGGCCCGCGCCGCGGACGCCGATGCCGACGTGCGACGCGGCAGCGCCTTGCTCCTCTCGCGTGTCCTGGCGGTGCTCGGACGGCGTGATGAGGGCATCGCGATCCTCGACGCGACGCTGGCCGAGTGCGAAGCCGACGGCGACTACTTCCACCTCGTCTCCGGCCTGCTCAACCGCGTGACGTTCTGGAGCGAGGCGGGCCGCATCCAGCGTGCGCGCGCGGACGCGGAGCGCGGGCGCGGCATCGCACGCGACATGGGGCTGGTGCAGCTCGCGATCTGGATCGATCACAACCTCAGCATCGCGTCGTGGTGGAACGGCGATCTCGGCGGCGCGGTCCTCGCCGCGCGCCGCGCACACGAGCTGGGTGTGCAGCGCTTTCGCGATCATCCCAACGTCACCGGCACCACGCAGCTCGCGATCTATCTCGTCGCCGCCGGGCAGCTCGACGAGGCCGGCCCCTTGCTCGAGCGCCTCCGCCGCCACGCCGGAGGCGGCGCCGCGCACGCGCGCAACGTCTTCGTGCTCGACCTGGCGTGCGGCGCCGTCGATCAGAGCTGGGACACGATCCTCGCCGAGATGGATCATCCGCAGGAACGCGTCGAGACGCTGTGGCTGCGGGCGCATCGCGAGGAGCGCCGCGGTGACCGCCAGGCGGCGCGCGGCGCGCTGGAGGAGGCGATCGCCATCGCCGGCCGCCATGGCGCCGGGCTGCACGCGATCCTCGAACGGGAATACGCCGCGCTGGCGTGACGCTCGCGACCGCGCTCAGCGGCCCTTCCACACCGGCTTGCGCTTCTGCAGGAACGCGCCGATGCCCTCGGCGGCGTCCTCGAGCGCGAGCACCTTGCCGAGCTCGCCCTGCAGGTAGCGCAGCGCGGGATCGAGCTCGAGATCGGCGGAGCGATAGAACGCGCGCAGCCCGAGCGCCATCGCGGCCGGGCTCTTGTCGGCGAGCTCGCCGGCCAGCTTCATCGTCGTCGCCTCGAGGTCAGCGCCCGGGACCACCTGGTTGACGAGGCCCATGGCGAGCGCCTCGGCGGCGTCGTAGCGACGGCCGGTGAGCATCATCTCGAGCGTCTTCTTGCGTCCGATGTTCCGCGTGATCTCGGCGGTGATCATCATCGGCCACAGGCCGACCGAGATCTCGGTCGTGCCGAAGGTCGCCGTGTCGGCGGCGACGACGAGGTCACACGCGACCATGAGCCCGAGGCCGCCGGCCAGCGCGTGGCCGTTCACCATCGCGATGACGGGCTTGCCGACCTCGTGCATGCAGAGGAGGAGGTCGACCAGCGTGGCAGGCGGGATGTCGCTCGCGCCGGCGGGCGCGGCCTGCATCGAGCCGAGGTCACCGCCCGCGGAGAAGGCGTTCCCGGCGCCGGTCAGCACCACGACCCGTACCGCCGGGTCGTCGCGCAGGGCGCCGAGGGCGTGGACCAGCTCGGCGCAGGTGTCCAGGCCGATGGGATTGCGCTTCTCGGGGCGGTTGAGCGTGATCCGGGCGACGGGACCGGCCCCGTCGAGGAGGAGGGTGCGGTACGTGGTCATGTTGACTCCAGGAGTACGCACACCCTACGCTCGGCTTCGATGCGCCGCTCGGGGGTCGTGACCCTCTTCGTCCTTACCGCCGCTGTCTGGGCCCCTGGCTCGGTTGCGGCGGGCGACAACGACCTCATCCTCGGCCGCCTCGTCGTCCTGTCCGACGACACCGGCTCGGGCATGCCGACGCGCGCTGTGGGGCAGAACCTCGAGCTGCGCTCGCTGGTCAGCGAGCTGGGCGTGGCGCTGGCGCCGCGACTGCTCGCGCCCGCCGACACGCTCGGCTTCGGTGGGTTCCAGTTCTCGGCGGACATCGGGTGGACCTCGATCTCGAGCGAGCAGCGCTGGTGGCGTGCGATGCGCAGCTCTCCCGACGCGACCGGCGCGGGCGGCATGACCAACGGCGCCGGCATGTTGCCGACCATCGGCCTGTTCGCGCGCAAGGGCATCTGGTTCCCGGTGCCGTCGATCGAGTTTGGCGCCGGCATGGTCCACGTCTTCGACTCGAAGATGTGGGCCGGTCAGGGCTACGTGAAGCTGGCCATCCAGGAGGGCTATCACGACCTGCCGGTGCCGTCGGTGGCGCTGCGCGGGGGCGTGTCGCGCCTCGTCGGCCAGAAGGATCTCGACCTGACCGTCGTCTCGCTCGACGGCAGCCTCTCGAAGCACGTCGGCATCGGCTCGACGTGGGGCCTCGATCCCTACGGCGGCTACGGGGCGCTCATCATGGTGCCGCGCTCCGAGGTGATCGACCCGACGCCGCACATCGACCCGCTCGATCCCGCGTTCGTCGACGATCGCGCGCTCAACTTCGTCTTCAAGGATCAGGACGACATCCTGCGCCACCGCCTCTTCCTCGGCGCCAAGCTCCAGTACTACGTCTTCGAGCTCACGCTCGAGGGGCAGATGGCGCTGGCCGGCAGCTCCGTCGACGATCGCTCGGGCAGCGACGAGTGCACGTTCGACTCGACGACGACGGCGTGCGACTCGCCCGATCAGGCCGCCGCGCAGACCACGTTCACCGTGGCTGCGGGCTTCGACTTCTGATGCCGGACGGCGGGCCGGACGCCGACCGCGGCGGCGATCTCGGCTTGCGGGCGGCGCTCCTGGCCATCGAAGAGCTGCGCGGCGATCTCTTCCGCCTGGCGGCGCGCGTGGTCGCCGTCGAGGAGGAGCTGATGCGGCGCGTGCCGGCCGAGGAGCGCGCCGCCGTCGAGGCGGCGCTCGACGCGCGCACGCCCGAGCTGGTCAAGCACATCCAGGCCGCCGACGTCGGCGCGAGCGGCCGCGTCGTGATGGGCGACCCCGTCGACAAGTACGACGTGCCGCCGATCGCCGACGGCGGACCACCGTGCCTCGAGCTCCTGCCGATCTGCGGCGCGCGCTGCTGCGGCCTCGACGTCCCGATCACGACCCAGGATCTCGACGAGGGTGTCGTGCGCTGGGATCGCGCCAACCCATACCTGCTCCAGCAGGAAGCCGATCACCTCTGCACGCACCTGTCGCGCAGCGGCGCCGGCTGCACCTGCTACGAGCACCGGCCGGCGATCTGCCGCGCCTACGACTGCCGCCAGGACCGCCGCATCTGGATCGACTACGAGCGCCGCATCCCGGTGCCGCTCGACGCACGCCCGCGCAACCGCACGCTCACCCCGGAGGAGCGCCACGCGCAAGCCTCGGCGCGCGAGCTCTCCCTCATGCTCGAGTCGCGTTCGCTGCGCCGTCCCGGCTAACGTTGACAAAGTTGACAAAGTTTCCACCGTCCCCGTTTCAGGGGCCGACGGGGCAGTTGATGTCGCTGATGACGAGCTGGTTGTTGCCCTCGCGGCATTCCAGGTTCTGCGACTGACCGGTGCCGTCGTCGTCGACGATGACGGTGCCCACGCTGCCGGCGGCGGGCCAGTCGCAGCTGACGACCTCGCAGCCGCCGGGGTGCAGGTTGAGCGTCGTCATGGCGGTACAGCCGAGCGCGCCCGGCGGGTTGCCGCCGTAGATCGAGACCGGCAGGCCGCGCGCCACCGGCTCGGTGCCGCGGTTGCAGACGTCGACCGAGATGCGCGCGCCGCCCGAGACACACGTCACCGTCGTGCCGCGGATCGTGAGGTCGGGCGACAAGCCGACGCCGAGCCCGTCTCCCGGCACGTTCTGCCGGAAGTTGTTGAGCCCGGGCTGCGTCCAGTTGCGCAGCCACTGCGACGTGCGCGGCACGCGACCGTCCTCGCCGATGTTGGTCACCGAGTACGCGTGCTGGTTCCAGATGGTGCGTGTGTTGACCCAGCGATCGACCTGATCGGCGAGGACGCGCACGCCGAACGCGCTCTGCCCGCCGGGGTTCTCGGCGCGGCACACCTTGCCGGCCGTCGACGGGCCCGCGATCGGATCGCGGCACACGAAGCCGTCGCCGCCGCAGTCGGCGTCGATGGTGCAGCGGCACCGGCCGAGCGTGTCGCCCGCCATCTCGCGGCCGCACACCGTCGCGCCCGGACAGTCGGAGTCGTCGAGGCACTTCGAGCCGTCGAAGATGGGATCGAGCGGCGGGCAGGCGACGCCGCAGTTGGTGTTCGACGGGACCACGATCTCCGCGTTGAAGTCGGCGTCGACGTCCGCGATGATCGGAATCTCGTACCAGGTGCACGACTGGCGGAAGCGCGAGTACATCACCTGGCCGCTGGTCCCGTCGTAGACGCGCGTGTAGCACTCGTCGGCGTAGACCACCTCGGCGCGGCCGTCGCCCTCGAAGTCGAACACCGACGAACCGGTGACGTTCGACGATCCGTCCTGCGACGGCTGGAACCAGAGGACGCCGTCGGTGCGGCCGCTCGCGCACGTCGCGGCCGCGCCGCCGGCCCGACAATCGATGTCGAAGACCGTGTACGCGGTGCCTCCGGCCGACGCCATCTCCACGCGGCCGTCGCCGTCGAAGTCGGCCAGCGTCGGCGGACCTCCGTTGCCCGGCGTGGTGCCCTGAAGCGCCCCCGTGAAGATGAGGCGGCCGCCGTTCGTGTAGGCACGCAGCACCCCGGCGTTGACCGTCACGATCTCGGCGATCCCGTCGAGCACTGCGCGATCGTCCCCGGCGGCGTTGGCCGTGAACGTGCCGAGGTCCGCCACGGCCACGTCACCGTTGACGCCGCCGAGCGCCGCGCCGTCGGCGACCCACTCGGTGGTCGGGATGTCCCAGCGGTAGAGCTGTCCGCCCGAGACCAGCTCGGGCGCGCCGTCGTTATCCACGTCGGAGACCACGGGGATGTAGCCATTGCTGTACGGATCGAGCGTGGTCGGCACCAGCGGCGTGTTGAGCAGCACGCCAGCCGCGGAGTACACCGCGCCCTGGAACAAGATCTCGGCGACGCCGTCGTCGTCGAGATCGTGGACGGCCAGCCCGGTCCAGTTGCAGAACGCGTCGCCGTAGTTGTCGGCGCTGCGCCACAGGACCGCCCACGTCCCGTTGGGGTTACGGGTGAACGCGATGAGCCCGCCGTCCTGACGCTGCGCCACGATCTCGGGCGACCCGTCTTGCCCGCCGAGGTCGGC
The DNA here is from genome assembly GCA_035525615.1 of Kofleriaceae bacterium. Lineage (GTDB taxonomy): Bacteria > Myxococcota_A > Polyangia > Haliangiales > Haliangiaceae > UBA2376. The sequence goes on along the minus strand of DATLEB010000239.1, from coordinate 6,309 downwards.
GATCGCGATCGATTGCGACGCGATGAGCTGATCGGGGAACGTCGCCTGCTGCTCGCAGTTGCGCCCGTCGATGACGCGCAGGACGCCGAAGTAGAGCGGGTTGGTGCCGGTGCAGCTCTCGCCGCCGCCGTCGGTGAAGTTGTACGAGATGAACGCGATCGACGGGCTGCCGAACTCGCCGCCGCCGCCGCCACCGCCAAACGTCGCCACCATCGGCGAGCCGAGGACGTTGCGATGGTTCGGGAACGCGTCGCCGGCCGGCGGCCCCAGCCACTCGCACTGCACGCCGGGGAAGAACACGCCGGGCACGACCTCGCGCGTGCACTCGTCGTCGAACGTGCCGCCCGGGCCGACGCCGTACGGGACGCACTCGTTGTTCGCGACGTCGCACCAGCGATCGCCCGCGCACTCCTGGTTCGCGTCGCACGGCGGCGGTGGATCGATGCACGTGTCGAAGCGACAGACCAGCGGGTCGTCGCACACCGCACCGACGCCGCAGCCGGCGGCATCGACGTCGTCGTCGCCGACGCCGGTCGGATCGCCGCAGTTGCACGACGGGACCAGGCTCGAGAGCAAAGCAGTGGCTACCAGCGCCATGCAGGAGGGAAGCGCGCGCATGAAGTGATCGTCGCAGCGATGGCATACTGCGCGCAATGACAAAGCCCACCGCCGTCGACGGTGCCGCGCTGCTCCGATGGATCGAGCTCGAGCTTCCCGAACCGCCCTGGTCCGAACGTGAGCCGTTCCTGGGGTTCGCATACCTCGATCCCCAGGCCGGGCTCTCGGCCAAGGGCGGCCGCGCCGGTGACCCGACGCAGGTCGCCGGCCCCGCGCTGACGGTGCGGCTTCCCATCGGCGTTCCAGGCCGCGTCCTCGACGACGACGAGGTCGCGCGTCGCGGCCTGCCCGCGGCGCCGCCGTGGCTTTCGTTCTACGGTCCGCAGCCCCCGGTCCACGGACCGTGGCGCACCGACCCGGGGCTGCGAGGGCGCTTCCACCCTCAGTATCCCGACGACCTCCAGGTGCTGGTCCACGATGGCGAGCCGCGTCGGACCGGCAAGCGCACGGAGGTTTGCTGGGTGCGGGTCGTCGCGGGCGACGGCGGTCTCTACGAGGGCGAGCTGCTCAACCAGCCGCACCAGCTCGCCACGGTGAAAGCCGGCGACCGCCTGCGCTTCCTGAGCGACCCCGGTGGTAAGCATCCGCTCCACGTGACGCCGGAATACCTCGCAGAGCGGGACGGTTGGGAGATCCAACCGTGTCCGAGCTGCGGCATGAAGGAGACGCTCGACGCGCCGTCGGTGATGGCGCGGACGCGTTTTCCGGACGCGGGCGGATCCGAAACCGCGATCCCCGTGATGTTCTCCGCGCACTGCGCGCTGTGCGGGCCCCCGCACGCGCAGCTTCTGAAGCGACGGGGCGAATGACGGGGCCGATGAACCATGCGAGGTCGATGCCGATGCTCAGTGCGATGCGAGGATGGAGTGCGACTGCGTTCATCTGCCTGGTTGCGTGCGGTGGTGGCGGCGTGAAGAAGCCGCGGACCACGTCGACGCCACCGGGCGGAACCGGCTCGGGCTCCGGCTCCGGCTCGGCGACCGGATCGGGCGGCGCGACGACACCAACGACCGCGGCCGCCGATCCACACCAGTGGCTCGAGGACGTCGGGGGCGAGAAGCAGCTGGCGTGGGTGCGCGAGAAGAACGCGATCTCGCAGGGCGAGCTCGAGGCGACGCCGGGGTTCGAGGCGCTGCGCCTGCGGCTCCTGAGCATCTACGACTCCAAGGAGAAGATTCCTGGCGTCGGCGTGCAGGGAAAGTTCCTCTACAACTTCTGGAAGGACGAGGCCAACCCGCGCGGCCTGTGGCGGCGCACGACGCTCGCCGAGTACAAGAAGAAGAAGCCGAAGTGGGACGTCGTCCTCGATCTCGACGCGCTCGGCAAGGCCGAGGGTGAGAACTGGGTCTGGCACGGCGCCGACTGCCTCTTCCCGAAGTACGAGAAGTGCCTCATCAGCCTGAGCCGCGGCGGCGCCGACGCCGACGTCGTGCGCGAGTTCGACATGAAGACGCGGAAGTTCGTCGAGGGCGGATTCTTCCTGCCCGAGGCGAAGAACAGCGTCTCGTGGCAGGACGACGACACCATCACCGTCGGCTCCGACTTCGGTCCGGGCTCGATGACCGACTCGGGCTACCCGCGCATCGTCAAGGAGTGGAAGCGCGGCACGCCGCTCACCGCGGCCAAGACCATCTTCGAGGGCAAGAAGACCGACGTCTCGGCGTTCGCGTCGCGCGAGTTCGACCACGGCCGCATCCGTGACTGGGTCGGGCGCTCGCCGTCATTCTTCACCAACGAGATGTTCCTGCGCGAGGGCGACAAGCTGACGCGCATCGAGAAGCCCGACGATGCCAACGCGGGCGTGTGGGACGATCAGATCCTCATCTCGCTGCGCACCCCGTGGGTGATCGGCGACAAGACCTGGCCGGCGGGCGCGCTCCTGGTCACGCCGTTCGCCGACTTCCTCGCCGGCAAGCGCGACTTCACGATGCTGTTCGAGCCGAAGGCCAACACCTCGCTCGACGGCTACACCGGCACCAAGAGCGCGATCCTCGTGAGCGAGCTCGAGGACGTGAAGAGCCGCATCTACCTCCACACCCGCACGCGCACCGGGTGGAAGCGCACGCAGATCAAGACGCCCGAGGTCGGCTCGTTCGACGTGAGCGCGTACGACGAGGACGTGAGCGACGACTACTGGTTCGGCGAGACCGGCTTCACCACGCCGACCACGCTCTCGCTCGGCAACATCAAGTCGAACGCGCGCACCAAGATCAAGCAGAACCCGGTGTTCTTCGACGCGAAGGGCATCGAGGCCAAGCAGTACTTCGCGACGTCGCGGGACGGCACCAAGGTCCCCTACTTCCAGGTCTCGAAGAAGGACGTGGTCCTCGACGGGAACAACGCGACCATCCTCTACGGCTACGGCGGCTTCGAGATCTCGATGACGCCGAGCTACAACTCGACCGCGGGCGCGGCGTGGCTCGAGCGCGGCGGCGTGCTGGTCATCGCCAACATCCGCGGCGGCGGCGAGTACGGCCCGACCTGGCACCAGGCGGCGCTCAAGCACAACCGCCAGCGCGCGTACGACGACTTCATCGCGATCGCCGAGGACCTCATCGCGCGCAAGGTCACGTCGACCCCCAAGCTCGGCATCATGGGCGGCTCGAACGGCGGCCTGCTCATGGGCGTGATGCTCACCGAGCGCCCCGACCTGTTCGGCGCCGTCGTGTGCCAGGTGCCGCTCCTCGACATGAAGCGCTACCACAAGCTCCTCGCCGGTGCGTCGTGGATGGAGGAGTACGGCGACCCCGACAAGGCCGACGACTGGGCGGCGCTTTCGAAGTTCTCGCCGTACCAGAACATGAAGAAGGGCGTGAAGTACCCGCGCACGCTGTTCACCACGTCGACGCGTGACGACCGCGTGCACCCCGGCCACGCGCGCAAGATGGTCGCGCTCATGACCGAGCAGGGTCACGACCTCCTCTACTACGAGAACATCGAGGGCGGTCACGGCGGCGCCGCCGACAACAAGCAGGCGGCGTACATGTTCGCGATGGCGTACGCGTTCTTCGCGAAGCAGCTCGAGCTGCCGCCGGCGCAGGGCGGCAAGAAGTAGCCGGCAAGAAGCAGGCGCTAGGCGCCGGGTCTGCCGGCCATCTCGGCGAGCCCGGCCGCGACCGACGTGAGCTCCTCGCCGCCCCCAGCGAGCGATCAGCGAGCGATCAACAATGACTCTGGGTGTCCGGGGTCACCGGTGGGGCCCGGGGTCTGCCTTCGCTCAGTTCCTGGCGGCCATCTCGGCGAGCCCGGCCGCGACCGACGTGAGCTCCTCGCCGCCCACGATCCTGTCGGCGCCGAAGCGGGCCGCCAGGCGGCCGCGCACCGCGGGCACGAGCGACGAGCCGCCGGTCGCGAACACGCGATCGATGGCGCCGGCCGCGACGCCGGCCCGCTCGAGCGAGGCGTCGATGGCGGCGTCGATCGCGCCCAGCTCCTCGTCGATCCAGGCATCGAACGCGGCCCGCGTGACGTGCTCGCCGATCTCCGCCCCCGCGCGCGCGAACTCGAAGCGCGCGGCGTCGGCGCGCGACAGCGTCACCTTGGTGGCCTCGACCGCGGCGTGCAGCGGCAGGCCGAGATCGTCGTCGACCACGCGCACCAGCCGCGCGATGCGCTCGGGATCGAGCGCGCCGTCGGCGATGCGCTCGAGCAGGCGCGACGTCTCCGCGCTCTTGAGCAGCGACAGGTGGTGCCAGCGGCGCAGGCTGTTGTAGATCCACGCCGGCACCGGCGCCTCGTGGCCGAACTCGACGCGGTAGCGCGAGCCCTTCCCCAGCGCGGGCGCGATCACGTGGTCGACGACGCGCGCGTCGAACGCGTCGCCGGCGAGCCCGACGCCGCTGGTCGCGCGCACCCGTGCGCCGGCGCGACCGACCTCGACCACCGAGAAGTCGCTCGTGCCACCGCCGTAGTCGGCGATGAGCACGAGCTCGTCGTGATCGAGGCGCGTCGCATACGCGTGCGCCGCCGCGACCGGCTCGAACGCGAACGTCACGTCGTCGAAACCGGCCAGGGCGCACGCCGCGCGCATCCGCGTCACGGCGCGCTCGTCGTCGGCGTCGGTCTCGGCGCCCCAGTAACGCACCGGCCGCCCGATCACGGCGCGACGGCCCAGCTCCATCGGCGACGCCGCGCGCAGCGCACGCAGGTACGTCGCGATCAGCTCCTCGACCTTGAAGCGCCGCCCGAAGATGACCGTGTCCACGAACGACGCCGCGGCCAGGTGCGACTTGATCGATTGCAGGAGGCGCGCGACGCCCTCGCTCTCCGCGAACCGCGCGATCGCCGGCGCGCCCGCCGTCGTGCGCATCGGCACGCCATCCTCGGCGGGCTCGAAGCACAGCACCGTACGCCAGTACGCGACCGTCGTGCCGTCGGGCCGCGGCAACGGCAGGACGCGCGCCGGCTCACCATGGTGCGCGGCCGCGATCGCGCTGTTGGTCGTGCCGAAGTCGATGCCGATTGCCGGCGCGGACGTGGATGAAGAGCTCCTCATGGGAGCCACCCATTCTGGTCACAACGTCGTGCTTTACAATCTATCGAAGTGTCCCTAATCTCGAGGAGGTACTCGGGAGGTCAGGCGAGCTGCAGGCCGCAGTCCGGGCACGCACCGTCGACGAGCTCGCCGGTCGCGCCGCAAGCGGGGCACGCCTCGGCCGAGGCGCGCGCGACCGGCGCCAGCCCTTCACGCTCGACGGAGTCTTGCCACGAGCCGCGCAGCACCTGCGCGACCGCCGGGATGTCGTCCTCCTCGACCAGGAGGTGCGTCTTGGTCCCTCAACCCTTGCCGCCGGCGCCCGGCGGACATCCCATGAGCACGGGAATCCCGGCGGCGAGGCACTGCGCGCGTACGCGCTTCATCTCGTCGATCGAGCCGGACAGCACCGGCACGACCGGCAGCCCGTCGAGCATCTCTTCGGCTTCGCCAACGGACAGCGGGGACGGCTCGGTCATCCCCTATCTCTAGCATTCCCGGTCGGGCGGGTTCTGCTAGATTGCGCCGCCCTGATGTCCGCCCCTCTTCCAGCCCCGGTCGCCCGACGCCGCACGTTCGCGATCATCGCGCACCCCGACGCCGGCAAGACCACGCTGACCGAGAAGCTCCTGCTCTTCGGTGGCGCGATCCAGCTCGCCGGCGCGGTGAAGGCGCGCGGCGATCGGCGGCGCGCGACGTCGGACTGGATGAAGGTCGAGCGCGAGCGCGGCATCTCGGTGACGACGTCGGTGATGACGTTCGACTACGCCGACTGCACCTTCAACCTGCTCGACACGCCGGGCCACCAGGACTTCTCCGAGGACACGTACCGCACGCTCACCGCCGTCGACTCGGCGGTCATGGTGATCGACGCCGCCAAGGGCATCGAGGCGCAGACCCGGAAGCTCTTCGAGGTCTGCCGCCTGCGCGACGTTCCCATCATCACCTTCATCAACAAGCTCGACCGCGAGGGCCGCGACTCGTTCGAGCTGCTCGACGAGATCGAGCAGACGCTCGCGCTCGACGTCACGCCCGCGACGTGGCCCATCGGCATGGGCAAGGCGTTCCTCGGTTGTTACGACCTGCGCCGCGATCAGCTCGTGATGATGGAGCGCACCAAGGGCGAGGTGATCCAGGAGGGCATCACGTGCTCGGGCCTCGCCGATCCGCAGCTCGACAAGCTCCTCCCCGACTACGCCGTCGCCAAGCTGCGCGAG
>DATLEB010000231.1:0-36221 GCA_035525615.1 Kofleriaceae bacterium | reverse complement strand
GCCGAGCCGCCCGTCGCGTTGAACACGATCGTGTCCGTGCCCGCGTGCGACAGCGTCACCTTGAGATCGCCGCGATACGTGTGCGTGATGTCGACGTTCAGCTTCACCGCGGTGAGCGTGCCGGTGTCGGTCACGTTGATCTCGCTCGTCACGCCCGCCGGGCTGTTGTCGGGGATCGCCGCGTTCGGCGTCGACGTATACGTGTGCGCGGTGCCCTGGCCCGAGCACGCGGGCGTCATCGCGCAGTCGGTGTCGGCGCAGTTCGCCTTGCCGTCGCCATCCTCGTCGGCCATCGACGCGTCGTCACAGACTTCACGCGCGGGCGCCAGCGACGGCAGCTCCGCCGTCACGGCCGAGCCGTACTCCGCGACGTACTTCATCGAGAGATAGCCGTAGCCGGGGCCCGTCGGGTGATCGACGCCAAAGCTCGCCGTCCCCCACGAGTTCTTGAAGATCCAGAAGCCCTTCTCCTTGATCGGGTTGCCGCCCGCGTCCTTGAGGGGCTGCCCGGCCTCGTCGACCTTCACGACCTCCTTCTCGTCATCCCAGCCCACGATCTGGATCGCGTGACCGGCGCGCATCTTGAGCGACTCTTCCTTGTCCTTCGCGTTCGGGTACAGAACGATGCCCTCGCGCCAGTAGCCGGTGTTCACGGGGAGCGGCGACTTGCGGTGGTTCCACGACTGATAGAAGAACGTCAGGCCGACGTTCACGCCGTGGCGCTTCGTGGTGAGGTGCGCCTTGATCGAGTTGGTGTTGAGCCAGCGACCGCGCGGCAGCTTGAACTTGTTGGCGTCGACGGCGGCCTGCGGCGGCGCGCCGTTGGTGTAGCACTTGGTCGGCAGGTTCTCGCCGGTGGTGCACTCGGCGTCATCCGACGCGCTCCACTTGAAGCTCTGATACGGCCACTTGGACTCCTCGACGATGCCGAACTGGCTGGCGGCGCGGAGGTTGGCGTCGGCGTTCGAGCCCTCGGTGTAGCGGTACTCGCGCACCTGCTCCTTCGTCGACCACTGCATGTACTGCTCGGAGAAGTCGGGGTTGGGCATCCCGGCCTTGATGTAGAGGTTCTCCATCAGCGCGGTGGTCGCGAAGATCGAGCACACGCCGCGCGAGCCCTGGCTCTTCACCGGCGACTGATCACGGACCAGCTCGGCGAACTGCTTCGGGTAGACGGCGTCGGCCTTGTTCTCGTCGGGCAGCGTGCGGTTGGCCGGCGCGCCGTCGAAGATCGAGTCGAGATCCGACACCGGGTAGTCGTCGTCGAACGGCGAGGGACCGTCGTCGGGATCGGCACCAGCGCAGGCGAGGAGTGGCAGTGCGAGGCAGGCAGCGAGGAGCGGGAAGCGCATGGCCGGCTCGGTTAGCGCGAACCGTGCCATCCACCTCGCGACGCAAGCGCATGAAATGAGAGCGCTCGCGATCGATGGTTCACGCGGTGCAGCCGCGGCGGCCGGCGGGTCGGCTGGCCAGGGAGCCCTCCCCCCGCCCGGGTGAGGCCTCGTGGTTGCAGGCAACACGAGTGGCCACCGCGCGTGAGGTCCCTCACTCGCGCGAACAGGACGCCGCGTTCGATCCGAGTTATCGTGATCTAGGACGCGCATGGGGAGCGCGTTCGAGGGAGGACCCTTTGGGCATTCGCATGTCCGTGGTGACGGCTGTCGGTGTGTCGCTGATCGCGGCGTCGAGCGCATCGGCGCAGACGCCACCGCCCGCGCCGAGCGCAGGCGCGAGGGCGCAGGAGCTCTATCGCGCCGGCGACTTCAGCGGCGCGCTACCGCTCTTCGAAGAGGCGCATCGCGCCGAGCCGGCGAACTTCGACTACGAGTGGGGGCTGGCGCAGTCGCTGCGACAGACGTCGCAGTGCGACAAGGCGCTGCTCCACTACCAGGCGCTGCGTGAGGCCGCGCCCGACCCGAAGACCGCGCGCGACGTGCGCGATCAGATGGCGCTCTGTCCGGGCGGCGCGATCGAGGAGGAGCCACCGCCGCCGCCACCGCCCACGACGACCGCGGTCGTCGAGGTCTCGGGACGGAGCGGCGGCGCGACGACGAAGACGTGGCTCATGGCCGCGGGCGCCGGCGCGGGCATCGGGCTCTCCGTCGTGTTCTTCCTCGACTACCGCGCGAGCAACGACGCGGCCGAGGCCGCCGCGCGCTTCGACGATCACGAGAAGTTCTCGGCGCGCGCCGATCGGATGCTGATCGGGTCGGGGGTCGCCGCCGTGATCGGCGTCGGCCTCGCCGTGATCTCGATCCGCCGCTTCAAGCACGAGCACCGGACGGCGGAGGTCGCGATCGTGCCCCGCGCCGACGGTGGCGCGGTCGTCTGGAGTGGCTCGTGGTGACGCAACAACCTGCTGGGGGAACCTTCATGCGCGGAACCTGGATTGCTCTCTGGTGTGCGGGCCTGCTGGTCGCGTGCGGCGACGAAGGCGTCTCCGTCGACGCCGATCAGAACAACGTGTGCGGCGAGATCGCCGAGGTCGCGTGCCACAACCTCTACGGATGCTGTTCGGAGGGCGAGATCGAGGACTTCCTCGGCGTCACCGAGCCGCGCACCGAGGAGCAGTGCCGCCAGGACCTCACACGCCTGTGTGATCGCAACACCGGCTCCCTCCAGGATTCCATCGAGGACGGGCGCGTGCGCTTCGAGGCCGCGCGCATGAACGACTGCCTCAACGCGCTGGTCGCGCCCGACGGCGTGTGCGTCGACGTCGTCGCCGAGCTGCCGTGGGCCATGGCGTGTATGGACTCGGCGTGGGTCGGCACCGTGCAGATCGATGGCACGTGCATCTTCGCGCACGACTGCGCCGGCGCGCCCGACAACTTCTGCGCCCCGAACCAGAAGTGCGCGGCCAAGCCGACCGCCGGCTTCCCGTGCGGCACCGGCTGCGCCAGCGACTTCTACTGCATGACCGGCATCTGCCAGCCGCGCCTCGCCGAGAACGCGCCCTGCACCTCGACGACGCAGTGCCAGGACGACCTGTTCTGCGACACGACGTTGATGCCGATGCCGCTGTGCACCGCGAGGCAGCCGGGCGGCGAGGCGTGCACCTCGAACCTGGCGTGCGAGTCGGGGCAGTGCATCCCCGGCACGTGCATGGGCACCGGCACCACCTGCTACACGGACATGGGCTGCTCGAGCCGATGCGCCGACGACGGCAGCACGTGCACGACGTCGGCGCAGTGCGCGTCGGGGACCTGCTCGGTGGGCGGCAACCTGTGCTCGGCGGATTCCAGTTGCGTCGCCGGCGGCGGCGACGTGTGCGTGTTCCCCGTGCTGTGCCTGCCCGGCGACTGCATCGGCGATCCGGTGTGCACCGCGCGCACCATCACCGTCGACTACTGCGATTCCGCGGGCGTCATCATCTGATCCGGAGGTCGACGCACATGCGAAGGCTAACCCTTGCGTTGGTGGTTCTGTGCGCCTGTGGTGGCGGCGGCGGGGAGACACCCGTCGACGCGCCGCCCACCGGCGACGGTCGCGTGATCGACGGTCCCAACTCGGCGCCGATGATCACGTCGTTCACGGCGACGCCGGCGCAGCTGCCGGCCGGCGTGGCGACCGATGTCACGTGGAGCTGGACCTACGCGTTCGAGCCCACGTTCCCCGATCCGACGTGCACGATCAACAACAACGTCGGCGCGGTCACGCGCGGACAGGCGACGAGCGTGACGCTCAACGCCGTCACCACGTTCACGCTGACGTGCACCAACAGCGAGGGCATGGCGTCGCGCCAGGTCGTCGTCGCGGTCCCGCCGGCGGCGCCGCTGGTCGCGACGTTCACGGCATCCCCGGCGACGCTGGTGCCGGGGCAGGCCACCAACGTGACGTTCAGCTGGACGTACACCAACGCGCCGTCGCCGGCGCCGGCATGCACGATCGACGGGCTCGGCACCGTGACGTCGGGCATGGCGACGTCGCTGACGCAGACCACGTCGCGCGTGTATCGCCTGCGCTGCACCAACTCGCAGGGTTCGGCCGCGGCGATCACCAACGTGAACGTCGACGAGTGCACGGCCAACACCGACGACTGTCAGGCCAACGCCACGTGCACCGACACCGCCGACGGCTTCACCTGCGCGTGCAACAACGGCTTCACCGGCAACGGCGACGTGTGCAGCACGCAGGTGGCGTGCAACGTGCTCCCCTCGCCGTGCGGCGCCAACGCGACGTGCACCAACGGCACGTCGTGCGTGTGCAACCCGACCTACGTGGGCGACGGCATCACGTGCACGCGCAACCGCATCGCGTTCACGACGTCCACCACCGGCACCGGCAACCTGTCGACGTGGGGCGTCGACGCCGGCGGAAACTCCGGCCTCGTCGCCGCCGACGCCGTCTGCCAGGCGCGCGCGAACCAGGCCGGGCTCGGCGGCTCGTACGTGGCGTGGATGTCGGACTCGCTCAACGACGCGTACTGCCGCGTGCACGGCTTCGGCGGCAAGAAGTCCGCGATGTGCGGGCAGAGCACGCTGCCGACCAGCGCCGGACCATGGGTGCGCGTCGACGGCCGCGCGTTCGCGCCGGCGATCGGGCAGCTGCTCGCGCCCAATCGCACCATCTACCAGCCGGCGAGCGTCAGCGAATTCGGCGTCGACCTCGGCGTCACCGACCGCGTCTACACCGGCACCAGCGAGAGCGGCGAGTACATCGCCGGCGCGACGTGCGGCGACTGGACGACGACGGCCGGCACCGGCGCCATGGGCGAGGTGCACGGGGGCGGCGGCGGCTCGTGGACCGACTCGCTCACCGCGGTCGGCTCGGTCGATCCGTCGTGCGCGACCACCGGGCGCCTGCGCTGCGTGCAGCGCGATGGCGTGGCCACGCCGCTGCCGTCGCGCCATCCGGTCGCCAAGAAGGCGTTCGTCACGTCGGTGACCGGCACCGGCAACCTGAGCACGTGGGCCGACGCCAGCGCGCTGACGGGCCTCGCCGCCGCCGACGCGGTGTGCCAGGCGCGCGCGCGCGTCGCCGGCTACGCCAACTCGGGGACGTTCAAGGCGTGGATGTCGAGCTCGTCGTCCTCCGCGTCGACGCGCATCATCTCGAACGGCCCGTGGGCGCGCCCCGACGGCGTCGTCATCGGGACCAGCGAGGTCGACATCGAGGACAGCCGCCTCGGTGCCGCGCTTTACCAGACCGAGCTGGGCACGTACGTCCAGGGCACGGCCGACACCGGCAACGTTTGGACGGGCACGAGCACGAGCGGCAGCCTAACCTCCATCTCGTGCACGAACTGGACGAGCACGGCGAGCACCGGGACGCTTGGGCGCCACGATCTGCTCACGGGAAGCTGGACCGCGGCCACCACGGCGACGTGCACCGCCGATCAGCGCATCTACTGTCTCGAGGATCTCTAGCGCTCGCGGCGGGCGCGCTCGCAGCCTGCGGCGCGCTGAGCGCGGGCGGCGCGGCCGACGGAGACGACGACGCGTACGATCCGCGCGCGACCGTGGCGTCGCGGCTCGCGCAGTACGGGCCCGCGGCGCGCGCGCGCATGACGCCGCGCTTCGAGCGCGCCGGGCTGGCGTATCCGCCGGCGCAGGTGACGCTGGTGGCGCTCAAGGACGTCGCGCGCGTGGAGCTGTGGGCGGCGGGCGCGGGAGGAGCGCTGCGCCACGTGCGCGACTACGACGTGCGCGCGGCGAGCGGCGGCGGAGGGCCCAAGCTGCGCGAGGGCGACCAGCAGGTGCCCGAGGGCGTGTACCGCATCGACTGGCTCAACCCGCGCAGCGCGTATCACCTGTCGCTGCACATCGACTATCCCAACGCGCGTGATCTCGAGCGCGCGGGGCTCGACGGGCGCGAGGGGAGCGGCGTGTCGCTCGGCGGCGACATCATGATCCACGGCGACGAGGTCTCGATCGGCTGCCTGGCCATGGGCGACACCGCGGCCGAGGAGCTGTTCGTGCTCGCCGCCGACACCGGCGTGGGTCCGGGCGACGCGAGCCGCGTGCGCGTGATCCTCGCGCCCACTGACCTGCGCGTGCGGAGCGTCGCGCCGAAGGCCGGCGATCCGGCGTGGCTCGCCGAGCTCTACGCCGAGATCGCCGCGGCCATGCCGCGTCAGAGATAGAGGTGGAGCATCGCGAAGATGTTCGGGTCGAACACCAGCCCGACGCCGGACGTGCTCGTCTCGATCGTGATCGTCGGCCCCATCTCCTCGGCGCGCGAGCTCGTCGACAGGATCGGGTTGAGCCCGGTCAGCGTCAGGTACACGTGCGGCGTGAACCAGTAGCCGACGGCGATGCCGTAGAAGATGCCGAACGACGTGGTGGTCGTGTCGTTGTCGGCCATGTCGGGGTTCACGACGCTGCGCGACAGCGACGCGCCACCGGCGATCTCGAAGTCGACCTTGCCGTTCGACATCAGCGGATGGCGCACGAGCACGCCGAGCTCGGTGCTCGTGGTCGTGGTCTCGGTCTCGGGGTCGGGCGGCACGCCGGTGTCGGTCTTCGACGCGGCGCGTGCGAATTCGAGGCGCGGCTCGAAGGTGAGCCCCGACGGGAGACGGAAGCGCACGCTCGTGATGTTCGGCGCCTGCAGGTCGGCGGGGATGTCGTAGCCCAGGCCGATGGCGATCGAGAACGCCGTGGGGCGTGTCTCCTTGGGCTCGGCGATCGCCGGCGCATCGGGCTCGGGATCGACGGCGGGCGCGACCCGCGTATCGGCGGGCGGCGGCGGCGGATCGGGATCCGGCGGCGGCGGCGGCGTGGCTTCGATGGGATTCTCCTCATCGTCGGGCAGCGGCTGTGCCAGCGCGGCGCTCGACGCGAGCATCAATGCCATCGCGATCATCATCAGGTTCATGCGCTTCATGACAGCTCCTCCTAGATCCCGCTGCAGAGCGGTTCACACGCGTCGACCTCGGGGCACGAGCCGCTGGCCTCGAGCACGCACTGAAAACACGCGTCGCTGACGGTGCCGGGATCGATCTGCGCCTCGCACTCCGCGAGGCACTCCGACGCTTCCCCGGGGTCGGAGAAGCACGGGCAGATCGAGCTGCACACGACGTCGACGACGAGCTCGTCGTGGGACTTGCACCCCACCAGGCTCGCCAACAGCGCGATCGACACCGCGAGGATCACCGACCTCGTCACGCGGCGATCATCGGCCGGGCCATCCGGCCGCGCAAATTTTCGACAGGAGCGCGCTACGCTTTGCCGATGTGTGGCCGCTACAGCACGACCCGTCAGGACCAGCTCGTCGCCGAGATGGAGCTGGCGATCTCCGACGAGCCCGGCACCGGCGTGCTCGCGGTCGCCCCGGGTTTTCCGGCCGGGCTCGCCTCGTGGTGGGCGCCGCGCTGGAACGTGGCGCCGACGCAGCCGGCGCCGGTGGTCGTCATGCGCGAGGCGGTGGCGACGCTCTGCCTCATGCGCTGGGGCCTCGTCCCGCACTGGGCCGATGACCTCTCGATCGGCGTGAAGCACATCAACGCGCGCGCGGAGACGGTGGCCGGCAAGCCGGCGTTCCGCGAGGCGCTGCGCCACCGCCGCTGCCTGGTCTCCGCCGACGGGTTCTACGAGTGGATGCGCGAGGGCAAGAAGCGCATCCCGTTCGCGTTCGCGCCGGTCGACGGCGCGCCGGTCACGTTCGCCGGCATCTGGGACCGCTGGAAGCTGCGCGGCGGCCCGGACGGCGACGCCGCGCCGTGGGTGGAGTCGTTCTCGATCCTGACGACCGCGGCTGACCCGCTCGTGACGCCGCTCCACGACCGCATGCCGGTCGTCATCCCGCCCGACGACCGCCGGCGCTGGCTCGCGCGCGAGGAGCTGCCGCCCGACGCCCTGGCCGACCTGCTGGCGCCCGGCCCGCTCGCCGGCTGGGAGCGCCGCGCCGCCGAGCCGTGGGTGAACGCCGCCACGCGCGAGCGCGCCGCCGCCGTGGAGTGATATTTTCGGGGCTCCGGGTGGCCAGCAACCTCTATCACCTCGTGGTCTACGGCCACACGCCGTGGCTCGTGCTGGCGTGGCTCCTGGTCACGTCGCTGGCGCGCTTCGGGATGCCGGCGGCGCGGCAACGCCTGCAGGCGCCGACGATGATGGCGGTGCTGCACGGCGTGCTGATCCTCGTCGTCGCGGGGCTCGACAGCGCCGGGTACGTCGCGACGGCGCCAGCGGTCGCGTCCCTCGCCTTCTCGCTGCTCGCCTTCATCGGGCTGGCGCAGGTGCTCATCTTCTGGATCACGCTGCCTCGCGTCGGCGTGCGCGTGCCACGCATCCTCGTCGACGTCGTCACGGCGATCGCGTCGCTGGTCGCGCTCATCGCCGTCGGCAAGCGCGCCGGCTTCTCGGTGACCGGGCTCATCACGACCAGCGCCGTCCTCACCGCGGTGCTCGGCTTCGCGATGCAGGACACGCTCGGCAACCTCATGGGCGGCCTCGCGCTGCAGATGGACAGCTCGATCCGCGTCGGCGACTGGATCCAGCTCGGCCCCAACCAGCCCGCCGGTCAGGTCACCGAGATCCGCTGGCGCTACACCGCGATCGAGACGCGCACCTGGGAGACCGTGGTCATCCCCAACTCCGTGCTCATGAAGGGCCAGGTGATCGTGCTGGGGCGGCGCCAGGGGCATCCGCAGCGACTGCGCCGCCACATCGAGTTCCACATCGACTTCCGGACGCCGCCCACCGAGGTGCTCGACGTCATCCGCAAGGCGCTGCGCGTCGACCCGGTGCCGAACATGGCGAGCGAGCCGCCCCCGCAGGTGCTGTTCATGAACGTGCGCGACAGCTACGCGGTGTACGCGGTGCGCTACTGGCTGAACGACATCTCCGTCGACGATCCCACCGACAGCGACGTGCGCATCCGCATCTACTTCGCGCTCGAGCGGGCCGGCATCAGCATGTCGATCCCGGCGCAGACGCTGTTCGTCACCGCGGATACCGACGAGCGCCGCGACCGCAAGGCGCGCGAGGAGCGCGAGCGGCGCATGGCCGCGGTCGGCAAGGTCGACCTGCTCGAGCCGCTGTCGACGGAGGAGCGCGCGCGCCTGGCCGATCAGCTGCACCACACGCCGTTCGCGGCGGGCGAGGCCGTGTGCCGCGAGGGCGACAACGACCAGAGCCTCTACATGCTGGTGCGCGGCGAGGCGGCCGTGCGCATCGGCAAGGGCGTGGCGTCGCGCGAGGTCGCGCGCATCGACGCCGGCAAGTTCTTCGGCGAGATGTCGCTCATGACCGGCGAGCCGCGCTCGGCGTCGGTGGTCGCGGTCACCGACCTCGATTGCTACCGCCTCGATCCCGACACGTTCCGCGAGCTGGTGCGCGCGCGCCCCGGCATCACCGACCGCGTCGCCGAGATCCTGGCGGAGCGCCGGGAGCAGCTGAGCTCCGTGCGCGGCCAGGCCGACGACGCGCGCAGGAAGCGCATGGAGACGGCGAAGGAGGATCTCCTCGGCCGCATCCGCAGCTTCTTCAAGCTGCCCTGAAAGTTGACAAAGTTGACAAAGTTTCCACCGTCCCCGGGCTAGAGCTTGAGGCGCAGGCCGAAGGCGAGGCTCGCGCCGTCGACGGGGACGAGCGTCGCCTGGACGAACGCCTTCAGCTTCCACAGGTTCAGCTCGACGCCGGCGAGCAGGTGATACGCGATCGGCGATGGGCTCTCCTCGCCGTTGGCGGTGATGACCGCGGTGCCCATGTTCACGATGCTGCCGTCGGACGGGTCGGTGCCCTGCATGACGCCGTCGAGCGTGGCCGCGGCGCTCGCCTTGCCGATCTGGAGGTCGAGGCCGCCGCCGAAGTACACGCCGGCGAAGTAGAGGATGCGCGCGCTGGTCGTGACCTCGATCGGCAGGGTGGTCGAGGTCGCCGACAGGTCGAAGCGGCCGGTGGCGGTCGTGGTGATCGTGGTCGACGCGCCGTTGTCGCCGTCGACGGTGGTGTCGCGCGTGAGGTCGTCGTCGACGGCGAACTTCCAGCGGGACATCTCGACGCCGGCGGTCAGGTGGAGGCCGGTCCACAGGAGGATGAGCGTGCTCGCGTCCTTCGACGGATAGAACAGGTGGTACTGGCCGTGGACGCCGACGTTGGTGATCGAGCCCGAGAGCTCGTCGAGCGTCCCGTTCCGGTGGAAGCCGTTGCCGTAGATCACGATCTCGGGGTGGTTCCATCGGGCCAGGTTCAGGCCGCCCATGATCGAGAAGTTGGGGGCCACGCCACCGACCGGGTCGTCGCCCTCCTCGAGGCCGTCGACGGCGGCGGCGATGTTGGCGGTGACGCCGAGCTCGACGCCGCGGAACAGCGGCGCGTAGTCGACGCCGACGCCGCGGCTCGCGAACGACGTCGCGTTGGCGAACGAGCGCAGGAAACCCTCGACGTTGGCGGTGTCGTACGCATCGGCGATCTGCGTCTCGATGCGGCGCTCGAGCTCCGCGACGTCGATGCCGAGCTGGGTCGCCAGCATCTGCCCGTCGGCGTTGAGCGTGATGGAGACGTCACCGTCGGCGCGCGCGTCGGACGGAGCGAGGACGAGCAGCGACGCGAGCGAACCGGCGAGCAGACCGAGCTTCATTGACAGGCCTCGAGGTTGGCGGCCGCGCCGCGTTGCAGACACTTCAGGTCGCCGTCGCGCATGAGGATCCACGCGCGCGTCGCGCCGTCGACATCGCCCACCGCCACGTTGCGCACGACCCCGTTGCCGAGCGAGAGCTCGTTGACGGCGGCGCGCGACACGGCCTGCGGCGTGACCGTGACGGCGTCGAGGAGGCACGCGTACGACATGCCGTTCGCATCGTCGTGGTCGATGATCACGACCTCGGGCGCCGGGAGGCCGCCCAGATCGCCGACGGAGAAGCCTTCGACGTAGTCGTCGCTGCCGCGCGGCGTGTCGATGCATGCCGACGCCCCCTGCGGGACCGACACCGGCGCCGACGTGCCACCGAGGAGGTGCGCGCCGATCCATCCGCCGCCGCCGCTCACGACGTCGAGCGGCGCGTTGCCGTCGAGGTTGAAGGCGACCGAGCCGCGCGTGATCGGCGGCGTCGTGTTCTCCTGGCACGTGTTCGACGTGGTGATCGTGCCGCCGGCATCGACCGTGACGGTGTTGAAGCGATAGTGACCGATCGCGACCAGCCGCTCGCGGCCGCCGGCGGCCGGCTGCACGGCGAGCGCGTTGATGTTGCCCCACGAGTCGCAGTCGTTCGGTGACGCGAGCTGGCCCGGCGGCGTGACGCGGAGCGCGCCTGGCAAGGTCGTGACCGTGGCCCCGACGAAGAGGTCGACGTTGTTCAGATCGGCCACCACCAGATCGCGATCGCTGTCGATCGTGAGGTCGGCCAGGAGCGCGAGGAGCGGCCCGGGCGGTGGCTCGCGGGTCAGCGCGGAGCGCACCGCCGGCCCGCTCCAGGGCGTGACCGCGCCCGCGTGGCGCCACACCGCGACGTAGCTCGTGCTCGAGCCCATCACGGGCGGTCCCGCGACGACGAGATCGAGACACTCGTCACCGTCGATGCGCGCCAGCGTCGTCGCCCACGGCATCACGCTCGCGGTCGCGCTGACGTCGAGCGAGGCGTGAAACTTGGGATCGGCGCGATCGACGGGCCCGTACAGCACGTAGATCTTCGACGCGCCGGCGGTCTGCGCCGCCTCGGGCGCGACACTGACGATCAGATCGTCGATGCCGTCGACGTCGATGTCGGCGATCTGCAGGTGGCGCACCACGATGGCGGGTGGGGGCCAGTCCTGGCCGGCCGGCAGCGCGCCCGCCGGCCGACAGCGCGGCCCCTCGCCGCCGTCGCCGTTGCCGCCGTCGCCAGCCCCGCTGCCATCGCCGCCGCCGCCGTCCCCGTTCCCGCCATCGTCGTCAGCCGACTGGGCCGGCCCCGGCGTGGACAGGCAGCCGGTGACCAGCGCCCCCAGCGCGATCCACGCGAACATCCGCACGCGCGAATCTTCTCACGGATGCGCGTCGATCGAGCCGGCGAGGTGGCTCGACAGACCGACGGTCAGGACGCCGTCGGGCGAACCTTCCTGCAGACGGCGCACGTCGGCCATCGACAGCTCGACCTGGCCGCGCGCGTTGACGACGAGCGAGCCCGCGACGAGGTACGCCGTCTTCAGCTGCGCCTTCACGCCGGCGTCGGGGCCGAGCTCGAGCGGCAGCGCCGTCGCCTTGTCCATCTCGAACAGCGTCGCGCCGCCGGTGGTCGCGCTCGCGCTCATCGCGAGGAGCTGCATCCGCTCCATGCGCTCGGTGCCGGCGTTGAAGAACGCGGCGTCGAGCGTGATCGACAGCGAGAGATCGAGCTCGTCGGGATCGCAGTTGTCGTTGCCCGCGCCGCACTCCTCGATGGTGTCGGCGCGCATCTTGGCGAGGCTGATGAGATCACCGTCCCAGGTCACGTCGATCAGGCACGAGGCAGTCTCGCCCTCGCCCTTCGGCGTCTTGGTCCAGCGGGTGACGCCGGCGTCGTCCTCGCGCATGCCGGAGCCCGAGCACTCGCCCGAGATGTCCATCTCGAGCTCGATGGTGGCGCTGGCGTCGTCACTGAACGTGACGGTGGTGGTGAGGAGCTCGTCGACGCAGCCGGCGAGGAACAGGGCGGAAAGGGTCGAGACACAGGCAAGGGCACGCTTCATTTGGCAGAACCTCCGGCCCGTCCCTGGAGCAACCGGCGCGCCATCGCAAGCGCGCGAGACCACGAGGCTCGCGCGCCGCGTGTCCCATGGGACTCAGTCCTCGCTGTCCTCGGCGGGCGCTCGCAGGCCGTGCGCCTCGAGCCAGCGGTAGATCTGGCGCCGGTCGCGTCCGAAGTGCTTGGCGACGGCGCGGACCGAGTGGCCGAGCCGCTCCCACACCTCCACGAACTCCTCCTTCGAGGGCACCGGCGGACGCGCACCCGCCGGGGCGGACGGCGTCGCTGCGGGCGATGGCGTCGCCGCGGGCGCGGGCACCGCCGGCGTCTGCGCGGTCGTGGAGCGCGAGGGCTCCGCCGCGCGCAGCCACTCGGGCAGGTCGGACACGTCGACGTTGGCCGAGCGCTTCGCGGCGAGCTCGTGCACCAGCCGATCGATCCCGCGCAGGTTGTCGAGCCACGGCGCGCCATAGATGGCGGCGATCGCGCCCGGCGTGAGCTGCGGCATCGCGCGCGGGTCGTTGCGCTCCGCGTGCCACGCGCGCCACAGCCGCTCGACCCAGTCGAGCAGGTCACCCCGACGCGCGGCGAGCGACGGCAGGCGGAGCTCCCACTTCGACAGCCGCGCCAGCAGGTCGCGGCGAAACTCGCCGGCCTCGACCGACGCGGCGAGATCGCGGTTGGTCGCCGCGACGAGGCGCACGTCGACGGTGATGGTCTTGCTCGATCCCACCGGCTGCACGATGCCGTCCTGCACCACGCGCAGGAGCTTGGGCTGCAGCGACAGCGGCAGCTCGCCGATCTCGTCGAGGAAGAGGGTGCCGCCGTCGGCCTGCCGGAAGAGCCCGTCGGCGTCGCCGGTCGCGCCCGTGAACGCGCCGCGCACGTGACCGAAGAGCTGGCTCTCGACCAGCTCGCGCGTGAGCGTGGCGCAGTTGACCGCGACCAGCGGACCCTTGCGGCGCGAGAGCCGGTGCAGCTCCTTCGCGACCCACTCCTTGCCGGTGCCGGTGTCGCCCGTGACGAGCGCGGGCGACGGATCGGGTGCGGCCCGTGCGACGCGCGCGCGCAGGCGGGCCATCGCGGGCGACGAGCCCGGCAAGATCTCGCGGTCGACGCCGTCGCCGTCCTCGTCCGACGGGGTCTCGTAGATGACGAAGACGTCGCCCAGGCGCAGGAGGTCGCCGTCGACGAGCACGCGGGGCATCTGCCCGATGACCGCGGTGCCGAGCAGCGTCCCGTGACGACTCCCCGCGTCACGGACGGAGTGGTGGCCCTGGACATCCCACCAGACCTGCGCGTGCCGGCGCGACACCGTGGCGTGGTGCAGCGGCGGGCTGCCGTCGTCGGGCTGGCGGCCGAGGGTCACGGGCTCGCCCGCGAAGCGGTGGTCCCAGCGCAGATCGCGCGGGTACACGACGCGCAGGACGGCTGCGCGCGGTCGCATCGTCGGTCGATCCGCGCCCACCAGCGACGCGGTGTGAGTCTCGGGCATCGTTCTACCTTCCGTGCCGACTATATCCCGGCTGCGCTATACCCTGCGCGTGCGTGCCTCGCTTGCGATGCTCGTCGCCGCCGCCGCCGCCGCGATCGCGGCCTGCGGGGGCCCGTCGCCCGGCGAGCGGGAGCTCTTGGGCGCCATCGGTGACGAGGTCGACCTGATCGCCGTGATCGCGCCGCGCCGCGTCGCCGGCACGTGGGTCGAGCGCGCGGCGTACACGCTGGTCCCCGACGTGCCGGCGTGCGTGCGCGAGCGCGCGCGGCGGGCGAGCGTGGTCGCGATCACGTGGGACCAGTCGGCGACCGACGTGCTCGACGGGACGTGGTCGCTGGTGATGATCGGCGGCGGCGCAGCCGCGGAGCTGCCGTCCTGCAACGGGCTCGAGCGCGGCGACGCGGTGGCCTGGTACGGCGCGGACCCGCGCGGCGGTACGCGGAAGTTCTTCGCGGCGCCGGAGCACGCGGAGCGCACGGAGCGGTGGCGCGCGCTGGGCGGTGCGCCGGTGCGCGTGATCGGCGACGTGCAGGCGCAGCCCGGGATCGCGGCGCGCGTGGGCGGCACCGTCGATCCGCGCGACGGCGTCGACGCGAGCGTCACCGTCCGCTTCGACGAGCGCGCGGCGGCGAGCGGCGCCCTCGAGATGCTGCAACGGGCGCGGCGGCGGCTCGATCGCGAGCGGCTGGGCGGCGCGTGGCCGGCGTTCCAGTGGAAGCTCGCCGCCGATCCCACCGATGCGCGCGGCGCGGCGCTGCACGGTGAGCTCGCCATCGCGGGCGCGCGCGGCGAGGAGGCGATGCTGTTCGCGGCCGCCGCGATCGCGAGCGGCGCCGCCGGGACGCCGGGCGCGCCGTGCCACATCATCGGCGAGCAGTGGGAGCCGAACATCCGCTGCGCCGAGCCCGGGCGCTACACGGTGTCGGTCGCGCTGCGCGACCAGCTGCTGGGCGAGCCGATGATCCTCGATCGCGACGCGCGCGTGGTGCCGGCGATCAAGAACGGCGCGTCGTCGGGCTTCAAGGTGTACGCGATCCGGCCCGGGAGCCTGCTCGCCGCGCTCGGGTTCGAGAACGGCGATCGCATCCACACCGTCGCCGGCGTGACGGTGACCGACATGAGCGCCGCGCTGCAGCTGCCGGCGGTGCTGCGCGCGACCGACCGCTTCACGATCGAGATCGAGCGGCGCGGGCGCGAGGTGGCGTTGCGTTACGATGTCCGCTGATGGCGAACCAGATGATCGCCGGGTTGGTCGGCGCGGCGATCGGCGTGATGACGACCACGGCGATCGCGATCTCGATCCGCCCCTACAAGCCGGCGCCCTGCCCGGCGTGCCCGGCGCCATCGCCGGCGCAACCGACGCCATCGCCGGCGCAACCGACGCCGGCGCCAGCGGCGGCGATCGTCGACGCGGGTGTCGCCGCCGCCAACGTCGCCGACGCCGCGATGGCCGAGGCTGACCTCGACGGCGGGCCCGACCTCGGCGACCTCACCTGCACCATGGACGAGGTCGGCTGTCTGCTCGCCGACCGGCCGCCCGCGTGCTGCGCGATGTACGGCAACCGTCACATCGTCCCCGCGCCCACCAGCCTGACGGCGCCGCAGGTCCGCGACGCGGTGGTCCGCCTGCGCAGCCGCATCGCGCGCTGCGCCGAGGAGAGCGACGAGCACGGCACCGTGCGCGCCCAGGTGAAGGTCGGCCCCGACGGGAAGGTCACGAGCGTCACGATCCGCGACGCGCCCGACGACGCGCTCGCCCAGTGCGTGGCGGCGATCTTGAGATCAGCGCGATTCCCATCCACCCATCAGGGCGGCAGCTTCCTCTACCCGTTCGTGTTCTGAGTTAGGATCGCGGGCCATGAGCGCGAGCCCGCAATGAGCGAACGCGCCGGTCGCCGCCGTACGCTTCCGCCACCCTCCGCCCCGCCGTTCCCGCGCGCGGTCGCGACGTGGGTCGGGCGCGTCGCCGAGCTGACGCGCGGCGCGCAGCTCATGGCGAGCGAGACGCTCCACCTGGTCTACGGCGTCGGCGGCGTGGGCAAGAGCGAGCTGGTGTACAAGCTGGTCGAGGAGGCGATGCGCCTGCCCAAGTGGGCCGAGGCGCAGGCCGTGGTCCTCGTGGCGCGCCCCAACACCGGCGCCGCGCACCTTGCCGCCGCGCTGAAGTCGCAGCTCGGCGCGCGCCGCAAGCGCATCAACTTCTCGGCGACCGGTGGCTCGGCGCAGGACGACCTCGCCGACATCGCGCAGGCGCTCGAGGCCAAGCCGCACATCGTCTTCCTCGATGATCTGCACCACATCGATCCGCGCGAGGCCGCCGAGGTGCTGGGCTACCTGTCGCGCTACGTGCGCGAGAGCCGCGTCATCGCCGCGTCGCGCGTCGAGCTCACGCTGCCCTCGGACGCGCCGCCGCCGGTGGTGCACCGCCTCGGACCGCTCGACGCGAGCGCGACCGCCGCGCTCGTACGCCAGGTCGCGGCGCGCCTCGGCGTGGCCGCGCCGGACGCGGCGCAGGTGTTCCGCCGCTCGGGCGGCAGCCCGTTCTACGTGCTGCGCGAGCTCGCCGGCGACGCCGGCAAGGACGGCGGGCTCGACGACACCGTGCGCGCGCTCTCGGACGACGCGCGCCGCCTCTTGCTGGTGCTCGCGTCGACGCGCGGCCGGCTCTCGGCGGGCGATGCGCAGACGCTCGGCGGCCCCACCGGCGTCGACGTGCTGCGCGAGCTCACGCGCCAGCTCCTCGTCGACACCAGCCGCGGCACCGCGATGGTGCACGACCTCGTGCGCGACGCCGCGTATCGCGGCGCGGGCCGGCGCGACCGGTCGGCCGCGCATCGCCAGCTCGCCGAGCTGCACCTCTCGCACGCCGGCGACGGCGCACGTCCCGCCACGCCGGCCGACGCGCCGTGGCTGGTCGAGGCCATCCACCACCTGGTCGCCGCCGGCGACGTCGACGAGGCGTGGGAGCGCTGCACCGAGCACTACCGCGCCATCGCGTCGGCCGGCCTCGATCACCTGCTGCTCGACGATCTGCGCGCGCTCGCCGACGCCGTCGACGACGCGCGCGACGCGGTCGCGCTCATGCAGGTGCGGATCCTCGTGCGCCGCTCGCTGATCGCGCAGGCCGCCGACGTGCTCGGGCGCCTCTCGCCCGCCGCGCGCGGCACGCTGCGCGCCCTGCGGCTCACCGGCGAGGTCGCGCAGCGCCGCGGCCGCCTCTCGGAGGCGCAGGCGATCTACCGTCAGGCGCGCGACCTCGCCGAGTCGCCGGCCGAACGTTTCGGCGTCGCGCTCGAGGAGGCCGACATCATCGCGCTGCGCGGCCACGGCGAGCAGGCCCGCGCGCTGCTCGACGCGGCGCTGCGCGACCACGCCGACATCTCGCCGCGCGAACGGGCGCGCTGGGGCTGGTCGCTCGCGCTCTCGTATCTGATCGAGGAGCGCTTCGCCGACTCGGCGATCGCCGTCGACAACGCGCTCGCGGCGATCCACGGCGGCGGCCTCGAAGATCTCGAGGTCGTGCTGGTCATGCTCACCGTCCTCGGTCGCGCCGAGTGCGACGACCTCGGCACCGCCGAGAAGCTGCTCGAGAAGGTGGAGAAGGCGGCGGCCGGCGGCGCGCTGCGCGAGCACGTCGGCTCGCTCTACGCCGGCGTCGTCGGCCAGGCCGCGGGCGACCTCGCCACCGCGCAGCGCCAGCTCGAGCGCGCGTACGGCTACCTCACCGATCACGGCGACCAGGTGATGGCGTCGATCGCCGGGTACTACCTCGCGCGCGTGTTCGTCGCGCTCGGCGACATCCCGGCGGCGATCGAGATGTCGGGCCGCATGAGCCGCATGGCGCAGGCCGCCGAGCTCGACACGCTCGCGGCGCACGGTCGCGCCACGCAGGCCGAGGCGCTCCTCATCGCGGGGCGCGCTCCGGATGCGCGCGTGCAGGCCGAGGCCGCGCTGGCCGGGCCGTGGGTCGGCGCGCAGGGCTGGCGCATCGCCAACGCGACCCTGTCGCGCATCGCCGTCCTCGACGGTGATCTCGGTCAGGCGCGGCGCTACCTCGACGCCGCGGAGCGCCCGCGCGCGGACGAGACGTCGGGCGGGCTCCACTCGCTCGAGTCGGCGGCCCGGCGCGCGGCCATCGATCTCGAGCGCGCCGGCCTCGAGCTGCACGGCGGCGACGTCCGCGTCGCGCTCGCCGCCGCCGGCCGCGCCCTCGAGCACTACCGCCGCACCAGCCGGCTCGGCATGTACTCGCGCGCGCTGGTCGCGCGTGCGGCCGCGCTCGTCGCCGCCGCCGACGACGCCGGCCTGATCGAGGCCGACGCCCTGACCGCGGAGGCCGACGCCGTCGCGACCGCCACCGGACACGTGCGTGTGCGCGCGCGGTGTGCGCTGCTGCGCGCTGCGATCCGCGTGCGACGCGGGGATCCCGGCGGTGCCCGCGGCGAGCTCCTCAACGCGGTGCACGAGGGCGTCGCCGCGCTCGATCACGGCGAGGGCCGCAGCGTGCGCGCCGCGCTCGGCGAGGTGCCGATGACGCCCGGACAGCGCGGGCTCCTGGCCGCGCTCGGCCTCGCGCCCGGCGCGCGTCACAGGGTGTCGGCGCGCGGGAGTGTGCAGATCGTCGATGACGCGTCGCTCGAGGCTGCGCGCGCCGCGCACTTCCTCGTGGTCGAGCCCGTGCGCGCGGTCATCACGTGCCACGCCGCGACCGAGAGCCGCGTCGACCGCGGCCGCCCGCTGGCCTGCGAGCTCCTCGCCGCGCTCGTCGACGCCGACGGCGCGGTGGTCTCGGCCGAGCAGCTCTTCGTCGGTGTGTGGGGTGGGCGCGAGTACCATCCGCTGCGCCACCGCAACACCGTCTACGTCGCCGTGAAGCGCCTGCGGCAGACGCTCAAGGCGCTGCTCCAGGACGAGCGCGAGGTCATCGAGACCGCGGCCGGCGGCTGGCGCGTCGCCGACGGCGTGGACATCGCGGTCGTGCGCCCGGTCGAAGACTGACGGCTCGTCGCGCCGGGCGGGGGTAAGCTTTCTGCATGGCGACGTGGGCGACGGGATATCGGCCGGAGCAGATCCGCAACCTCGTGCTGCTCGGTCATGCCGGCAGCGGGAAGACCACGCTGGCGGAGGCCATGCTTCACCGCTGCGGCGCGGTCACACGCATGGGCGCGGTCGAGCAAGCGCTGTCGACCGAATCGACGTTGCTCTTCGCGACGAAGGACGGCTGCGAGCTGAACGTCATCGACACGCCGGGATCGTCGGAGCTCGTCGGGCATGCGCTCGCCGCGCTGCCGGCGGTCGAGATGGCGCTGGTCGTCGTCAGCGCCGCCGCCGGCGTCGAGCTGAGCACGCGGCGCCTCTATCATGCGGCGCGCGAGGCCGGGCTGGCGTGTTTGATCGTGGTCAACAAGATCGATCTCGCACCGGCGAACCTGCCGCCGCTGGTGCGCGAGCTGCGCGAGAGCCTCGGCCGCGAGCTCCACTGCATCAACCTGCCCTGCCGGCGCGGCACCGACGTCATCGACTGCTTCGACGAGGACGCGGGCGACGCCGACTTCGGCTCGGTGGCCGAGGAGCACCAGGCGATGCTCGAATCGGCGGTCGAGATCGACGACGCCGCGCTCGAGCGCTACCTCGCCGGGGAAGCGATCGATCTCCCGACCTTGCGCAAGGACCTCATCGAGGCGATGAACCGCGGGCACGTGGTGCCGATCGTCTTCACGGCGGCGAAGAGCGAGGTCGGCGTCGACGACCTGCTCCACATCCTGGTCAACGAGGCGCCGAGCCCGGTGACCGGGCGGCCGCGGCGGCTGATGCGCGGCGACGAGGTGGTCGAGGTCGCGTGTGACTGCGAGGCGCCGCTCCTCGGCCACGTCTTCAAGGTCGCGACCGATCCGTACCTCGGCAAGCTCGCGATGATCCGCTTGCTGCAGGGCAAGCTCGACTCGAAGACGCCGTTCGTCTACGGCGCCGAGAAGCGGCCGCACGACGCGGGGCACGTGCTCAAGATCGAGGGCCGCGACCATCCCGCCATGGACTCGGTCGCGTACGCCGGCGATCTCGTCGCCGTCGCCAGGATCGAGAACCTGCACGTCGACGCGATCGTGCACCCGCCCGGCACGCCCGACACGTACACGCCGCTGCGCCCGCGCTACCCCCACGCGATGTGCTCGCTGGCGATCGAGCCGAAGAACAAGGCCGACGAGGTGAAGATGCTCGCGGCGGTGCAGCGCCTGTGCGAGGAGGATCCGACGCTGACCTGCGTGCACGACGGCGAGACCCACGAGCTCGTGCTGTCCGGCCTGGGCGAGCTGCACCTGCGCGTCGCGCTCGAGAAGCTCGAGCAGCGCTTTCGCGTCGCCGCCATCGCGCATCGCCCGCGCGTCGCGTTCCGCGAGACCATCACGCAGCGCGCCGAGGGCCATCACCGCCTGAAGAAGCAGACCGGCGGCGCCGGTCAGTTCGCCGAGGTGTTCCTGCGCATCGAGCCACTGCCGCGGGGGAGCGGCTTCGAGTTCGCGAGCGAGGTGTTCGGCGGCTCCATCCCGACGCAGTACCTCCCGGCGTGCGAGAAGGGCGTGCACGACGCGATCGCGACCGGGCCGCTCGGCGGCTACCCCGTCGAGGACCTGCGCGTCGTCGTGCACGACGGCAAGAGCCACGCGGTCGACTCGAAGGACATCGCCTTCCGCTCGGCGGCGAAGCTGGCGTTCCGCGACGCGTTCGGGCGCGCGCGCCCGATGTTGCTCGAGCCGATCGTCACGCTCGAGGTCACGACGCCCGAGGGCCACGTCGGCGACGTCACGGCCGACCTCAAGACGCGCCGCGGGCGCGTGGTCGGCGTCGACACGCTGTTCTCCGGCACGGCGGCGATCCACGCGCAGGTCCCGCTGGCGGAGCTGCGCGACTACGCCGGCGCGCTGCGCGGGCTCACGTCCGGCGCCGGCAGCTTCGTCACCGAACCGTCGCACTACGACTTCGTGCCGCCGGCGGTCCAGCGCCGCGTGACCGCCGAGCACGCCGCGCCCGGTGACGAATAGACGACGTCGTGCTCAGGGCTCGATCTCGACGATCGGCGCGTTCCAGCGGACGAGCTCGAGGGCGATCGCCGGGGCCGCCTCGGCGGTGGCAAGATCGACGACCGACGCGAACGCCGCGTTGTCGTACGGCATCACCGCGCGCAGCGGCGAGTACGCGCCGTCGGCGAGCGCGTCGGCGACGACGTGCGTGCGGTCGCTGCCGCTCTCGGTCATGAAGCCGGACGCGAAGCCGCCGCCGGCGAGGCCGGGGTTCACGTCGAACGCGACGTACGCGGCCGCCAGCGGCACCTCGCTGTTGACGACGCGCAGCGGCGCCTCCTCGAACGTGAAGTAGTAGAAGACCTGACCCTCGTACCAGCCGCGGAAGAGCTGGTTGCTGGTGCTGCCGCGGCGCCGCGCCGCGGTCGAGCCCTGCGGAACCACCGGACAGTTCACGATCGTGTCGGTGACATCGAACGGCCAGCCCGCCGCGAAGATGTCGGACGACGCCGTGGCGGTGTTGGCGACGTAGTCGGCCGGCACGTCGACGCGCACGACGCGCCAGAAGTCGGAGTAGCCGTGGTCCCCGGGGATGTAGTCGACGATCGGCAGCTGACCGGCGATCGGCTCCGCGGCGCCCTCGTAGAACAGCCGGTAGATGTTGATCGGCGAGCGCTGGTGCGCGTCCAGGTGGTAGTAGGTGACGCGCTCGCCGCCGGGACCGAGCCCGCGCACCAGGAACGGCGCGCGATCGAAGTCGATCGGCGCACCGGCCGCCGGCAGCCCGAGGCCCGGCATCTCGTCGCGGTCGAGCAGGATCGCGCCCTCGCCCGAGAAGCGGTCGATCACCGGCGTCGACGCCGTGTTGGGGTCGACCGGCTCCCGGGGCCCAGCACCGTCGTCACCCGCGCCGCACGCCGCCTGGGTGACGATCCACAGCACGACGGCGACCCGCATGACGTGCATACGCCGCCCATCGTACCCGGTTACGGCCGCCCGATCAGGTCGGCTCGGGCGCGAGGAAGAACCACCTCGCCGTCACGCGGCCGTCGGCGCCGACCTCGTTGCCGGTGCGCGCGCGCCAGCCCGGGTACTGCGTGAACGCGGGCAGGTTCGACAGCGCGTGCCCGATCTCCTCGTTCACGATCGCGTCCCGGCTCACCGTGTCGACCGAGCACCCCGCCGCGAAGCAGCGCACCGCACCGATCTCGACACCGGCCCCGAGCTCCGCGGGCAGTGACGTCGCCCAGCCGCCGACCAGCTGCTCGACGTCGCGGTGGAACGGAGCGGGCGTCGTGCCGCTGTGCTCGAGGCGCGCCGTGAGCGTGACGCGCAGATCGTCGCTCCGCCCGGCATCGCTCAGCCGGGTCACCTCCGCCGGCATCCGCGCCTCCGCGGCGCGATCGGGCGCGGGCCGCGTGGGCGCCGACGTCGAGGACGCCGATGGTGAGCCAGCCACCACACGAGCCGCGGGCGCGGCGTCGCGCGCAGGTGCACCGCGGCCCGGCAGGAAGAAGGTCACGAGCAGGCCGATGCCCGCCACGACGAGAAAGATCTGGATGGGGCGCATGGTCGGCTCCTACTCCGCGTCCCGCCAGTCGTCGTCCGCGCCGACGAGCAACTGCTTCACCCACGAGCGCGTGCCGTTCGCGGTCTGGGGCGGCAGGTAGCAGCGGACCGACCAGTTCATCCGCTGGAGCGTCCAGTCGCCCTGCAGGATCTGCCCCGGATCGAAGAGGAGCTTGGTCGCGCCCGTCCACCAGCCCGGGGACGGCGGATCCGCCGTCGTGGTCGACCGGGTCGGCGACCAGAGCGTGTTCGAGTCGGCGTCCGAGCCGTACATGTAACAAGACACGGCGCCGGTGTTGCTCGCATCGACGACCGCGACCTCGATCCAGTCGAGCTGCAGGAAACCATCCGACCCTTCGAACGCGGGGCAGAACACCTCGGCGACCGCGCTCGTCGAGGCGTTGCCGACGCCGTTCTCGCGGTAGTCGACGTTGCCGGCGTGGCCGTGCGGCGGCTGGCACACGAGGCCGGTGTGATAGTAGTACTCGGCGGCCCAGCGCTGGCCCGCGCTGGGGGCGGACGGGCCGGCCACGAGGCCGAGGGCGGTGACGAGCAAGGCGGTCAGCCGTTTCTTGGTCATGCCCTGCAGGCGTGACGATTCGCGGAACGAATCGTTCCACGGCCGGCGTAGGATGAGGCGTGCTGGTGGGACGTGACCGGGAGCTCGCGCTCATGCGCGATGCGCTCGCGGCGACAAGATCGCGGAATGGCGGGCTGTTCCTGCTTGCCGGCGAGGCCGGCATCGGGAAGACCACGCTCGCGGCGGAAGTCGCACGCGACGCTCGCGAGCAGGGGATCCGGATCACGTGGGGGCGCTGCTGGGAGGCCGGCGGTGCACCGGCGCTGTGGCCGTGGCGAGAGGCGCTCGATGGCCTGGGCCTGCCGTTCCCCGACGCCGGCACGGTTGGGGTCGGCAACCCGGAAGAGGCGCGCTTCGCGCTGTTCCGCGCGGTGTCGTTGGCGCTGAACCACGACGCCGCGCGCGCGCCGGTGCTGGTCGTGCTCGAGGATCTGCACGCGGCCGACCGCGCGACGCTCCTGCTCCTCGAGCTCCTCGCCGGGCAGCTGCGCTCGTCGGGGATCGTGGTCATCGCGACGTATCGCGACGTCGAGGCCACCCTGCGTGCCGACGGCGGCGACGTCCTCACGCGCCTGGGCCGCGTGGGCCGCGTGCTGCATCTCGCCCGGCTCGATGCCGGCGACGTGGCGACGCTCGTGCGCGAAGCGGTCGAGAGCGCCGACGACCGACTCACCGCCCGCGTGTTCGAGGCCACCGACGGGAATCCGCTCTTCGTCGAGGAGATGGTGCGGGCGGTGCGGACGCGCGGCGGCGGCGGAGATGTCGAGCTGGAGATCCCGCTCGGCGTGCGCCAGATCATCCGCCAGCGGCTGGCCCTCGTGCCCGACGCGACGCGCGGCGCGCTCGAGGCCGCCGCCGTACTCGGCGTCGAGCTCGGCGCCGCCGAAGTGGCACGGATGGTGGCCGGCGCGCACGAGCTGCTCGATCACGCCGTGCGCGGCGCGATCGTCACGGTGACCGGCCGGCGCTACCGCTTCGCGCACGCGCTCTACCGCGAGGCGCTCTTCCAGGACCTCCCACACGACCGGCGCGAGCGGCTGCACCGCGACGCAGCGACGGCACTCCGCGCACAGGGCGCGCCCATCGCCGAGATCGCGCACCATCTGCTCGAGGCCGGCGCCGCTGCCGCGAGCGAGGCGATCGATCACGCGATCCGCGCCGCGCGCGTCGCGCTCGATGTCTTCGCGTTCGAGGACGCCATCGCCCTGCTCGAGCGCGCACGCGCCGCCATCCCGGACGATCACGCGTCGAGCGCGCTGCGCATCCGCGTGCTCACCGCTCTGGGCGAGACCCGCCTGCGTAGCGGAGACGGCGGCGGGCGCGAGCTGTGCGTGGAGGCGGCGACGCTGGCGCGCATCGCGGGCGACGCGATCCTCCTGGCGCAATCGGCGCTCGCGTATGGCGCCGTGCTCGTGAGCGGCGGCGTCGATCCCCGGATGGTCGCGATGCTCGAGGAGGCGGTCGCCGCGCTCCCCGAGGAAGACTCGCCGCTGCGTGCGCAGGTCATGGCGCGGCTCGCGGCGGCGCGCCAGCCCTCACCGATCCGCGATCGCGACATCGCCCTCGCCTTCGCGGCGGTCGAGATGGGCCGGCGCGTCGCGCAACCACGCGAGCTGATGATCGTGCTGCAGCACGCCTGCGGAACGCTCTATGGGGCGGTCCATCCCCGCATCCGGCTACCGATCGCGCGCGAGCTCGAGCGCATCGCCAGCGACGTGGGCGATTGCGCGCGCGTCCTCCAGGCCCGCGTCCGCATCGCGCTCGACCTGCTCGAGACCGCGGACTTCGCGTCGTACGAGCAGCTGGCGAACGCGTACGAGCAGCTCGCCTCGCCGCTGGGTCCGGCGGCGGCGCCGTGGCGCGTACCGCTGATGCGCTCGATGATCGCGCTTGCGCGCGACCGCTTCGACGAGTCGGAGCGCTGGCAGGCCGAGGCACGGCGTCTCGAGAGCGGACGCCCTGCCGCGCGGCGCGCGCAGGCGTATCACCGCACCGGCTTCCTGCGCGCCGCGGAACGGCACGCGGCGCTCCGCGCCAACATCCCGACGGTGCGCAGCCTGTGGCTGGAGATGCCATATGGTCCGATCCTGGCCGACGCGCACGTCGCGTCGGATCTGGCGCGCATCGGCGCCGAGGACGAAGCGCGCGAGCTCCTCGCTCGCCTACCCGACGAGGTCTTCGCCGAGGAGATCAATGCACCGGCGCTCGCCGAGGCGGTGTGGATCGCCGGCGATGCCGCGCACGCGGACGTCCTGTACGCGTCGCTCGCGCGCGGCCCCGATCGCTGGCGTCCGTACTGGCTGGACACCGAGATCGTCGAGGCGCCGGGTGACCGGCTCCTCGCGTACCTCGCCGGCATCGCCGGGCGGTGGGACGTGGCCCATCAGCACTTCGCGCGCGCGCTCACCGCCGTCGAGGCCGTGGGCCGCCGCGCGATGGTCGCGCGCATGCGGTTCGAGATGGGCGACCTGATGTTCCGCGCAGGACGGGACGTGGGCGGCGCGCGCTTGCTCGTCGCCGCCGCTCGCGACGGCGCGGCCGCGCTCGGGCTCACCGAGCTCGTGGCACTGATCGACCGCCGACACGGTCGGTCGACGCCGCGGCAAGCGTTCGCGATGACGGCGGAGGGCGAGTACTACGCGATCACCACGCCGCGCGGCACGCTGCGCTTCAAGGCGGTGCGAGGCATGAGCTATCTCGCGCTGCTCATCGCGCGCGCCGGCGCGGACGTGCACGTCCTCGAGCTGGTCGGCGCCGACGAGGTCGACCGCAGCGACGCCGGCGAGCTTGTCGACGCGACCGCGCTGCGCGCCTACCGCGCGCGTCTCGACGAGCTGCGGGCGATCGCCGAGGACGCGGACGAGCTCGGGAACGCAGCGCGCGCGGACGCGGCCCGCGCGGAGATGGAAGAGATCGCCGCCGAGCTCGGCCGCTCGACCGGGCGCCAGGGCCAGCCGCGCCGCAGCGCCTCGGCCGTCGACCGCGCGCGCAGCGCGGTCCAGCGACGCATCAAGGACGCGATCGACCGCATCGCCGACCAGGATGCCGACCTCGGCGCGTGGCTGCGCCAGTCGGTGACCACCGGCAATCACTGCGTTTTTCGACCGGCGCCGTGAGCGGAACGCGCGTTCCCGACTTCGGAACGCCCTGTGGACATGGAAAACGCACAAGCCCAGACCAGCTTCCCCGATCTCTACGAGCGCCTGCTCGTCCCCGCCATCTTCGAGCGTTACGCGCGCGACCTGGTCGAGCGCGCGCTGCCGATCGGACCGCACGCGCGCGTCCTCGATCTCGGCTGCGGCACGGGGATCGTCGCGCGTACGCTGCGCGACCGACTCGGCGGCGCGGCGCAGGTGACCGGTGTCGACGCCAACGCAGGCATGCTCGCCGCCGCGCGGCGCATCGCTCCCGACCTCGAGTGGCGCGAAGGTAACGCAATGGCCCTGCCGTTCGACGACGGGGCATTCGACGTGGTGCTCTGCCAGGAGATGCTGCAGTTCGCCCCCGACCGCCCCGCGGCGGTGCGCGAGATGTGGCGCGTGCTCGCGCCCGGCGGCCGCCTCGTGCTGAGCACGTGGCGCGCCCGCTCCGAGAATCCGCTGCACGACGCGCTCGGGCTCGTCGCCGAACGCCACCTCGGGTCATCGAACGACAAGCGATGGTCGCTAGGCGATGCCGCCGCGCTGCGCACGCTCCTGGTCGACGCCGGATTCACCGACGTGCGCCTCGACCTCGTGAGCAAGGACGAGCTTCACGTGCAGTTCCCGGTGCGACCGAACGCGCTCGCCGCCGGACATGATCTGACCGCGTGGAGTGACGAGGAACGCGAGCGCCGCCTCGCCATGGTCGACGCAGAGAGTGCGACCGCGCTGGCGCGCTTCACTGCGCCGGGAGGGTTCAGCGCCCCATCTCGCGCCAACGTCGCCACCGCGCGGAGGCCGTCATGAGCGCGGCGAGCTACGACGTGATCGTCGTGGGCGCGCGCTGCGCCGGCGCGCCGACAGCGATGCTGCTCGCTCGCAAGGGCTACCGCGTGCTCGTCGTCGATCGCGCGACGTTCCCGAGCGACACGATCTCGACCCACCTCGTCCATCCACCCGGCATCGCAATCCTCGCGCGCTGGGGGCTCCTCGATCGGCTGATCGCCACCGGCTGTCCGGCGATCGACACCTACGTCATGGACTTCGGTCCGTTCGCGATCACCGGATCCCCGGCCATCCCGGGCGCGCCGGCGGCGTACTGCCCGCGGCGCACGGTGCTCGACAAGCTCCTCGTCGATGCCGCGCGCGAGGCCGGCGCCGAGGTCCGCGAGGGGTTCTCCGTCGAGGAGATCGTGGTCGAGGGCGGGCGCGTCACCGGCATCCGCGGTCACGGCCAGGACGGCGTGCCGCTGACAGCGTCGGCGCCTGTGGTGGTCGGCGCCGACGGGCGCCACTCGCTGGTCGCGCGTGCGGTGGCGCCGGCTTCGTACCACGAGAAGCCGCCGCTCCTGTGCGGCTACTACTCGTACTGGCGCGGCCTGCCGATGCATGGCCGCTTCGAGACGTACATCTTGCCGCTGCGCGGTGTCGCTGCGATGCCGACCCACGACGACCTCACGCTCGTGATCGCGGGCTGGCCGTACGCCGAGTTCGAGGCGCAAAAACAGGATCTCGAGGCCAGCTACCACGCGACGATCGATCAGGCCCCGTCGTTCGGCGCCCGAGCGCGCGGCGCCACCCGCGTCGACAAGATCTACGGCGCTGCCGTCCCCAACTACTTCCGCACCCCGTACGGCCCGGGCTGGGCGCTCATCGGCGACGCCGGATACAACAAGGACCCGATCACGGCGCAGGGCATCAGCGACGCCTTCCGTCACGCCGAGCTCCTCGTAGCCGGGCTCCACGCGTCGTTCACCGGCGCGCAGGCGTTCGAGGACGCGATGGAGGGCTACCGGCGCACGCGCGACGAGCACGCGATGGGCATCTACGAGCTCACCACGCAGCTCGCGACCCTCGAACCACCGCCGCCCGAGCTGCAGCAGCTGCTCGGCGCCATTCACGGCCACCGGCCGGCGATGGACGCCTTCATCCGCATGAACGCGGGCGCCCTGTCGCCGGCCGACTTCTTCGCCACGGCGGGTGCGCCGGGTTAGCGGGCGACGAGGCCGGCGGCGGTCGCCGACACGCCGGTCAGCGTCGGCCGTGCGGTGAGGCCGCCATCACTCGCGATCTCGAAGACGTGGATCGCGCGCGGGCTGCCGGCGAGCGAGTAGAGGAAGCCGCGGTCGGGCGTGACCGCCAGGTCGATGGCGCCCGCCCCGGTCGGAGCCGTGACGCCCGACGCGTCGCGCAGCGTGAGCGCGCCGTTCTCGGCGATCGCCACGCCGGTGATGGTCGCGCTCGCCGCGTTGGCGACGTAGGCGAACCCGCCCGAGACCACGAGCCAGCACGCCGCCGTCTGGTTGGTGGCGAGCGCCGACGTGATCGGCGTGAGCGTGCCGGTCGACGAGATCGAGTACGAGCTCACCGACGAGCCGTTGGCCGCGCCCGCGCCGACCTCGGCCACGACGAGGTAGCCCTCGGGGCTGAAGTCGATCGCGAACGGCTGCATGCCCGCCGAGGTATGGAACGCGCCGGCCTGCGCGACGCCGTCGACGAGCGCGAACGTCGAGAGCTTGTGTGCGAAGCGCTCGGCGACGACGACGAACTTGCCGTCGGGCGTGAACGCGATGTTGGTGGGCCGCACGTCGGTGGTCGCGCTCAGCGGACGCGTCGAACCGGCGATCGGCACGAGGTCGTCGCCCGTGACGCGGAAGCCGCTGATGTTGGCGTTCACCGGCGTCGCCGCGGTGTCGCCCTGGTTCGCCACGTACACGGTGCCGCCCCGCACCGCGACGCTGACCGGACGCACGCCCCCCGAGTCGACGGTCGACAGCTCGGCCAGCCGGCCGGTGCGATCGAGCGCGAGCATCGAGATCGAGTCATCGCCGGTGTTCACCGCGAAGAAGCGGCCGCTGGACGCGTCGTACACCAGCGCGCCCTGGCTGCCGAGGCCGCCGCCGGTGCCCATGCCGCCGGTATCGAAGCGGCCCATGCGGCTCAAGCTGCCGGTGGTGGCGCGCAGGTACGCAGCCACCTGATTGACGCCGCTCGGGTTCGACAGCGTGTACACCGCCGGCAACGCGAGCTGCGGACCGGCGGGGCCTTCGGGGCCCTGCTGTCCGTCGGTGCCGTCGGTGCCGTCGGTGCCGTTCTCGCCGTCCTCGCCGCCCTCCCCCGCGGGCCCCTGCTCGCCGTCCATGCCATCCGTCGCACACGCCGAGAGCGCGAGCGCCATCATCGAGATCGTTGCCAGTCTCATCATCTGTCGTCCCTTCGTTGGTCTGGCGTCGGATACGTCGCGCGCTCGATCCGGTTACACGCTGTGAGTTGGCGCGCAAATACGCGTGAGCGTGAACGTTGGCTTGCCGGCTACGCGACGAGCCACCTCGCGCGCAGCGGTCGGACCGTCGGTGCGATTCGATAGCCGTCGCGCGTGATTGCAACCCGCAGTCTGCACCTCGCGCATGAAGCACGGGATTCGCGCAAGGTGCGGCGGTGGTTCGTGAACCCTGGTTCGCGGGCCTCATCGTGCGCTCGAATCGGGGGGTTTTCTCCCAGGGATCGTGAGCCACACACGGCTGTGGTCAGCCCCTTGCAAAGCGCGCTCGTCGAGGATGGACGACGAGATCGACACAGCCGTCGATGCGGGCGCACGCCGCCCGCCGCGCGGAACACCGCATCCGTCGGGCGTGCTGCCGACGCTGATCGGCCGCTATCACGTGCTCTCGTCGCTGGGGCGCGGCGGCATGGCCGAGGTGTTCCTCGCCGAGCTGCGCGGGCCGCAGGGCTTCCGCCGTCACGTCGCGGTGAAGCGCCTCTACCCGGCGCTCGCCGACGATCCCGACAGCGTCGCGCGCTTCGTGCGCGAGGCGACGATCGCGACGCGCCTGATCCACCCGGCGATCTGCCACGTCTACGAGCTCGACGAGGACGAGCACGGGCCGTTCATGGTGATGGAGCACCTCGACGGCATCACGCTGTCGGTCGCGCTCAAGGTGCTGTCGCGCTCGAAGTGGCTCTTGCCCGTGCCCATCGTCCTCCGCATCATGCGGTCGCTGTGCAGCGGGCTCCACGCCGCGCACGAGCTGCGCGAGCCCGACGGCACGCCGCTCGGCCTCGTGCACCGCGACGTCACGCCGTCGAACATCGTGCTCACCGCCAACGGGCAGGTGAAGCTGCTCGACTTCGGCGTCGCGAAGACGCACCACATCAGCACGCAGGCCGGCGTGGTGCGCGGCAAGCCGGGCTACATGTCGCCCGAGCAGATCCTCGGGCGCTCGCTCGACCGGCGCAGCGACATCTTCTCGCTCGGCATCGTGCTCTACGAGTCGGTCACGGGGACGCGCCTCTTCGCGCGGCCGCGCTCGGCCGCGTCGGTGCACCAGCTGCCCGACGAGCACATCCCCGATCCGCGGGCGCACCGGCCCGACCTGCCGGCGGCGGCGGTCGCGGTGATCGATCAGGCGCTCACGCACGATCGCGACGAGCGCTTCCCGACCGCGTCGGTGATGTCGGCGGCGCTGGCGCAGGCGCTGGCGCCGTCGCAGGTCGCGTCACCCGAGTGGGTGGCGAGCATGGTCCACGTCATCCGCGAGCGCGCCGGCGAGACCACGCCCTCGTGGCACGGCGCCGTGTCACCGTCGTGACGGCGCGCTTGACGCGCGCGCGCGCGCGGGGTGACTGTCGGCGCCCATGAAGCTCGTCGAAGGTTCGGTAGCACTCGTCACCGGTGGCGCCTCGGGTCTTGGCGCCGCGACCGTCCGCCGCCTCTTTGCCGGCGGCGCGAAGGTCGTCATCGTCGATCGCGACGCCGCGAAGGGCGCGGCGCTCGCCGCGGATCTCGGCGCCGAGCGCGCGGTGTTCGCGCAGGCCGACGTCAGCGATCCGGCGCAGGTCGAGGCCGCGATCGCGGCAGCGACGCCGCTCGGCACGCTGCGCGTCGCGGTCTCGTGCGCGGGTGTCGGCTGGGCCGCGCGCACGCTCGACAAGACCGGCAAGCCGCACGATCTCGATCTCTTCCGCACGGTGATCGGCATCAACCTGATCGGCACGTTCAACGTGCTGCGCCTGGCGGCGTCGGCGATGTCCAAGAACGACCCGATCGAGGGCGAGCGGGGCGTCATCGTGAACACCGCGTCGGTGGCGGCGTACGACGGGCAGATCGGCCAGATCGCG
This sequence comes from Kofleriaceae bacterium, assembly GCA_035525615.1. GTDB lineage: Bacteria > Myxococcota_A > Polyangia > Haliangiales > Haliangiaceae > UBA2376. The sequence goes on along the minus strand of DATLEB010000231.1, from coordinate 4,720 downwards.
TACGCGTCGTCGAAGGCGGGCGTGGTCGGCATGACGCTGCCGGCGGCGCGCGACCTGGCGCCGTCGGGCATCCGCGTCTGCACCATCGCGCCGGGCATCTTCGACACGCCGATGCTGGCGGCCTTGCCCGAGGACAAGCGGCAAGCCCTGGCAGCCGACGTGGTGTTCCCGAAGCGCCTGGGATCGCCGGCCGAGTACGGCGAGCTGGTCGCCGCCATCGTCGGGAACGGGTACCTGAACGGCGAGACGATCCGGCTCGACGGCTCGCTGCGCATGCCGCCGAAGTGACGCGACGCGCGTGATGTGGCGCGCGATGTAGGTGCGCGCCCCCGAGACAATCGTCGGTGCGCGCGTGACAGGTGTCGGAAGTGCGCGCGGCCGCTGCGGTTCGCGGCTGGCCGGCGTCTTGCGATGGCGGAGGGCATGACGAGCTTCCGCCGACGCTTCCGCCTGCATCTCCGCCTGCCCTTCCGCCTCCTGTGCCTCGCGCTGGTCGCCGCCTGCGGCGAGGTCGTCTCCGATGACGGCGGCGGAGTCGACGACGACGGCGACGGCAGCGGCGGCGATGACGTCGTCGCGTGTCTCGATCCCGCGGACTGCCGCAACGGCGAAGGCTGCGTGCAGAACGAGAACGGCGACGGCGTGTGCCTGGCGTCGTGCACGCTGTTCGACGACTCGAGCTGTCCGAGCGGGGAGACGTGCGAGCTGGGCCGGGCGTTCGCGCCCGACGACACCATGCTGACCTTCTGCCGGCCGGTGGGTGTGGTGGCGACGTGGGAGAACTGCAGCACGGGCGACCCGTGCGTGGCCCATCACTCGTGCTTCAGCGGCACGTGTGTCCCGCACTGCGACGACGCGCACGCCTGCGCCGAGAGCGGCATGACGTGCGTGCCGCCGCCGAACTATCCGTTCGCGAACCCGACCAACGCGGGAGCGTGTCAGTGAGCCTCGAAGCGCAGCACCTGGTCGGGAGCTGCTTCTGCAGCTGCCACGCAGAGTCAGCCCAGACCGAGCGCGCCCCGGTACGCGGCCGCGATGTCGGCGTCCGTGACCCGGCACGGGTTGGTCGCGAGATACAGCGCCTCGTCGCGCGCGCCCGCGACCAGCGCCGGTAACGCGGCGGCGGTGAGCGTCAGCGGCGCCGTGGCCGGGAGCCCGATCTCGGCGGTGAACGCGCGCACCCACGCGATCACGGCGGTGACGGGGTCGGCGTCGCCGCGGAGGGCGAGGCGTGCGGCGAGGCGGGCGCATGGCGTCGTGATGGCGGCGCGATTGGTGTGGAGCACGTGCGGCAAGAGCACCGCGTTGGCGAGCCCGTGGTGCAGGCCGGTGCGCGCGCCGAGCGGATGCGCCATCGCGTGACACAGGCCCAGGCCCTTCTGGAACGCGACCGCCGCCATGCCCGCGGCGTGGAGCAGGTGCGAGCGCGCGACGGGATTGTCCGGATTCCGGACCGCCTGCGGGAGGTGCTCGGCGATCAGCGCGACGGTCTCGATCGCGATCGCGTCGCACATCGGGTGATACCCGGGCGCGCACAGCGCTTCGATCGCGTGCGTGAGCGCGTCCATGCCGGTGGCAGCGGTGGCGGGCGCCGGAAGTCCGACGGTGGTCTCGGGGTCAGCGATCACGGCGCGCGGCATGAGCGACGGATGCAGCAGCGTGCGCTTGATGCCGGCGGCCTCGTCGGTGACGACCGCGCCCGTCGAGAGCTCCGAGCCGGTGCCGGAGGTGGTGGGCACCGCGACCAGCGGCGCGGCTGTGGGGAGAATCTTTGCGCGCGTCCCGCCGAATGCCAGCGACGCGATGATGCCCGGCTCGAGGCCGGCCGCGCTGTCGCCGGCTGCGGAGAGCAGCGCGATGGTCTTGCCGGCATCCATCGCGGCGCCACCGCCGATGGCGCAGATGCCATTGGCGCCGAGCTCGCGGTACTGGGCGAGGCCGGTGAGCGCCTCGGCTTCCGTTGGATTGGTCGAGATGGCGGTGAACGTGCCGGCAATGGCGCCGCTCGCGCCGCTGGCGGCCGCGATCATCGGCGCGAACCAAGGCTGCGCCGCGACGACCGGGTCCGTCACGACGAGCGCGGTCGAGATGCCCGCCGCCTTCAGCTCGGCGGCGAGCTCCGTGCGCCGCCCCCAGCCGAAGCGATAGCGCGTCGGAAACGAGATGTTGGCGCGCGGCAACGCGACAGCGGCGGCGGCGGCGGCGGCAGCAGCGGCAGCGGCGGCGGCGGCGGCGGCGGCTGCGGCGGGTGGCGTGACGGGCGCGGGGGACATGCGCGGGATGGTACGCGCGAACCGCGCGAGCCGCGCGAGCCGCGCGACGCGCGACGCGAGCGGCGCGAGCCGCGCGAGCCGCGCCCGGACTCTACGAATGCACGAACGCCGGCACGCCGACGCACCTGGCACGGGCGCGCCACCTATCCCGCGTGCGCACGAACGCAGCGGCAAGCTGCCGTCGTCCCCGATGGACGATTCGCGGTTCGAAGCTGCGGGCCAGCCACCCGCGTGGGCAAGAACGCTGCCGGCACGTCGCCGGCGCGATGGACGATTCGCGGATTCGAAGCTGCTAGCCAGCCACCCGTGTGCGCACGAACGCCGCCGCACGTTGCCGGAGCGATGGACGATTCGCGGATTCGAAGCAGGAGCCGCCCATCCGCGAGCGCACGAACGCAGCGGCAAGCTGCCCTCGTCCCCGGTGGACGATTCGCGGATCGAAGCTGCGGGCCAGCCACCCGCGTGGGCACGAACGCAGCCGCACGTTGCCGGCGCGATGGACGATGCGGCGCTTCACCGAGGCCGGCCGCTCTCCTTCAGCGCGGCGGTGATCAGCTGTTCGAGCGCGGGGTCGTCGCCCACGTGGGCGGCGGCGCGGCGTCTCGCGCCCGGGTAGAGCTTGATGGCCCAGGTGCCGACCTGGCGAGAGCGTCCGTCGCTGGCGGCGGCGGTGTCGTCGGCTGGGACGCCCGCGGAGGCACGGCCGGTGTGCCCGCCGGGCGTGCAAGCGGCGTGGCCGCTGCGCGGCGCTCCACTGGCGGCGTTCCGTAGCGCCGACCATCGGCGTGGGTCACGACGAGCGCGCCGCCGACGCCGCTGATGCGGATCACGCCGTCGTGATGCAGGGTGTGATGGAGCTCGCAGAGCGTCGTGAGGTTGCTCATCCCGTCGCCACCGCCATGCTCGCGATGCACGATGTGGTGCACGTCGAGGAACGTGGACGAGGTGCAGCCGGGCACCGTGCAACGATGACGATCTCTCGCGAGCACGGCGCGCCGTCGGCGTGGAGCGATCGTCCACGTCGCGTTGGGCGGCGTTTCGCCCGCGTCCACGCGACCTAGCTCGACGGCGTCGCAGCTCGCTCGCTCGATCTCCGCCGGCGAGAGCTCGATGGAGCGTCCCGGTGCATCGTGCCAGCCACGCTTGCAGTCCGAGCAGACGATGATCGCCACCTGATGCGGCGGGAGGTTCGACGCCGGCGCAGCAGCGACCGACGGTGCCGTGTCTACCGAGGCGGGACTCTCGTCCACCTCGTCTCTCTCGCCTACCCGGTCGCTCTCATCTACCCGGTCGCGTTCATCTACCCCGTCGCGTTCGTCTACCCCGTCGCGTTCGTCTACCCGGTCGCGTTCGTCTACCCCGTCGCGTTCGTCTACCGACTCACCCGCGCGCACGTTCGCGTCGATCGTGGCCGCCCCGCCCAGCACCGCGCGGCACGCGACTGTCAGGAGCTGTGCATCCGTGATCGCGTGGCCGACCTGCGTCTCGTAGTGACGGCGGGCCTCGCGGTAGAGCGCGTACGTGTGCGGTGGAACTTCGATGCGCAGGATTCGCGGCTCCAGGTCCGGGTTTGGGCGCTGGTTCGGCGAGTCGCCCTTCCGGCGGCCGCGCACGGCCTGCTCGACCTCGCGCACCGTCAGGCCGTCGATGTACGCGAGCCATTCCTCCTCGGTGTCTGCGGTCGCGACACGCGTGATCTCGCGGACCGTCGAGAACGTCGCCGACCCACACTCCATCGCTTCGCGGATCTGCGGCAGTGCCTCGAGCGCCTCCGCGACGCGCACGCGGTCGCGCCCCGTCGTCGGCGCATATCCCAGCGCCCGTTCCAGGTACTCGTCGAACGAGCCGTACCCGAGCTTCCGGTGGATCTCCAGCCGTCGCGCAACCACCAGCAGCCGCGCCTCCTCGGCATCGAGCGCCCCGCGCTTCGCGGCCAGGTGCCGCATCCGCCGATCGATGACACGCCAGTCATCGCCCACGTGGGCGGTGCCCATTTCGCGCCCGCCGCTGCTGTCGCTGTCGCCGCCGCCGCCACCGCGACCGCCGCCGCCGCCGCCGCCGCCGCCGCCGCCGCCGCCGCCGCTGCCGCCGAATGCACCCCGTTCCTCGTCCGACATCCTCGTCCCTCCATGTGCGCGACGTGCACCCATCGCACGCGCATTCCACCTCTACCACGGTGATTTGCGACGCTCTGGGCGGCTCTCAGAGCGAGGAGACGCACCTCGTTCGCGAATTTTTTCATCCGCATCGCGAACGTCGCACCACGCGCATCCTGACGCGCGTGGCGAGCTATCAGCGTCGTGTTGTCGACGACGAGCTCGATGTCGCGCGCGGAGGTGTCAACAGAATTCGTTTCGGTTTCGGTCCTCGGTCTCGATTTCGGTTTCGGTTTCGGTTTCGGTTTCGGTTTCGGTTTCGGTTTCGGTTTCGGTTTCGGTTTCGGTTTC
>DATLEB010000222.1:0-15176 GCA_035525615.1 Kofleriaceae bacterium | reverse complement strand
CCCGAGCGTAGCGATCGCCCCGACCGCCCCGAGCGTAGCTTCGACCGCGACCGCCCCGAGCGCACCGACCGCCCCGAGCGCACCGACCGCCCCGAGCGCACCGACCGCCCGGACCGTGCCGAGCGCGACCGGGTGCGTGACGAGCGCCAGGAGCGCTTCGATCGCGCCGCGGAGCGCGTCGAACGCGAGGAGCGCGCGGCGCGTGAGGCCCGCGAGCGCGTGGCCGAGCCGACCGAGACGCGCGCCGCCGAGCCGGCGGACCGTGAAGAAGCCGACCGCACGCGCGACGAGCGCAGCAGCCGTGACCGTGGCCGTGGCGGCCGCGACCGCGGCGAGCGCGACGTTCGCAGCGAGCGTCCCGAGCGCGAGGCTCGCAGCGAGCGTCCCGAGCGCGAGGCCCGCAGCGAGCGTCCCGAGCGCGAGGCCCGCGCCGAGGCGCCGGCGCCGGCGCCCAAGGCCAAGAACGGCGCGTCCGAGCCCGGCCGCGACTTCTGGGAGACCTGGGCCGACGAGAAGTCGAGCCGCGACGCCGACGCGCCTCGCGAGGAACGCACCGAGTCGCGCCGTGAGGCCGAGGCGCCCCGCGAGGAGCGCACCGAGGCTCGTGGCGAACCGCGCCGTGATCGCGACGAGGGTGGCGGCCGCCGCGAGCGTGGCGGTCGTGGCCGCAAGCGCGACGACGACGGTGGCAGCCGCCGCGAGCGCACGCGCGACGCGGAGCCGGCGCCCGCTGCGACGAGCTCGTCGCCCGCGATCGCCATCGACCCCGCGTCGCAGGTCCGCCTGCACGTCAACCTGGGCAAGAAGCAGGGCGTGACCGCCGACGACATCCGCCGCCTCCTCGGCGAGGACATCGGCACCGACGCCGCCGCCATCGGCTCGGTCGCGATGCGCGACACCTACTGTCACGTCCGCGTGCCCTCGCAGCTCGCCCAGTCGATCATCGACGCGGTGAGCGGCAAGGCGCACGGCGACGTGACCGTCAAGGTCGAGCTCGCTCGCACCTGAGCGTGATCCCGCGGGCGTTCGCCCGCGCGCGATGCTAGAGATCGACCTCGGTGCCCGCGCCGAGGTCGACTCGCCCTGCCCCCGCCGCTGCGAGACCCGCAGCGGTGGCGGCGCCGTCACGCGCCCAGCTCACGTCAGCGGCGCGCTGGGCGCTCGTCATGAGCGCGCTCGCGACGCTCGCCCTCTACAAGGTGCCGGGGCTGCACTTCATCGCCACCCCGCTGCTCTACCTCTCGACGCTGGTCCACGAGATGGGCCACGGCGTCGGCGCGCTCCTGTCCGGCGGCGAGTGGGCGGACTTCCACATGTTCAAGGACGGGTCCGGGTACGCGCGCACCACGCGTGGCAGTGACTTCGCCATGGCGCTCACGTGCGCCGCCGGCCTCGTCGGGCCCGCGGTCGCGGCCGCGGTGTTCATGGCGATGGGCCTGCGGGCGCGCCTGGCCCGCTACGCGCTGGGCGCGACCGGCGCCTTCTTCGCGCTCTCGCTCGTCCTCTGGGTGCGCGGCAGCTTCGGCGTGGCGTTCGTCGCGATCGTCGCCGCCGCCTGCCTCGGCATCGCCCTCAAGGCCAGCCACGAGACGGCGCGCATCGCCCTGCTCTTCTTCGCCACGCAGCTCGCCCTCTCGGTCTACTCGCGCGGCGACTACCTCTTCGAGGACTACGTCGACGGCCAGATGAGCGACGGCAAGCGCACCGCCAGCGACGTGCAGATGATGTCCGACGCGCTCGGCATGCCCTACTGGTTCTGGGGCCTCACCTGCGCCGCCTTCTCGGCCGCCGTCCTCCTCGGCGCGCTCTGGCTCTACATGCGCCAGCCCCGCATCCGCCCCTCGCGGCCGGCGCCTTGACACCTGAACGCTTGTTCCGTAGCCTTCGGGCCGCCCATGAGCCGTTCGCTACGACCCGCGCCAGAGCCCGACATGATCGTCGTCGAGGGCGCGCGGGAACATAACCTCGACGTCGACAAGCTCGAGATCCCCAAGCACCGCCTCGTCGTCATCACGGGGCCGTCGGGATCCGGCAAGTCGAGCCTCGCGTTCGACACGCTCTACGCCGAAGGCCAGCGCCGCTACGTCGAGTCCCTGTCGGCGTACGCGCGCCAGTTCCTCGGCCAGCTCGAGAAGCCCAAGTACGAGCGCATCCGCGGCCTGTCGCCGACCATCGCGATCCAGCAGAAGAGCGCCGCGTCGAACCCGCGCTCCACGGTCGGCACCATCACCGAGATCTACGACTACCTGCGCGTGCTGTACGCGCGCGTCGGCGAGCAGCGCTGTCACCAGTGCGGCGGCGCGGTCGCCAAGCGCTCGGCCGGCGAGATCGTCACCGAGCTCGCGCAGCTGCCCGACAAGACGCAGGTGACGCTGCTCGCGCCCAAGGCCGAGAACCGGAAGGGCGAGTTCCGCGACACGCTCGCGGACGCGCGCAAGGCCGGCTTCGTGCGCGTGCGCATCGACGGGATGATCGTGCGGCTCGAGGACGTCGAGGCGCTCGACAAGCAGAAGAAGCACAACATCGAGATCGTCGTCGACCGCGTGACCATCGGCGGCGACCGCGGGCGTCTGACCGACTCGGTCGAGACCTCGTTGCGCGAGGGCAAGGGCAAGCTCGTGGCCGAGGTCGCGGGCGAGAAGACGCCGCGGCGGTACTCCGAGGACAACGCGTGCCCGACGTGCGGCATCGGCTTCCCGGAGCTCACGCCGCAGTCGTTCTCGTTCAACTCGCCGCTCGGCATGTGCGTGGAGTGCAACGGCCTCGGCGAGCGCATGCAGGCCGACCCCGACCTCATCGTCCCGGACGCGACCCGCAGCATCAACGACGGCGCCGTCGCGATCTGGGGCGACTCGGTCGGCAAGGACGCGGGCTGGACCGCCAACATCGTCAAGGCGCTGGCCAAGGCCTTCAAGATCGACCTCGCCCGGCCGTGGGGCAAGCTGTCGGAGAAGCAGCGCGAGGTGCTGATGAACGGCACCGGCGACAAGCGCGTCACGGTCGAGTGGCAAGGGCGCCACTCCGCCGGCGAGTGGGCCATGAAGTTCGAGGGCATCATCAACCAGCTCGAGCGCCGCCACCGCGAGTCGTCGAGCGAGCGGGTGCGCAGCCACTACGAGCAGTTCTTCCGGGCCATCGCGTGCGCGACCTGCCACGGGACGCGCCTCCGGCCGGAGTCGCGATCGGTGTTCGTGGGCGGCAAGACCGTCGACGAGCAGACGCGCATGACGGTGCGCAACGCGTACGACTTCGTCACCGGGCTGAAGCTGACCGGCGCGCGCGCGCAGATCGCCGGCGAGGTGCTGAAGGAGATCAAGGCGCGGCTCACGTTCCTCCTGGACGTCGGCCTCGACTACCTGACGCTGGACCGCGGCGCCGGCACGCTGTCGGGCGGCGAGGCGCAGCGCATCCGCCTGGCGTCGCAGCTGGGCAGCGAGCTGTCGGGCGTGCTGTACGTGCTCGACGAGCCGTCGATCGGGCTGCACCAGCGCGACAACGAGCGGCTCATCATGACGCTCCACCGCCTGCGCGACCTCGGCAACACCGTGCTCGTGGTCGAGCACGACGAGGCCACGATGGCGGCGGCGGACTGGGTCGTCGACTTCGGGCCTGGCGCCGGCCGCCACGGCGGCAAGGTCGTGGCCGAGGGCACGCCGGGCGACATCGCCAAGTCGGCCAAGTCGATCACCGGGCGCTTTCTCTCGGGCATCGAGAGCATCGCCGTGCCGGCGACGCGGAGAGAGCCGCGTGGGTGGATCACGCTGCGCGGCGCGCGCGAGCACAACTTGAAGAACGTGGACGTCGACGTGCCGGTGGGCGTGATGGTGGCCGTGACCGGCGTATCGGGCGCGGGCAAGTCGTCGCTCATCAACGCGACGCTCTACCCGGCGCTCAACCGGCTCCTGCACAAGAGCCTCGATCGCATCGGACCGTACAAGTCGCTCGAGGGGCTCGAGCAGATCGACAAGGTCATCGTCATCGACCAGAAGCCGATCGGGCGCACGCCGCGCTCGAACCCGGCCACGTACACCAAGGCGTTCGATCTCATCCGCGAGCTGTACGCGGAGATGCCGCAGGCCAAGACGTACGGCTACGGCCCGGGCCGCTTCTCGTTCAACGTCACCGCCAAGCAAGGCGGCGGCCGGTGCGAGGCGTGTGAAGGGGCCGGCGTGCGTGAGGTCGAGATGCACTTCCTCGCCAACGTGTTCGTCACGTGCGAGGTGTGCCGCGGCAAGCGCTACAACGACGCGACGCTGCGCGTGACCTACAAGGACAAGTCGATCGCCGACCTGCTCGACACGCCGGTCGACGAGGCGCTCGAGCTGTTCAAGCACCACAAGCAGCTCGGCCGCATCATGCAGACCATGGTCGACGTCGGCCTGGGCGACCTGTCGCTCGGTCAGCCGGCGACGACGCTGTCGGGCGGCGAGGCGCAGCGCGTGAAGCTGGCGCGCGAGCTCGCCCGCGTGCAGACCGGGCGGACCCTGTACCTGCTCGACGAGCCGACGACCGGCCTCCACTTCGGCGACGTGAAGCGGTTGCTCGAGGTGCTGTCGCGCCTCGTCCAGACCGGCAACACCGTGCTCGTCATCGAGCACAACCTCGATGTCGTGAAGACCTCCGACTGGATCATCGACCTCGGCCCCGAGGGCGGCGCCGCCGGTGGCGAGATCATCGCGACCGGGACGCCCGAGGCCGTGGCGAAGATCGAGGCGAGCCACACCGGCCGCTTCCTCCGCCCGATGCTGAAGGCTGGCGCGGGTTCGTCGTCGGGTGCCGCGGCGGGCAAGCGCGCCGCCGCCGGCCGCCGCTAGCCGCCGCCGAGAACGACCGCGAAACGCGCGCCTCCGGCAGGCGTCGCGCTCACACGCGTCCGCGACCTGGCTCTACTTCCGTGGAGGTCAGATGTCGCACAGGCTGTTTCGTGACAGTGACGATGGAGCCAGAGGCCCGTGGGGCGGCGGCGGCGGCGGCGTGGCGCCGGGGAAGAAGAGCCTCACGCAGAGTCTGGTCGCTCGCCGGGCGCGTGACGACAACGGCGTCGCCGCCGACGCCGACCAGGCCGTCGACCGCGCCGCGGGCGGAAGCGGCGAGCCACTGCGCGCCGACGTGCGCGACAGGTTCGAGTCGTCGCTCGGCGCCGATCTCTCCGGTGTGCGCGTGCACACCGGCGGCGCGTCGGCGGAGGCAACTGCCGCGGTCGGCGCCCAGGCGTACACCGTCGGCAATGACATTCACTTCGGCGCCGGCACGTACCAGCCCGACGATCCGTTCGGGCTCCACCTGCTCGCCCACGAGGTCGCGCACACGCAGCAGCAGAGCGGTGGCGCCCCGCACCGGCAGAACAAGCTCGAGGTGACCGCGCCCGGCGACACCGCCGAGGTCGAGGCCGACTCCGCCGCCGACGCCATGGTCGCCGGCCGGCCCGCCGCGATCTCCGGAAGTCGCGCCACCGTCGCACGCGGGGGCGGACCGTCGTACTCGCGTGGCGAACGCTCCGACGACGAGCGCGGCGGCGGCGCACTGACGTCGGCGCAGTTCGAGCAGGAGTGCGAGCTCAAGAAGGTGGCCGCGTACCTCGAGCTGGGGGAGGTCGCCATGAGCCTGCATGAAGCCGCGGCACGAGCTGCCGTCCGCAGGGAAACGGGCGAGAACGTGAGCTCGAAGGAGAAGAGCACCCTGACGCAGACCATCAAGGAGCTCACCAGCACCGCCAAGCAGGTCGCGGGGCTCGCCGACGCGGTGAACACCATCAAGGGTGGGCGATGGGGAGCACAGCTCGAGTCCGTGAAGGGAGGCCTCGGCAAGGCCGGCGACGTCCTCGACACGCTGGAGGCGGTCCGCGCCATCGCCGACACCGCCCCGCTCGAGAAGCTGAAGAAGGACCCCAGCGAGGCCAACGCCGAGGCGTGGGCGATCGCTGCGGCGAGCAAGTTCGACGTCGCCTCGAAGCTCGTCGACAAACTTCCGATCGAGGTCGGCTTCATCAAGGACTACTTCAAGGGCGTCCTCGGCGCGCCGAGTGCCTACGTGAAGGTCTTCCTGTCGATCATGAAGCGCCGCTACGACGGCATCGACAAGGAGGCGGACGTCTCGAAGGGCGGAGAATCGTACGGACCGTGGAAAGGCCCGAGCCATCGCCTCGGCGCCGAAGCCGACAACACCCACCACGACCTCTACCAGTACATGCTCGCCAACATGGAGATCGACGGCCGCGACATCCAGAGCTGCTCCTACGCGCTCGCCCGCGATCTCTTCTCGTCGAAGATCGTCAACGACCCCGAGCTCACCACGCAGACGAAGGCGCGCTGGCTGACGCACCTCGGCCACTGACCGTGCGCCAGCGCGCACGCGGTCGCGTCCGTGAGACGCGCAATCGCGCGCGGCAACCGTGGCATCCTACGAGCATGAGCGCATCGACGAGCGAGCTCGAGCGGCTGCGGCGCGAGGCGGGAGCGGACGGCGGTGCGTTGCGCTTCAAGCAGGGCGACAGCGCGCCGGTCGATGCGTTCGCGCTCGTCGATCGCATCCACACGCTGTTTGGAGTCTCGCTCGTCGCGCCGTCGAACGCGGAGCTCGTGTGGAACGACGCGCTGGGCCGGCGGTGGGCGTGCGACTGCATGGAACACGTGCTGCCGGCGGCGGCAGCCGCGGTCGACGATGAGGATGAAGTCCGAAAATTGAGAGGCGCGATCCACGTGGCACGCCGCTATCTCGACGGTGACGCCACGCGTGGCCGCCTCGACGCGGAGTTCATGGAGCTCTTCGCCGAGGAATGGCCCACCTACGAGGGGCCCTTCTACCAGCTGGTGCTCGCCGCGCAGCAGGTGACCGCCACCGATGAAGGCGAGGTCTCGGCCGCGGGCGCCGGGGTCGTGTTCGCCGGCAAGTGGGTGGCCACGTCCGCGCGCGAGGCGCGCCGGGCTGCAGGCGACCCGGCAGCCGAGCAACGATGGCAGGCCGCACGGCTGCTCGACTACCTGCTGCTCGGTCGCGGCGACGGCCCGGTCAGCTGACGTTCAGGCCACGTCCATCGGCTTGTCGGGATTGAACGGCTTCGTTCCGCCCGACGTGTAGTCGATCGCCCCCTTGTCGAGGTCGGGATAGAAGAACGGCCGGTAGGGCACGCCGTAGTTGCGCGCGATGTCCATGACCTCGTGGAACGTGTGAAAGGGCACGGTCGACGCCGGATAATGGTGTTTCCAGTAGGCGAAGATCGACCACGCCACGACGATCTTGTCCCACGCGCTGCCGCCGGCCCATTCGACGAGCTCCATCATGCGCGCGGTCGTCATCGACTTGCCCGCGAGCATCGGCGCCTTCATCACCATGCCGGTGATGGTGTCGATGTCCGTCACGTCGCGCGTGCCGACGTTGTTGCGCCCCTTCATGCCGGTCTTGTCGATCGCGCCCTCTTCGCCTTCGGCCTTCGGCGCCTTTCGCCGCGTACGCCGCTCGAGGCCCTCGCGCTCGTCCTCCGGGTTCTTGAGCAGCGTGGTTTCGTACGCGGCGTCGCGTGGCTCCGGCACCTGCCCGCCGAGCGAGGTGCCGAGCCCGGGCTTCGCGCCGGCCTTCGGCCCCGAGAGGTGCTCGATCATGTCGTGGATGACGGCGATGTTCGTCTCGAAGCTGTCGCTGATGGCTTCGAGGAAATTGACGACGTTCAGCGCCATCCCGCCTTCCTTGTACGAACCGATCTGGCGGTAGCTTCCACGAAACTTGCCCAGCGAGAAGACGGCGCCGCCGTCGAGCTCGCTGGCAAAGGTCTCGAACTTCGCCGCGCACTTCTCGTGCAGCGCCGTCAAGACCTTGATCTTGACGAGGTTCAGGCCGCCGTTGATCTCGGAATCGTTGGCGACGACGCAGGCCAGCTGGCCTTCATACGCCTTGTTCTCGACGACGATGGGGTCGGTCTCGTACGCCACCGCGATGCCAAGCTCGTAGAAGTCGCGGTACTTGCGCCACTGCGACGGTGGCCCCTGCTGCGGTTCACTGTTCAACGTCTTCACGAAGGCACGGCCACTGGCCATCTTCTCGCCCGGCGAGTCGTGCCATTCCTTCAGCGTCGCGCGGGCCTGGACCTCGCGCGCGCGCAGCTGCGGAAGGACCTTCTTCGGGTCGGCGTTCTCCGCGCACGCCCGCATGATTCCCTGCCACGCCTCCTCGACGTTCGCGACCTCGCGCCCTTCGCCGATCGGCCCGATCTCGATGTACATCTGCACGCCGCTCGACGGCGACGACGCGGCGGCGCCGTCGGCAGGCGCGTGACGGTCGAGCAACGACTCCGCGGAGCGACCGGCGACGACGGCGTCGGCGACCTCGTCGGCGTGGCGCTCGTACGTGTCGCCGACCTCGCCGACGCCGCCCTTCAGGTGCACGCCGGCGCGCTGCTGCACGATGTGCGCGGCCTCGTGCGCCGCCGTGTGCAGCGACGGCGACGCGCCGGCGAACGCGACGTGGTTGCCGCTCGCGAACGCCTCGGCGCCCATCTGCGTGACCGCGCCGTTCGCGGTTCCGTCCGTGTGCGCCTGCACGCCCGACACGTCGTGACGTCCGAAGGAGCGCTGGATCGCGTCGCCGTGCGGCAACGCCGTCGAGCCGCCCGACACACCGCGCTCGGCGAGCTGGTGCACCGCGAACGGATCCTCGTGCGCCGGCGCCGGCCCCGACAGCAGCTGCCGCGGCGGCGGCGCGCCCGCATCGCCGGCACTGCTCGAGCGCCGCTGCTGCACCACCGCCGGATCGACGCGCGGTCGCTTGCCGGGCGCCGCCGACGCCGGCGCGCTCGCGCCAACCTCGGGCCCCTCGGAGCGCTCCCCGCGTTCGAAGCTCACGCCCCATCCTACGTCGCCGCCACCGCCCCACTTCCCCCGCCTCACGGGAGGGCGCACCTCACTCGGGAGTGTGCGGCCGCGCCCGGTCTCCGACGGCGACGACCGTGCCGGCGCGAGGGCGCAGCCTCAGCCGATCACCCAGCTCGTCATCAGCTCGCCGGACTGGCTGAGCGCGAAGGCTTGCGCGCGGCCGTCCCTGTTCGACGCGATGTCGATCTCGCCGAAGATCGGGCCGCCCTCGGACGTCCAGTCGCCCCACGGGCCGCCGAGCTTCTTGGGCCAGCGGTGCCACAGGCCGTTGTCGGTGCCGCGCGCGAAGATCTCGAGGCGGCCGTCCTTGAGCGTGTTCACGAACGGGTCGCTCGCGATCTGGCCCTGCAGCGACTCGAAGCTGGTCCAGCCGCCGCCCTTGTCCTTGTGCCAGATGTGCCAGAGCGCGTTGTCGCTGCCGCGCACGAAGACTTCCATGCGGCCGTCCTCGAGGCGGCCGACGGCGGGCGCGCCGACGATCTGGCCGCCCATGCTCTGCCAGCTGTTCCAGCCGCCCTGCGGCTCCTTCTGCCACGCGTGCCACAGCGCGTGGTCGGCGCCGCGGCCGAACACCTCGATGCGGCCGTCCTCGTGCCGCACCGGCATGAGGTCGCTCATGATCGTGCCGCCCATCGACGCCCAGTCGTTCCAGTCGCCCATCGCCTTCTTGTGCCAGCGGCGCCACACGCTGTGGTCGGCCGCGCGGCAATACACCTCGAGGCGGCCGTCCTCGTGCTCGACGGCCGCCGGGCTGCCGTGGAACTGGCCGCCCATGTGCTGCCACGTCGTCCACTCCCCGTCCTCCTTCTCCTGCCACGCCGTGTGCAACGCGTGATCGGCGCCGATGATGAAGGCCTGCATGCGGCCGTCCTTGTTCTGGACGACCGTGACCTCGCTCGACCCCGTGCCGTTCATCATCGACCACTGGGACCACTTGCCCATCGGCTCGTGCTGCCAGATGTGCCAGACCAGTCCGTCGGAGCCTCGCGCGAACACCTCGAGGCGTCCGTCGCGCTTCACCACGCAGTTGGGCGTGCTCGAGAGCTTGCCGCCAAAAGATTTCCAGGCGCACCAAGGCATCGTGATTCCCCCTGGAGCGAGGATATCAGATCAGGTCAGAGCTCGGCGGTCGCGAACGCGTTCACGTCGCCGATGCCGGCCGCCCCGAGCACGAGCATCGCGAGGCGATCGACGCCGAGTGCGATACCCGCACACGGTGGCAACCCTTCGACCAGCGCCGCCAGGAGCTTCTCGTCGAGCGGGTACTGCGCCAGGCCGCGGTCGCGCCGCAGCGCGAGGTCGTCCTCGAAGCGCGAGCGCTGCTCCATCGGATCGGTGAGCTCGCCGAAGGCGTTGGCCAGCTCGATGCCGCCGATGTAGGCCTCGAAGCGCTCGACCACGAGCGGGTTCTGCGGCTTGCGCCGCGCCAGCGCGCCCAGCGGCACCGGCCAGTCGCACAAGAGGAGCGGACGATCGATCGCCGCGAGCGCTGGCTCCACGCGCTCGACGAACGCGGTGAAGAACACGTCGTCCCAGTGGCGCGCGCCGCGGGGGTTCACGCCGGCCGCGCGCACCGCCTCGGCCAGCTCGGCGACGGTCTCGTCGCCGCGCACGACGACGCCCGCGTACTCGCGCATCGCGTCCGCCACGGTGATGCGCAGCCACGGCTCGTCGACGCGAATCGTTCGCGCCCCGTCACGGCCGGCGACTTTCACCTCGGGCTTGCCGTTCACGGCGCGCGCGACGTGCTCGACCAGGGCCTCGGTGTCGGCGGCGATCGCGTCGAGCGAGTCCCACGCGCGATACCACTCGAGCATCGTGAACTCGCGCTGGTGGTGCGGGCCGTCCTCACCGGCGCGGAAGCAGCGGCAGGTCTGGTAGATGCGCTCCATGCCGCCGGCGAGCAGCCGCTTCATCTGGTACTCGGGCGACGTGATGAGCCAGCCGTTGCCGGCGCCTCCCGCCTCGACGGCGACCAGGTGCACCTCGAGCCCGGGCGAGGGCACCCAGAGCGGCGTCTCCACCTCGATGAAGTCGCGCGACGCGAACAGCTCGCGCAGCGCCGCCATCATGCGCCCGCGGGCCGCCAGGTTCCCGCGCCGCGCCATGCCCAGCCGCGCCACCTCGGAGCCGCGCGGCGGATACTCAGTGCGGGGATACGCGCGGACGCGGCGCAGCGGCGTGCCCGGACCGTCGAGCTCGACGAGATCGCCGGGGCCGACCGCGCCGGCGTGGCGGACGCGGACGTCGCCACGCTCGGTGCGCACCAGCGCATCGTCGCCGTCGCGCGCGATGACGCGACCGCGGACGCGGGTGCTGGCCGCGGTCACTTCTTGGTGACGCGCTCGACGTACTCGAGCGTGCGCGTGTCGATGCGGAGCTGGTCGCCGATGTTGATGAACAGCGGCACCTGGATCGTCGCGCCGGTCTCGACCGTCGCGGCCTTGGTGACGTTACCGCTGGTGTCGCCACGCACGCCCGGCTCCGACGCCGTCACCTCGAGGTACACGAACGTCGGCAGCTGCACGTCGACGGGGCGCTCGTTGAAGAACAGCACCTGGCAGGCCAGGTTGTCCTTCATGAGGCCGGCGGCGTCGCCGATCATCTCGGCGCGCACCGAGACCTGCTCGAAGCTCTTCTCGTCCATGAAGACCAGGTCCTCGCCCTCCCTGTAGAGGAACTGCATGGACCGCTCCTCGACGTTCGCCGGCTCCAGCTTCTCGCCCGAGCGGATGTTGCGCTCGATGACGTTGCCGCTCAGGAGGTTCTTGAACTTGGTGCGCGTGAACGCCGCGCCCTTGCCCGGCTTGATGAACTGGAACTCGACCACCGTGAAGGGGTTTCCGTCCAGGAGGACCTTGAGCCCCTTGCGAATATCCGAGGTGTCGTACATGGCCGGTTGCATTTACCCGTTCGGCCGAGCCGAGTCAAACACCAAGGTCGAATGGTTTTCGCGGACTTAGGGCGCCGCGACCACCGTCAAGCCGCGATCCGCGAGGTCCTTGAACAGCTCGCGCACGTTGCCCGCGTGGACGTCCGCGCGCGGACCCGACATGCCGTCGCGTCCCGGCGAGCCGGCGCGACCCGGTTGCCCGGCGCGCCCGTCGTGGCCGCGACGCTCGCCGCTGCCGCCGGTCCCGGCGTAGCCGCCCTCGCCCGCCCAGCCGGCGTCACCGCCGTGGCCGCCGCGGTTGTCGACCACGATCATGTCGAGGAGCTCGGGGAACGCGGCGTCGTAGACGAGCTCGATGGTGCCGCCGTTGCCGCCGTCGCCGCCGTTGCCGCCGTCGCCGCCGCGGCCGCCATCACCGCCGTCGCCGCCGCTCGTGCCGGGCTTGCCGTTGTCGTCATCGTCGTCCGAGCCGGAGCCAGAGCCCGAGCCCGACGAGCTGCTCGACGTCTTGTACGTGCCGCTGCCGCCGGCGCCGCCCTGCCCGCCGCGACCGCCGCCGCCTCCGTTACCACCGGTGCCGCCGTGCGCGACCACGCCCCACTGGCGACCCTTGGGATCGAAGATCGTCGTCGCGACGGCGCCGTCGGCCCACGTGCGCAACACGCCGAGGCGCTGGCCGGTGACGGTGTCGACGTAGGTGACCGCGGCCTCGACGCGCGGACCGGGGCCGCCGGGACCGCCGTCGCTTCCGTCGCCGGCGTCGCCGCCGTGCTCGCCGTTGCCGCCGTCGGAGGTGTCGCTGCCGGACGCGCCGGCGCGCCCGTCCTGCCCGGTGTTGCCTGACCAGCCCGACCGGCCGCCGGCGCCGAGACCGCCGAGCGTGCCGCCGCAGCCGAAGTCGGGCTCGAGCGTCACCTTGCCGACGAGATCGGGACGCTCCGAGACGCGCACCTCGACCGTGACCGTGCGACCGATCGCGGCGATCGGATCGTCCGGAAGCCGGACAAAGCCGTCGCCGTCGATCTGGCCCCACGAGGTCGTGTACTCGAAGATGTTGAAGGGCAGCTTGCCGTCGCGCGACTCGCCGCGGCTCCACGTGTCGAGGCGCTTGCCGTCGGAGGTCGCGACCGCGACAGCGAGCTGGATCGCTTCACCGCCGGGACAGAACGCGCGCGCGCTGGCGACGGTCGACACGTCGATCGCCGTCGCCTTGCTGGCGTCGAGCCGCGCGGGACGCGGACCCGCGGAACCGCAGGCGACGAGGGGAGACGCGAGCCCAGCAAGGACGCAGAGGGAAAATCTCACTCTCGAGTGACGCGCGATCATCGGCCGTAATTCTTCCATGTCATGGGACGCGGTTCGGGCGGTGGCGTGCTATCCGTAGATGGTGGACCAGGCTGAGCGTTATCTGCAGCTCGCATTGCTGGGGCGCAGCGCTTTTCTGGCTTCTGCCGCCCCGGCGGCGCTGATCCGCCGTCGCGCCGACGGCACCGAGACTGACAGCGATTCACGGCCCGCGCTCGACGAGGAAGTCGACACGCTGGTGGCGCCGGTCCTCGGGCGGCGACGCGGTCCGCGCGGCGTCGAGGTGTATCCGCTGGCGAAGAAGCCGGGCGCCTCGTTTGCGGACATGATCACGGTCGGGCGTACGCCCAACAACGACATCGTGCTGCGCGACGTGACGGTGTCGCGCTTCCACGCGTACTTCCGGCAGCGCGGCGACAAGTGGATCGTGGCGGACGCGGGTTCGAAGAACGGTAGCGAGCTCGAAGGCGTGCCGCTCGAGGCGCGCAAGGAGAAGGAGCTCGCGTCGGGCGTCGCCGTGCGCATCGGCGACTTCGAGCTCACGTTCTATCTGTCGAACGAGCTGTACGGCGTGCTCGGGGGCCGGTGATCGTGGCGACCGCGAGCTGGGACGAGCGTCGCCTCTGCGACGACGGCGGTTGCACGGGGTTGATCGGCAACGACGGCTTGTGCCGCGTGTGCGGGCGCGCGTCGAAGTTCTGGGGCGACGAGCGGCGGCGCGGGATGCAGGACGACGAGGGCGGCGACGATGACGTCGAGGCGGCGGACGACGGCGACGATGGAGACGGCGACGAGCTGTCCGCGCGCCGGGGCGCGCGAGCGCGTGGGTCGGCCGCGAATGACGGCGATGGCGAGGACCGGCGGCTGTGCATCGACGGTAGCTGCACCGGCCTGCAGGACGACGACGGTCGCTGCAAGGTGTGCGGCAAGGTCGATCCCGACGCCATCGGGCGCGTGCGGTCGAGCGCGACGTCGGCGGCTGCGGGCGCGCGCAGCGGCGATGCGGACGGTGACGGAGACGACGCGGATGGCGCGGTCGGCGCGGGCGGCGCGGGCGGTGATGATGACGCTGCGGGCGGCGACGGCGATGGCGACGGTGACGATCGACGCCTCTGCCCTGACGGTGGCTGCACCGGCCTGCTCGACGCCGATGGCGCGTGCAGGGTCTGCGGCCGTCGCGCCGAGGCGTAGCCGTGCGGAGCGACGACGCGATGCGCGCGGTCGTCGTCGGCGCCGGCGGGCTCGGTGGCCCGATCGCGATCGCGCTGGCCGGCGGCGGCGTGGACGTCGTGATCGTCGACGCGGACGTCGTGGAGCTGTCGAACCTGCACCGTCAGGTACAGTTCGGAATGGCGGACCTGCGGATGCCGAAAGCGATCGCCCTCGCGGCGCGGATCGGTCCGACGGCGCGCGGCGTGGTCGGCCGGTTCGACCCGACGACCGCCGACGAGCTGCTGCGAGAAGCCGACCTCGTGGTCGACGGCTCCGACGATCCGCCGACGAAGTTCTTGGTGGCCGACAGCGCGCGCGCGCGGGGGATCCCGTACGTGATCGCGTCGGCGCTCCGATACGGCGGCAACGTGTTCGCGAGCGCGCGCGACGCCGCGTGTTACCGCTGCCTGTTCGAGGACGCGCCCGCGCGCGACGAGGCGCCGACGTGCGGCGACTCCGGCGTGCTCGGCCCGCTCGTCGGCTGGGTCGGCGGCGTGGCCGCCGAGCGCGCGCTGCGGCTGATGGTCGGCGACTCGCACGGCGCTGCGAACGTCGCGGCGACGATCTGGGTGCTCGACGACCTGCGTCGCGGTCGCCCGCGCGAGCTCGCGATCGCGCGGCGCCCGGGGTGCGTCTGCGACGGCGCGCCAACACGCGACCGCGCCGACCCGGCCGCCCCCGCGCCGACGGGAGGCGCCTGATGCCGTCCTTCAGCCCGGATCAGGTGCGGCGCTATTCGCGCCACGTGCTGTTGCCGGACATCGGCGGCACGGGCCAGTCGCGCCTGCTCGCGTCCCGTGTCGTCGTCGACGGCAGCGGCGCCGCCGGCCGCGTCGCCGCGATGTACCTGGTCGCCGCCGGCGTCGGCACCGTGATCGTCGACGGCGCCCTCGACACGCCCG
>DATLEB010000179.1:0-11979 GCA_035525615.1 Kofleriaceae bacterium | reverse complement strand
CGCTGCTGGCGATGGGCCGCACGCGCGACCACGGCTACCTGCAGCGCATCAAGGCGCGGCACGACCGCGTGCTGACGCAGTACCGCCTGCTCCTCGCCGATCTCGAGAAGTAGCGCGCGTTCACGACGCGAGCCTGGCGCGTACGCCGTCGGCGAGCGCGTCGGCGATGCAGATGCGGTTCGAGTGATGTTCGATCGTGTTGCACGTCACCACGCGCGCGGCGCCTTCCGCGAGGAGCTCGTCGTGCGCGCGATCGGCGAACACGGCGTGCACGCCGACGCAGATCGGCTCGCGCACACCATGGCCGCGCAGGTGGCGCAGCGTCTCGATCATGGTCCGCCCGGTCGAGATGATGTCGTCGACGAGCACCGGCGTGTGGCCGTCGCAACGCGCCGGATCGGGCGGGCTCACGCTCACGTCGCGATCGCCGCGCCGCGTCTTCTCGAGCACCTGGTACGGCGCGTCGATGCGCGCCGCCACCGCCGCCACCCACTGCTCGCTCTCGGCGTCGGGCCCGAGGAGCACGGGCGACGGCACGTGTTTCTTCACCCAGTCGGCGATCGCCGGCGCGGCGTGCACCACCTCGGTCGGGATCTTGTAGATCTCGGCGAGCGACGACCAGCGATGGAGGTGCGGGTCGACGGTCACGAGCCAGTCGACCGCGCCCGACACGAGCCCCGCGAAGTACGTCGACGTGATGCCCTCGCCGGGATGGAAGCGGCTGTCCTGTCGCATGAACGACAGGTACGGCGCGACCAGCCCGACGCGCCGCGCGCCCAGGTCACGCGCGGTCGCGGCCAGGAACAGGAACGGCAGGATCTTGTCGGCGGGGCGATCGAGCCCGCACACCAGCACCACGTCGCGCCCGGCGACCGGCGAGTCGATGCGCACGTAGATCTCGCCGTCGGGGAAGTGGCGCACCGTCGCGGCGCCAGCTTCGGCGTCGAGCCGCGACCGCAGTCGCTCGGCGGAGGTCTCGCTGCCGGGCACCGAGATGACGACGCAGCTCACCCGCCCATTGTACCGCGCGCGCGGCTCAGCGGTGCTTCAGCGGCGTGAGGCGAAGCAGGAGGGGGATGACTTTGCCGCCCGTGACGATCTGCATGTGCCCGTACTGCGACTTGATGTAGAGGAGCTTGGCCGACTTCTCGCGCTTCTTCAGCTCGGCCGTCGACGCGGGCATCCGGTCGCGCGTGACGGCGAACGGGTACTTCTTGGCAAAGGCCGCGGTGCTGGCGTCGGTGTCGGCGCCGATGACGATCAGCTTGTGGTGCTGGGCGCGCTTGCCGGTGCCGATGAACTCGTCGAACGCCTTGTTCCCGCCGTACAGCGCGTCGAGGAGGATGACCTCCGCGACGAGCTTGTGATCCACCCACTGCATCACGGTGCGGAACGCGCCGGAGTGCCCCATCACGACGATGGGCCCGTCGGGCATGCGGATGTTGGCGCGCGAGATCGCCTTGCGCAGATCCGCGAGCGCCGGCCACTTCACGGCCTCGCCGTTGCCCGACGGCGCGTCGGGAACGATGAAGAGCGCGTTCTGGCCGCTCGCCTTGAACTGGCTCGCGAGCTTGTGCTCGCGCCACGCGCCGTCGGAGTCGGTGTGATAGCCGTGCACGTACACGACGGTGCCGGCGGTCGCGCGGTCGTAGCCGGGCGGGACCCAGACGTGGATCGCGCCGGCGTCGGTCTCGACGCGCCAGTGCGTTCCGCCCGCGACGATGTCCTCGCGCTTCTCCAGCTTGCCGGTCTTCTTCACCGGCTTCTTCGGCGCGGCCTCCTCGAAGAGCGGCTCCGCGCGCGCGACCGGCGCGAGCAGCGCGAGCGCCACGGCCAGCCACGCGTAGCGGAGATGACGCGTCACGGAGTCGCCCTGGGTGCGGTGATCATCAGGTGCACGTTACCCTCGGAGTCGGGGTAGCCGTACCTGAACTTGAGCTTGCGTCGCGGCTGCCCGCTCCACAACTTTCTGAACGCCTCGTTCTCGACACCGCTCGCGCCGAGGTAGCTGCCCTTGAACGTGCCGTACGTGGTCTGCGTGAACCCGGCGCGCTTCGCATGCCGCGGCGGGATCCCCGTCGAGTCCGAGATCATCCACGCCGAGTTGGCGAGCAGGTAGTCACGAATGCCCGAGAAGTTCGACAGCCACAGCAGGTAGCTCGCCGCCTTGGTCATGGTCACGACCTTGCCCTTGGCCTCGAGGTGCTTGGCCAGCGGTGACCCCGGGAACGCGTCGTCGGCCAGGTTGGCCGCGATGTGGCGGTGCGTGACCAGCGGCGCGCCCGGATCGCCCACCTTGCGGAACGTGAGCTCGGAGTTGGTGAACGCCTCCGAGAAGTCGGTGTCGACCCACGACCGCTTCTTGCGCTTCGCGCGCGTGCCGGCGAGGTCGGTGACCTCCTTGGCGTCGAGGTAGTGCAGCGTCCCATCGGCCTGGATGGTGAAGAAGCGCAGGCCCACCGGCTCGTAGCCGAGCGCCGCCAGCGCCGTGATGAAGAAGGAGAGCTGGCCCGGCACGGCGCCGCGCTCGAGCTTCTGCATGTTCTCGCTGGCCGAGTCGTGATTGGTCAAGAGCGCGCGCGCCGCGCCGCGATACACGCCGAGCGCGCTCTTCAGCTGCCGCGGCGTCGCCGCCGTGAGCCGCGTCGGATCGCCCGCGTGCTCGAGCGAGATCGTCGTGATCTCGGTGGCGTCGGGATACGTGATGAGCGCCGACACGAGGTCGCCGCCTCCGAACGGATACACCACCCTCGTCGGCAGCCCCGCGGGGCGCACCGTCGCGAACAGCTCGCGCGCCGGTGTCACGTAGCGGGTCTGCAGCGCGGCGTACCAGGGCTGCACCTGCTTGCAGTGCGCGTCGATCATGCGCGCGTCGAGCGGCGCCGGCAGCGCGGCATCACCGGCGCACGCGACGGCGCGGTACATGAGCTTGGCGTCGGCGCCGAACTCCTGCGGCTCGGCGAGGACAGGCGCCGCCGAAACGGCCAGCAGGCTCACGGCCAGGGCAAGGGCGCGCATGAACGTCCGACGCAGCTCGCGACTCATCTATTTCGTCACTCGTTCGTCACTAGTTGAGATCGCGCGCCGTCGGGCGCGACGTGCGCGCCGCCACGGTCGATCGCGCGCCGCGCGCCGACTTGGGGCCCACCAGCGTGCGCAGGGTCGCGCGGGCGACCACGTCGCCGCCGGCGTCGGTCATCACCACCGGCACCAGGTACTCGGCCTTGGCGTTGGTCCCCGGGATCGGGCTCTCGCTGGTCGCGGTGATCGTGCCGCGCGCCTTCTTCACGTACTCGATCGACAGCCCCGCCACGATGAAGCGCGCGTCGTCGGGGAGCGAGTAGGCCACGCCGACGTTGCCGGCCAGCTCGGCGAGGTTGCAGAGCGCGACGGCGTGCACGCAGTCGAGGTGGTTGCGCACCGACCTGCGATCGTCGAGCTCGACCTGCGCGAACCCGGGACGGAGCGCCGTCACGCGCGCGCCGATCGAGCCGGTGTACGGCGCCATGCGGCCGACCATCCGCGAGAACAGGAGCTTGCCACCGGGCAGGCCCGCGAGCAGGTTCCACGCGTCGCGGACGACGTTGCGGTCGCCATCCAGCGAGAGGGTCGGGAGGAGCTTGCCCAGCACAGCCAGCATCCCGGGAACTTACCCGCTGCCGGCCCCAAGTACAGCGGTTTCTAAGTACGCCGCCTACTTACGCGGCTTACTTGGACGCGTTCTTCGCGGTGCGCGTGCCGCTCGCCTCGGGCACCGTGTCGTCCTGCGAGAGCCTGATGATCGCGTACGTGAGCAGCGCCGCGCCGCCCGCGATCATGAGGCCGCCGTTGCGCAGCTCGCCGCCGTCGTAGCTGCCGCAGTCCGCCGTGTCACAGCTCGTGCCGTCGACGAGCAACGTGCCGCCCATCACGACGGCGAACCCGCCGACCACCGCCATCCCCTGCTTGTGATTGTTGGAGAGCGAGCCGCCGCACCCGGTGGAGAGGGCGAGCGCGAGAGCGAGAGGAGCGATCATCCGGCGCATGGCGTGGCCTCGATTGCAACGCGCGCGCCACCGGGCGAACGGGAGTCAGACGCGCCGAACCGCGCGGTTCGACGAGGCTCGCGCCGTCCGCGCGGGCGCGGCGACGTGTCTGCTCTGCGGCCACTCCCTTAGCCACTCACCGGACTTCGGAGAGGTCGCACTTGTCGCGGTCACGTCGCAGTCGTGGCCGCGTCGCGGCGCGTCAGCGCGGCCAACGTCAGCGCCCCAGCCGCGTCGACGACGGGGCCTTGCCCTTGAGCGCGATCCAGATGGCGCGCAGCGCGTGGCGCGCGCCCGAGACGATGCGGAAATCCACGACGTCGGAGAGGTCGGTGCGCGCGGGATTGATCTCCACGGTCGGCTTGCCGTCCTGCTTGGCGAGCAGCACCGGTCGCGCCACGTACGGGAACAGCGCCGACGTCCCGATCGAGAACACGATGTCGAAGCCCTTCGCCACCTCCTCCTCGAAGCGCTGGAACGGCGCCTCGGGCAGCGGCTCACCGAAGAGGACGACGCCGGGCCGCACCACGCTCGCGCAGCGCGGACACTTGGGCGGAAACGTCAGGGTCGCGTAGTCGGCGACGGTCTTCTTCCAGTCGCAGCGCGTGCAGCGAAGGTCGTGCACGTCGCCGTGGATCGCGATCACGTTCTTCGAGCCGGCGGCGCGGTGAAACCCGTCGACGTTCTGCGTGAACACGACGATGCGCGGGATCTTCTCCTGGAGCAGCGCGAGGATCTCGTGGCCGCGGTTGGGCGTCGCCGTGCGGCAGGCGAGCTCGACGTCGTGCACGTACTTCCAGACCACCTCGGGATGGCGCGCCATCATCTCGCCCGAGAGCAGCGACTCGATAGGCAGACCG
Source organism: Kofleriaceae bacterium (assembly GCA_035525615.1). Lineage (GTDB taxonomy): Bacteria > Myxococcota_A > Polyangia > Haliangiales > Haliangiaceae > UBA2376. Next base: position 7,094 of record DATLEB010000179.1, on the reverse strand, counting down.
CTCTCGTGGTCGCGCTTGTCGTAGAGCCCACCCACGCCGCGGTACGTCGGCAACCCGGAGTCGGCGGAGAGGCCAGCGCCCGTGATGAACAGCGCGCTCTTCGCCTGCGCGAGGAGCTGCGCCACGCCCTCGACCACCTTGCGATCGATCGTGTCGCGGCGCTTGACCGGGCCGCTGCTCATCGGGGGCGAGAATAGCGCGGTTGCCGTGGGGCGAGGCGTGGCTACGGTTGGGGGAATGAAGCTCGCCGGTACCGTCCATGTTCGCGTCGCAGGGGAGGACATCCTCCGCAACCCTCGTTTCTGGGACAAGGTGAAGTCCACGTTCGGGGGCAAGCCGGACCTGCGCACCGGCAACCGCAAGGCCGCGCTCGAGGCGGCCGCCGTCGTCGACGCCGTGCGGGACGCGCTGCGCTCGCTGGGCGCCACCAACGCCGTGTCACTCGTGGTCGACGACGTCGTGCTGTACCAGGATCGCGAAGGGCGCCCCGACGACCTCGGTGACCTGTTCCTGGCGTTCCACGAGCAATCAGACGCGCTCGGAGGCGACTTCAAGCTGCTGCGGCTGGCGGTCGAGCACCTGGAGGCGGGCCTTCACCTCGTGATCGAGGTGCAGGCGCGCGGCGAGCACCCGGACACCGAGGAAGCGGTGCGCGTCGTGATCGCGGGTCGCATTCACGATCTCGAGCCGCGCAAGGGCGAGGACGCGGCCACGTATCGCGCGCGCGTCGAGCCGCTGACCAAGGACCGCGCGACGATCGAGGTGGCGCGGCTGCAGTTCGAGAGCTTCGTGACGCGCGTGCGTGACGCGATCCAGCGGGCGATGCCCGAGGCGCAGGCCGAGGTCGTGCGCGCCGAGGCGCAGGTGCAGCGGCCGGGGGCGAAGGAGAACGCGGCGGCGCGGCAGCCGACCGACGACCGCTACGACCCGTACGACAACTACTACCCGAGCCCGCTCGGCATGATGATGAACATGATGATGTGGTCGGCGATCTTCTCGATGGCGATGCCGCCGCACGTCACGGTGATCAACCACGCCGGCGATCCGGTCGGCACCGCCGAGACGCCGGGCATCGAGCAGGGCGACCCCGCGCCCGCAGAGGCCGATGTGGGCGACGCCGGCGGCGACGTCGGCGACGCGGGCGGCGACGCCGGTGATGTCGGCGGCGCCGACGTGGGCGACGTGGGCGGCGGCGACTTCGGAGACTTCGGCGGCTTCTTCGACTGATCGCGCGCGCGGACGAGCTCAGTGGCCGCCCGCGCCGCCGCGGGTCGGCCGCGCGTTCCAGATCTTCAGCGCGAGCGCGAAGCCGATGATCGCGATCGGGATCATCGCCGCGGGCCACACGTACCAGTTGTCGAGGTTCTTCACCTCGGGGTTCGGGACCAGGCAGCCGGTGGCGGCGTCGCGGATCTTCGACGGCGGCAGGTACGCGCCGTAGAGGAACGACTGCGCCGTCGAGCCGAGGTACACGAACCCGTCGATGATGCCGACCGCCATGCCGGTGTTCTTCTTGCCGGCGAAGTCGGCGGACGCGGTGGCCGTCAACATGCCGTGCACGCCGATGATCGCCATCGACATGAGCGCGACCACCCAGCCGATCATCTCGGGAGCCGCGAAGAGCGGGATGATGAGCACCGAGCCCGCGACCATGATGCCGTAGAGCACCGCCGAGACGGGGCTGCGCCGCGAGTTGAACAGGTGATCGGAGATGGCGCCGGCGAACATGCCGCCCGTGATGCCGGCGACGCACGACACCATGCCCCAGTTCTGGAAGACGAAGCTCTTGCCGACGCCGACGCCGTTACCGAAGTCCACGCCCCACTGCAGGATGGCCTGGCGCAGGAAGCCCGAGCACAGCTCGATGAACGAGATGATCAGGATGACCGGGTGCGTGAGGATCTTGACGAAGACCTGCCGGACCGAAAGGTGCTCGCCGGTGCGCGTGCCGGAGCCCGCGTCGCCGAGATCGAAGTCGGGGTGGCCGGTGTCCGACGGGTTGTTGCGCACGAACAGCGCCGACAGCACGAAGAAGACGACGAGGATGATGGCCGGGATCCAGAACAGCCACTCGATGTTCAGGTCGAGCGAGATGCGCTTGCCGATGTCGTACGCGAAGTAGAGGCCGAGCGAGATCAGGATGCCGAAGATGCCGCCGAAGGTGCCGCGCTCGCGCAGGTGGAACCACGCGGCGTTGACCTTGACGATCGACACGGCGCCGAAGCTCTGGAAGTACATGTTGAGCGCGAAGGCCATCGAGAACGCCTTCACCGTCGACATGCCGAAGGTCTCGCCGGTCGCGGCCATGTAACCCATGAGCGCGTTGGCGGCGGCGGAGCCGGCGGCGGCGATGAGGATCGTGGCGCGACCACCCCAGCGATCGGTGAGCGGACCGTTCAGCAGGAAGGCGAGGCCGTAGACCGCCGAGCCCACGCCGAACACGGTGCCGTACTCGATCTCGGTCAGGCCGATGCCCTGGAACTGCTTGATGTTGTAGCGGCCGAAATAGAGGAACGAGTACGTGAGGCCCAGCGGCAGCCAGTTGAGCAAGCGGCGGCGGCGGAACGCGATCGAGTGCCCGAGATCGACCTTGGGCAGCCGCATCACGACGATGACGATGACGGCGATGAGGATGCCGATCGGGATGAGGTCGTCGGCGAGGTCCCGCGGCGGGGACGGCTTCTTCGCCTTGCACGCCGGCTTGAGCTCGGGTGCGGGCATCGGAGCCGGTGCCGTCTCCGCAGCGGGTGTGACCTGGGGTTGCGCGGTCGCCGGCGCGTCGCCTCCGAACCAGATCCACGCACCGAACAGCAGCTCGATGACGAGGACGATCGCGAGCGTGCGCCCGCCCGTGGCACGACTGAACTTCATCGAGAGTCCGCGGAACCTACTCGTGGCGGAGCAGCGACGGCAAGGGCATCGCGCGTGACGTTACGGTGACAGTGGTACGTTCTGCCCGTGCGCCACTCCCGCGTCTTCGCGCTCGCGTTCGGATTCGGCGTCCTCGCCGCGGCGTGCGGATCGACGACGCGGCCGAAGCCGCCCGCCGATCCGTGGGAGAAGCTCGAGGTGCGCGACGCGCCGGTCGCGCTGTACCTCTATCCCGAGGTGATCGAGCGCTACGCGCCGGACGATCGCGGCGCGTACGTGGTGCGCGTGCCCGACGGGCCGGAGCGGCGCGGCGTGCTCGAGGCGATCGGCGCCGGCGACGACATCACCGGCGAGGACGGCTACGTGGTGCGGCTCGGCGCCGCCGACGAGCCCGCGGTCGCGGCGCGCCAGGGTGTCGCGGGGGTGCAGATCCTGCAGCCGGCGGACCGGCGCTCGCTGCTCGTCGACCGGACCACCGAGCTGCCCGAGGTGCGCATCGATCTGTTCCGCGACGCGCGCAGCGACGAGGTCGCGGCGGTGGGCGCGTGGATCGTGGCGCGCGGCGGGCGGGTGCTCTGGACCGGGCGCATCGCGCTGCGGGCGCGGATGCCGCGCGAGGCCATCGCGGAAGCCTCACGGCTCTCGCCGGTGCGGTGGATCGAGTAGCATCGAGGAGATGCGTCTCGTCCTGCCCCTCCTGCTGGTCTTTTGCGTTCTCGGCTGCGTCCTGGGTTGCGACAAGAAGAAGAGCGCCGGCACCGCGTCGAGCGCGCCGGCGAAGGTCGCGATCCTCCTCGACGACAAGGTGCTCACCGAGCAGGTGACGCTGTCGGGCGGACCGCAGCCCCTCGAGAAGCTCGTGCAGCTGCCGCCGGCCGACACCTGGATCGCCGTCGAGGCCATCGACGGCGCCGGCAAGGTGACGACCGTGCTCGCGCCGGCCAAGAACAGCCCGGGCGCGCAGCCGGCGCTGGTCGAGGACGCGCGCGGCGTGGCGTTCGGCTGGCTGGTGCAGGGGCAGCTGGCGCAGCCGGTCGCGGGCGTGGTGAAGGTGACGGTGAAGACCAAGAGCGACGCCGGCAAGCCGATCGGCGAGCAGGACCACGGCAGCGGCGACTCCGGCGGCGGCGGCAATCACGGCACCGGCGACAACTCGGCGGACAAGGGCGTGCGCGCCACGCCCACGGCCGAGCTGAAGATCGAGGTCGAGAGCCCGGCGGGACCGTCGACGTTCACCGGCGACAAGATGGTGGGCCTGCCCGAGATCAAGGCGCCGTCGGGTGACACCGAGACGCCGGGCTGGGCGCTCTCCGACGTGCTCGCCGCGGCCGGGCTGAAGGACCTGAAGTCGGTGACGCTCACCGACGACGAGGGCGTGTCGCTCAAGCTCGAAGGCGAGGACTTCGACCCGGCGAAGACGATCCTCTACCTGAAGCTCAACCGCAGCGGCGTGATCCGCTTCCGCCGGTTCAAGAAGGAGGGCGACGTGTGGGAGGTGGCCGGCGAGCTGCGCGGGATCAAGAAGATCAAGGCGGCGAGCTGACGGTCGTGGTCAGCGCGGCGCCGGCTGCGTGCGCGTCGTGATCACGCGCGCGATGGCGTCGAGCTCGCGCATGCCGGCGGCGCGAAGGTCCGGTTTCCGGACAGCGTCGAGGTAGGCGATCGCGCGGTAGCGGCGGAGCAGATCGGCCACGGCATCGTCGCCGTGCGTGCGGCGCATCGTCGCGAGCGCCTCGCCGACGGTGGTGTAACGCGACGAGAACGAGCTGGAGGTCGGCGGCGCGGGCACGGGCTCCACGACTGGCGGCTGGCGAGCGACGGCGGGCGGCTGACGCGTGACCGCTGCGGGCTTGCGGGTGACGGGGGAGGGGTCGGGCGTGGTGACGGGGCCGGGCTCGTCGGAGCTCGGCGCGCGCACGACGTCGACCTGTGCGGCGCTGCCGGCGGTCGGCCGGTGCGCGACGGCGACCGCGGCTCCGGGCGGCGGCTGGGCCTGCAGCGGTGCTTGCGGCGGCGGCTCGTGTGGCGACGGTTCCGGCTGCGACTGCGGCTGCCGCTGCGCCTCGGTCTGCGTCGGCGCCTCCGTCTGCGTCGGCGCGTCCGGCTTCGTCGCCTGCCACGCACCGACCGCGATCACCGCGAGCACCACCGCCGACGCGATCGCGATCATGCGGCCGTTGCCGGGCAACGGACCGCGCATCCGGGCCTCCGACACCGGCGGCACCGTCGACGACGGCACCGAGCGCGCGTGGATGCGCGTTGTGTGCGCCGAGTCATGGCCCATCGCCACCGACATGCGCTCCGGTTCGAGCCACGGCGCCAGCTGCCGCGCCGCGGCCCCGCGATCGTGCTGCACCAGCCGCAGCACCGCGAGCGCATCGGCCGCCTTCTGCGGGCGGTTCGCCGGATCCTTCTCCATCATCCAGCGCGCGAGCGCCTCCATCAGCGGGTCGACCACGCCCACGTCGGGGGCGCGCACGGAGATGCGCGGCGGATCGCCCGACATGTTCGCCGCGGCGATCTCCATCGGCCCGCCGTCGAAGGGCAGCTTGCCGGACAGCATCTCGTAGAGCATGACGCCCAGCGAGAACAGGTCCGTGCGCGCGTCGACGGGCCGACCCGAGAGCTGCTCGGGTGCCATGTACTCCGGCGTGCCGATGATCGTGCCCTCGGTGGTGAGCCGCGTCTGCGCGTGCCCCACTTCCTCGGCCAGCGCCGCGATGCCGAAGTCCACGATGCGCGCGCGGTCGCGGTCGACGATCACGTTGGCCGGCTTGAGATCGCGGTGGACGATGTGTCGCTCGTGCGCGTGCGCCAGCCCGCCGAGCACCTGCTCGATCAGCACGGGCACGCGATGCCCCGGCATCGCGCCGGCCTCGAGCACGACATCGAGCCCGAAGCCTTCCGCGAGATCCATCGCGAGGTAGAGCAGGCCCTCGTCGGTCTCGCCCACGTCCGTCGCCGCGACCACCGAAGGGTGCTCGAGCCGCCCCACCACGTCGGCTTCGCGCAGGAAGCGCGTGCGCGCGACCGCGTCGTGCGTGAGCTCGCCGTAGGGCACCTTGATCGCGTAACGACGGGACATGCGCTTGTGCCGCGCGGCGTACACGCGACCGAGCCCGCCCTCGCCGAGCACGCGCTCGATCACGAAGCGACCGGCCAGCGTCGCGCCCACCAGCGGATCGTCGACGGCCGACACGAGCTCGCCGCCGTCGTTCGGGCAGCGCTTGTACGCCGACCGATAGAGCGCGCGACACGTCACGCACCACGTCCTCGTGGTGTCGCGGTTGTCGCCGGCGGGCGCAGCGTCCATCGGGACCCCGATATTGCGACACTCGTGCCCGAGCGCAAGTGGGCTTGATCGCTCGGTGCTCCCGGGGAGACTCCACCACTGGCGACAGCCGTTCACCGGGACGTGGAAGCCCCACTCGCCAGGTGCGTGAGATCTCAGCGAGGAAGCGCTCGTCAGCCGCGACGCCAGCGCGGCGCGACCAGCCGGCGCTTGCCGTCCTCCGCCAAGCGCACCTCCGCCTCGTCGAGCTCGTCACGGTCCCAGAGCTTGCACGTCACCTGCTTGTGCTGCTGGTCGAGCGCCTCGCAGTAGTTCGTGAACTCGCAGCGACGGATCTGCTCGCCCGCGCCGACGCGCATCTTGAGCCACCAGTCGGGATCGGCGAGCGACTGCCTCGCCGACGCGACGATGTCGCAATCGCCGCGCACGAGCGCGCCCTCGGCCTGATGGAAATCCTCGATACCGCCGGCGCCGACGATCGGCGTCTCGTACCCGGCGGCGCGGACCGCGGCGCGGACGGTCGCCGCCAGCGGCAGGTTGCGCCCGAAGGGACCGACCGCGTCCGAGTAGATCGTCGGCATGCACTCGTACCCGGACTCGCCGGTGTACGGGTACACGGACCAGCCGACCTTGGGCTGCTTGGCGTCCTCGAACTTGCCGCCGGTCGACACCGAGAGGAAGTGCAGGCCCGCTGCGGCGAAGCGGGCGCCAAACCAGGCGGCGTCCTCGACGTGGCTGCCGGTCTCGATGATGTCGTCGCCTAGAAAGCGACAGCCGAGCACGGTCGTCGGCGCAAGCGCGCGCTGGCACGCAGCGATCACCTCGAGAGGAAGGCGCACCCGCTCCTCACGGGCGCCGCCGTAGCCGTCGTCGCGGGTGTTGAGCGCCGACAGGAACGACGCCATCGTGTAGGCGTGGGCAAAGTGAAGCT
>DATLEB010000154.1:0-18919 GCA_035525615.1 Kofleriaceae bacterium | reverse complement strand
GTGATCCCTGCTTCAGAACGTCGAAGGCCACCCACGTGGGCGGCCTGGCGTCACATCATCTTCGAGCGGGAGAAGGGATTCGAACCCTCGACGTCAACCTTGGCAAGGTTGCACTCTACCACTGAGTTACTCCCGCGTGGTTCGAGGCAGGTCTTGTAGCCAGCGGCCGCCGGAGTGTCAAGCCGATGCGGTCTTTTCGGCGCCGGATCCATCGGTCGTCGACGGAGATTCGGTGGAGCCGGAGGTGGCGATCGCGGGTGGATGCGCGGGAGCGGGCGGCGGCGCGATGGCGCCGAGGATGAGGGGGGCGGTCTCGGCGCCGGCGGAGCTCTTGGGGGCGGCGTCGGCGAGGTCGGCGGCGCCGTGGAGGGGGCGGGTGTCGACGTAGTCGATGGTCTTCGCCCAGACGTCGAGGTGCGGGGCGTCCATCTCGTCGGCGATGTGGGCGAGGTCGGCGGCGAGCTGGCGAGCGGTGGGGCGATCGGCGGGCGACTTCGATAGGCACTTCTCGATGAGCGCCACGAGCGCGGGGGTCGCGTCGGTGGTGATGCGGCGCGGGCGCTCGTGGACGTGAGCGTAGAGCCACTGCATCGGGGCCTGCGCCTGGAAGGGCAGGCGGCCCGAGAGGCAGAGGTACAGCACCATGCCGAGCGCGTAGACGTCGGCGGAGCCGGTGACGTTGAGCGGCGACGAGACCTGCTCGGGAGCCAGGAACTGCGGGGTGCCGATGACGGCGCCGCCTTCGGTGAGCGACCCGGCGGACAGGGTCTCGCGGATCTTCGCGAGCCCGAAGTCGAGCAGGCGCAGGCCCGGGCCGTCGGCGGTGATCATGATGTTCTGCGGCTTCACGTCGCGATGGATGATGCCCATCGCATGCGCGACGGCGAGCGCGTCGGCGACGACGGCGCCGAGGCGCGCGACCACGGGTTTCGGAATCCCGCGGCCGCGCTCGAGGCACGCGTCGAGGGTCTGGCCTTCGACGAGCTCGAGCGCTTGATAGAGGCGCCCGTCGGCGGTGACGTCCACGTGCAGGACGCGCACGATCGCGGGATGGGACAGCGAGGCGGCAGCGGTGGCCTCCTGCAGGAAGCGCACGCCGCCGGCGACGTCGCCGCTCTGCGAGCGCACGACCTTGAGGGCGACGCGCTCGCCGGCGAGGCGGTCGACGGCGGCGTAGACGACGCCCATGCCGCCGACGCCGACGACGTACTTGATCTCGAAGCGATCGCCCAGCACCGTACCGGGCGCCAGGGTCTCGCCGCCGTGCTCGGCGACGGCGAGGCGGCGCAGCGCCATCGCGAGCTCCTCGCTGCGCGCGGCGACCTTGCCGGCGAGCTGGCGGTTGAGCGCCTCGATGCGTTCGTTGTTGGCGACGATCTCGCGCACCTGCTGGGTGACGCGGTGCTCGAGGTCGCGGTTGACCTCGCCCAGCTGGTGGCGCATCACGGTCTCGCGCACGAACGCCGCGAAGCTCAGGCGCTCCACCACCACCACCGCGACGGCCGAGCCCACCGCGGTCGTGATGTGGCCGAGGCGCGCCGCGTTCTCGGGCGTGGCGTCGAACGCCGCCCACAGGACGACGGCCAGGCCGACCGCCTGTGTCACCAGGAACGTCAGCAGCCGCGGGTGGAAGAGCACCGCGGTGAGGAACACCACCGCCACCCACGCGATCATCTTGAACTGGTAGTGCAGGGTGTTGAGTACGAGCGCGGCGCCGATCACCACACCGAGGATCATCATCGCTTCGCCCATGTGCTGGCGGAGGCGCGCGGCGGGGCCGGTCTTGTCGGTGCCGCGCGCGATGCCGATCGCCACAGCGAGCGCCAGCGCACCACACAGATCGATGAGCGTGATGCCGCGCTGCCACTGCGCCTGAGGCTCGGTGCGAGGTGACACCACAAGCATCGCCATGGAAATTCCGAAGAGCAGCACCATCAAGAACGGCGCGGCCGAGATGGTGCGGGAGACGTTCCGGGCGATGCGTTCCCGTTCGACGACGGCCATTTCCGCGGCCGTGAGTCCGCGCGTCGGAACCAGTTTGCTCACCAGTCCGCCTCCGCCCCCCGGCGAATCGCCAGCCGCCATCAGGGTCGATGGTACCCGAAGCGGGCTCGGCTTTCGACCGACGAGAAGTGGGCCCGATCTGTGCTAGCGTGGCTGCCCATGCACGCGTCTCGCTTTCTCCTTGGCGCTCTGGCGCTGTCCCTTCTGATCGCAGGGTCTGGCTGCAAGGTCGCACCGGGCAAGGTGCCCGTGGCCAGCCCCATCACCACCTTCGAGGCGCCCGACCGTGAGGACGTGTTCCCCGACGAGGACGCGGCCGAAGGCGACGCGGCCGCTGGTGGCGACTTCAGCGACTCGGACGACGGGAACTGAGCGATGTGCGGCATCGTGGGCTATGTCGGCGGGCGGCAGGCCACGCCGATCCTCGTCGGTGGACTGCGCAAGCTCGAGTACCGCGGGTATGACTCGGCGGGCGTGTCGGTGTGGTCCGACGGTGCGAGCAAGGTCGTCCGCTGCCGCGGCAAGCTGAGCAACCTCGAGGAGAAGCTCCTCAAGGACACCGCGCCGGGCTCGACGGGCATCGGCCACACGCGGTGGGCGACGCACGGGCGTCCGAGCGACGAGAACGCGCACCCGCACAAGGTCGGGGCGGTGTCGGTGATCCACAACGGCATCATCGAGAACCACCTCGCGCTGCGGGCCGAGCTGGCGGCGGCGGGCGCGAAGTTCACGTCGGAGACGGACACCGAGCTGTTCGCGCATCTCATCGATCGCGCGATCCGCGCCGGCGCGACGGACACGACGACGGCGGTGCGGCAGGCGCTGCAGAAGGTCCACGGCGCGTACGCGTTCGTGGTGATGAACGATCAGGATCCGTCGACGCTGGTGGCCGCGAAGAACGCGTCGCCGATGGTGGTGGGGCTGGGCGAGGGCGAGAACTACATCGCGTCGGACGTCACGGCGATCCTGAGCGAGACGCGCAAGATCCTGTTCATCGAAGAGGGTGAGATCGTCACGGTGACCCGCGAGGGCGTGAAGATCACCGACTTCGAGGGCAAGCCGAAGACGCGCGAGCCCAAGATCATCACGTGGAGTGCGATGCAGGCCGAGAAGGGCGGCTTCAAGCACTTCATGCTCAAGGAGATTCACGAGCAGCCGCGCGCCGTGAGCGACACGCTGGTCGGTCGCGTGGATCTCGAGCGCGACGACGTCGTGCTCGACGAGGTGAAGATCGACGGCGCCAAGGTGAAGCGCATCATCTTCGTGGCGTGCGGCACGTCGTATCACGCGTCGCTGGTCGGCGAGTTCATGATCGAGGCGATGGCGCGGATCCCGGTCGAGGTCGAGCTCGCGTCGGAGTTCCGGTATCGCGATCCGATCGTGGGGCCGGGCGATCTCGTCGTGGCGGTGAGCCAGTCGGGCGAGACGGCCGACACGATGGCGGCGGTGCGCGAGGCCAAGGGCAAGGGCGCCCAGGTGCTGGCCATCTCGAACGTCGTGGAGTCGTCGATTCCGCGTCTGGCGGACTGGGCGTTCTACACGCACGCGGGGCCGGAGATCGGCGTGGCGTCGACGAAGGCGTTCACGACGCAGCTGGTGTCGATGGCGCTGCTCGCGATCTACCTCGGTCGTCGGACGGGCAAGCTGGCGCCGGCGCGCGCGAGGGAGTTGCTCGCGGAGCTGGTGCAGCTGCCCAACAAGATGAAGGACGTGATCGACGGCGGCGCGCAGCTCCAGGTGCTGGCGCGGCGCTACGGCAACGCGCACGGCTTCCTGTTCCTGGGGCGCGGGGCGCAGTTCCCGATCGCGCTCGAGGGTGCGCTCAAGCTGAAGGAGATCTCGTACATCCACGCCGAGGGCTACGCCGCCGGCGAGATGAAGCACGGACCGATCGCGCTGATCGACGAGCACCTGCCGGTGGTCGTGCTGGTGCCGCGCGGGCCGAACTACGAGAAGGTCGTGTCGAACCTCAGCGAGGTGAAGGCGCGGCAGGGCAAGATCCTGGCGATCGCGACGCGCGGCGACACCGACATCGGCGGGACCGCCGACGAGGTGGTGCTGTTGCCGGACACGCCGGTCGAGCTACAGCCGATCCTGACGGTGCTGCCGCTGCAGCTGCTGAGCTACTACGTGGCCGACTTCAAGGGCACGGATATCGATCAGCCGCGCAATCTCGCGAAGAGCGTTACCGTCGAATAGCGGGCCGAGTCGCCGGTCGAGTGGCGGGTCGAGTACGTCCGCGATGAGGTCGATCACTGCGGCGCGGCGCATTGCTCGATGAGCGTGCCGCCCGTGCAGCCGGCGAGCTGGCCGCGGAGCGCGACGACGAACGTGCGGAGCTGGGCGACCTCGGGCCGAGGCTCGTTGAAGACGTTCCAGATCCAGATCTCGGTGCCGTCGCCGTCGAGCTTGTACGACTCGCCTTGCAGGCAGTCGCCGCCGCCGGAGCAGCCGTACGGTGGATCCCAGCCGGCGACGAGCATGTCGAGGGCGAGGTCGAGCTGCGCGGCGCCCTCGGCGGTGAGCGTCGCCTGGCTGGCGACGGTCGTGAAGTCGGTCGAGATGGTCACGGCGGAGCCGTCGACGTCGATCTCGTAAGGCGTGTTCATGGCCTGCGTGAACTTCGTCAGCGCGACGGTCGACGGCGGTGCGCTGTCCCCGTCATCGCCGGTGCAGGCGGCGGCGGAGAGCGTGGAGACGGCGGCGAGCGAGGCCAGGGCGAGGCGGGCGATACGCACGGGCCGACTGTACAATGCGAGCGATGCCGACCCGCCCCAAGAAAACGCGCGCCGTGCCAGAGGCTGCGACGCCGCTCACGCATCTCGACGCGCGCGGGCGGGCGCGCATGGTCGAGGTCGGCGCGAAGCCGGAGACCGAGCGGGTCGCGGTGGCGTCGGGCGAGGTGCGGATGGCGGCGACGACGGCGACGCTCATCAGCGCGGGCAAGGTGGCCAAGGGCGACGTGCTCGCGGTGGCGCGGCTCGCCGGCATCCAGGCGGTGAAGCAGACACACGTGCTCATCCCGCTGTGTCATCCGCTGCGCGTGAGCGGCGTCGAGATCGAGATCGACGTGAGCGCCGAGCGCGGCGGCATCGGCGTGGCGAAGATTCGCGCGACGGTGCGCGCGGTCGATCGCACCGGCGTCGAGATGGAGGCGCTCACGGCGGTGAGCGTCGCGGCGCTGGCCATCTACGACATGGCCAAGGCCGTGGACAAGGGGATGGTCATCGGCGAGGTGCGGCTCGAGGAGAAACGTGGGGGCCGAAGCGGCCACTGGGTGAGGGCGTGACGCCCCACGGCCGCGGCTCGAGGCGCGAGGAGATTCGCGGGGGTGGCCGTGGTGCAGCCCTTGCAACCTCCGAGCGCGGATGAGGTCGCGAGCGCTTGTTCAGGCTCTGGCCACGGCTGCGCTCGCGGCGGCGGGCGGCTGCCGTTTCGACGCCCCGGCCTACGACGGGACTCGCTACGCGTGCGCGCCGCCCGACGAGCGCTGCCCGCCGGGACACGTGTGCGTCGACGGGTTCTGCGCGAGCGGCGAGGGGCCGCCCGGCGACGTCGACGCCGCGCCGGTGAACACCAGCACGATGCGCGTCGAGGTCGCGTACGACACGTCGATCCTGTCGGACGCGACGACGCAGAACGGCGCGGCGCTCGAGTTCCTCGAGATGGACGCGGCGCCACGGCGCGTGGCGCTGGTGCAGCTGGATCTCGCGGGGCTGCCGGCGGACGCGACGGTCGTGGCGGCGGAGCTGCACGTCACCATCTTCGATCCGCTCGAGAGCGGCACGTTCCAGCTCTTCCCGCTGACGGAGTCGTGGAGTGAGGCCGGCGCGACGTGGGACGAGCGCGAGCCGGGTGTGCCGTGGTCGGGCGGGCTGAGCGTGCCGACGCTCGACGCCAATGCGCTGCTCGGCGAGTTTGCGCCGCGGGTTGCGGGCGATGCCGTGGCCGCGCTCGACGCCGCGCTGGTGCAGGGCTGGCTCACGGCGCCGGGGACGAACTACGGGTTCGCGGTGGTGAGCACGTCGCCCGACGGCCGCGGTGGTCAGATGCGGTCGAGCGAGTACGCGGCGGCGCCGGCCGAGCGGCCGTATGTGCTCGTGATGGTCGCGGCGCCGTAGCAGTCGCGCCGCTGCTCGCGATCAGGCGACCCATCAGGCCGCGCTCATGCCCGCGGCGCGGCCGGTGGCGACGTCGAAGGGGTCCTCGTCGTCGAAGGCGGGGGCGGCTTGGCGGATGCCGACGAGCGCGGCGAGCTCGGTGACCAGCTCGGCGACCGCGTCGCCCTCGCCGATGGACAGGTAGCCGTCGAGGACGCGGGCGAGGGCGAGGACGTAGTCGTGTTGCTCCTCGCCGTGGGCGGAGCGGGCGTGGGTGCGAAGGGCGGGTGCGCAGTCGAGGAAGAGCTTGGCGTCGTAGCCGGAGAGGCGCAGGTAGGCGAGGAGCTCGTGGCAGGTCAGCTCGGCCGCGCGCGCGACGAGGAGGCGCTTGAGGGCGTAGAAGTCGTCAGGGCCGCGCTGCGCGATGGCGCGCTCGAAGCCGGCGATGGTGGCCGCGCGCGGCTGCGTGCCCAGCACCATGGCGCAGACCTCGAGCGAGCCGTGGTGGTGCTCGTTGTGGAACCACGAGCCGCCGTGGGCGAGGGCCCAGGCGCCGAGCGCGGCGAAGTTGACCTGCATCGAGAGGCTGCCGTGCGTGGCGAACGAAGGCGGGCCGGCGGCGGCGAGCTCGTCGAGACGCGTGGTGCCCTTGTCGGCGGAGAGGACGAGGAGCGGCCCCCGGGTCAGCGCGCGCAGGCGGTCGAGCGCCGACAGCGCCGCGGTCGGGAACGGAAAGACGCCGTCGACGGCCGCGTGCTCCTCGAGGATGCGCTGCTGGATGGCGTCGTCGTACGAACGGCGCGGGGCTGGGCGCGCGCGCCACGCGAGCTCGAGCTCGCCGAAGCCGCGGCCGGCGGGCGACGCCGCGGCCGACGTCGCGACCAGGCACTCGTACAGCTCGCCGCCGACCGCCTCGAAGACGTCGGTGGGAAGGCCGTCGAAGACGTAGTTCGCGACGACGACGAGCTCGTCGGCGGGGCGCTCGGGATCGACGATGCGCCCGCTCGCCCGCAGCGTGATGGCGCGGTCACACGTGGCGTCGAAGCGCGCGACGTCGACCAGCCCCGCGGCGATGAGCGGCGCGAGCTGCGGATGCGTCTGCCACCACGCGATGGTCTCCTCGGAGATGTCGGTGAGGACGTAGACGAAGCGCCAGCCCTGCGCCTTCGCGTCGACGGCGGCGCGCAGCGCGCGCACGATGTTCCAGCCCAGTCGCCCGCTGCCGGCGCCGAGCTCCACGATGTGGAGCGTGCGCGGCTCGGCGGCTGCCACCGGGCGCGCTCGCGCGCAGTCGCTCGCGAACCCGGCGAGGACCTCCGCGAACGCGCGTCCCATGACCGGGTTGCACGTCACGTAGTGCGGCACGGTGCCGCTCGCCCACGCGCGCGGTCCCTGCTGCTCGAAGTACGCGCGCTGCACGTCCCAGATCGGGCTGTCCGACAGGCGGACGAAGGCGGGCTCGGTGGTCGTCATCGATTCCTCCTGCTCACAGTACGGAGCGCACGCCGTGAGTGCGATTTCACGCCGGTTTCACCGGCCGCGGCGTGGGCATCCCGCCCGGCGTGCTCGCGGCCAGGGCGGCGCGGGCGTCGTCGGGGACGAGCTGCGCGAGCTGCCACGCCTGCAGGTGCAGCTTGCGCTCGACGTCGAGGTACTCGGCGCGCAGCCGCCACATGTACCAGAGCGCCGCGCCGATCGTGACGATGTGGATCATCACGAGGAACGTCATCGTTGCGGCGGGCGGAAAGTCGACCATGCCCGGGACGATGCGGAGGCTGCCGCCCTCGAAGGCGTAGGAGTCGGGGAGCACGCCCGCGTATTGCAGGATCAGCGGGCCGATCACGACGGCGAGGAACGGCGGCACGCAGTAGATCGCCCGTCGCCGGAACGTGGTGGTGTACGCGACGCCGGTGGCGAGCGCGATCGCGGGCACCGTGACCAGCGAGCCGAAGAACCACACGCCGCTGGCCAGCGCCACCGTCGAGGACACCAGGTGCGGCCACGGCACGTCGAGGTCCGCAGGCGGCTTGCGGTAGTAGTGATAGGTGAGGCCGATGAGCGTGAGGATCGCGGCGGCGGTCACGCCGAACATCCACGGATGGCGCAGCCCCATCCAGAACACGACGGGGACGTAGAGCGCGTAGGTCAAGAGCGCGGCGAGCGCGATGCGCGCCGACGTGCGGAACGAGCGGATGCCCGAGCGGCGATGCGCGATCTCGGCGTCCCGGGGCGTCACGCGCGGTGGCGTGGTGAGCACGCGCAGGAGCGTGCGGCGGGCCTCGCGGTTCTCGGGGTCGAGCGCGAGCGCGCTGCCGGCCTCGCGCAATGCGACGCTGCGACGCGCATCCTCGTCGCCGAGCGTGCGCGACGCGTCGAACGCCTCGGCGGCCGCGCGGGCGCGCGTGCTGGCCAGCTCGCGGCGCCGCTCGAGATCGCGATCACCGTCGAGGTAGCGCTCGATCTCCTTCGCGATCTCGGCGGCGCTCTGCGGGCGCGCCGCGGGATCGAGGCGCGTCGCGCGGCGGCAGAGCGCGTCGATCTCGGGCGGGATGCCGCGGTCGGGCGCGCGCTCGGCCGGGCTGGCGCCGTCGGTCTTGAACGTCGACATGAGCACGTGGGCCAGCGAGTCGCCCTGGTGCATGCGCTGTCCGGCCAGGATCTCGAAGAGGATCACGCCGAGCGCGTACACGTCGCTGCGGCGATCGACCACCGTCGGGTTCTGCACCTGCTCGGGCGCCGCGTACCCGGGCGTGCCGATCATCTGTCCGCTCTTGGTCTCGGGACGCTGCGACGAATCGACGAGCGGCCGATCGAGGCTCGGGTCGGGCATGGGCAGCCCGAGGAAGATCTCGGGACGCGAGAGCGGCGCCACCTGCGAGTCGTGGAGCGCCGCGAGACCCCAGTCGATCACGTAGACCTCGTCGAACGCGCCGAGCATGATGTTGTTGGGCTTGAGGTCGCGGTTCACGACGCCGCGGCGATGCGCGAACTCGACCGCCATCGCGACGCGCGCGATCACGGAGAGGAGCTTGCGCAGCGAGTAGCTGCCGACCTCGCCGCGATCCCACGCCGTCGCCAGCACGCGCGCGAGGCTGTGGCCGCGCACGCGCTTCATGGTGAAGAACATGCCGCCGGTGTCGTCGACGCCGACGTCGTAGACCGGCACGATCGACGGGTGCTCGAGCTGCGCCTGGATGCGCGCCTCGCGTGCGAACCGCTGAACCGAGTTGGGCTCCTCGCGATCGGTGCGGATGGTCTTCATCGCGACGTCGCGCCCGCTGGCGCGATCGGTCCACGTGCGCACCTCGCCCATGCCGCCCATGCCGAGCGCGTGACCACGCGCGTAGCGCTGCCCGAACTCGCGCAGGCGAAACGACGAGGCGGCGTCGGACGTGCCCTCGGCGTCGACCTCGCGGATGGTCTCGACCTCGGTGGGGAGGCCATCGGTGTTGGAGGCGTCCATCGCGTCGATGATACCCATGCGCGGCGCGCCCGTCGGGCCGTGAAACCGGAGTGAAACCGGGAAACGCGTGGACCGCGCGTACAACGGGTCAGGAGGTTCGACGATGCGCGACGGCCAGTATCGACCCGACACTCACGAGCGCGGATCGAGCGAGACGACCGGCGGCGTCAGCCCGGGCAAGCGCACGCTCACCATGAGCTTGCCCGGCGTGGTGCAGCGCAAGGTCGCCGTCGGTGGTCCGGTCAGCGCGGACACGATCGATCGCGCCGCGGCGCGCGGCATCGCGACCGGCACCGACTCGCTGCCGCATCGCGACACCGTGCAGGCTGCCTTCGGGCGGCACCGCATCGATCACGTGCAGGCGCACACCGGCGAGGAGGCGGCGTCGACGGCGGGGGAGATGAACGCCGAGGCCTACGCCGTCGGTGATCACATCGTGATGGGCGGCGGCCTGCCGTCCTTGCACACGGTCGCACACGAGGCCGCGCACATCGTGCAGCAGCGATCGGGCGTCGCGCGCAAGGGCGGCGGCGACGGCGATCACTTCGAGCACCACGCCGACGCGGTCGCCGATGCGGTGGTCGCCGGGCGTTCGGCCGAGTCGCTGCTCGACGAGATCGCCGGCCGCGGCACGAGCGCGGAGGTGGGGGCGCCGTCACCTACGGTGCAGCGCGCGATCCGGTTCGGCAAGGCGGCGCAGATCACCAAGGTTCCCGCCAACGAGGCCAAGGGGACGCGGAAGGGGTTGATCACCAGGATGTTCAACCACCCGACGATCGTCTACACGTTCACCGATCAGGAGCACTTCCTCGCCTACGCCCGGGAAGACGCGGTCGATGCGCCGGCCAAGTCGGAAGGGAGCGCGGGCGGCGGCGCGAAGCGCAAGCCGGTGCGGAGCAGCGACGAGGACGAGGCCGGGCCCGAGGAGGAGAGCGGCGGCGAGGGCGGCATGAGCGACGAGGATCCGGCCGGCAAGAAGAAGGCCGAGAAGAAAGAGAAGGTGAACGAGAAGGAGAAGGAGAAGGAGAAGGAAAAGGAGAAACCCACGACCAAGAAGGTCCGCCTCCGGTCGGCGGCCGCTGCCGAGGAGGACCCCGACGCCGACGCGCCGTCCGAGGCTGAAGCCGAGCCCGAGGCTGGCGACGAGGAGGCCGGCGACGAGGAAGCCGGCGACGAGGAGGCCGGCGACGACGAAGCCGAGGTCGCCGGGCCGGCGAAGATCAAGCTGACGCAGGTCGGCGGCCACAAGAAGTGCACGGCGGGCGACGCCATGTTCATGCAGCTCAAGGGCTCGCGGCGCTCGTACCTGGTCGACGCCGGCAAGGGCGCGCAGATGCACGCGGCGCGCGCGCTACGGGCCGCCGCACGCAAGGAGGATCCAACGCCGGACGAGTCGGAGTGGGAGTCGGGCGACGAGGCCGACCGCGGCAAACACAAGCGCGGGATGATCACGCACGACCACGCCGACCACACCGGCGAGGCGCAGGATCGCAACGAGGTCGCCGTGATGCACGTCGGTGCATCCGCGCCCGGCGGCGCCGAGGCGAAGAAGCAGAAGGTGGTGAAGGACAAGGAGTCCCTGTTCCACTGGGCGCACCCCGACTCCGGCCTCCACGTCTCGGGCCAGGCCATCGTTCCCCAGAAGCCCCAGTCGGCGGGCGCGAAGGACGCAAACCACTTCAGCCTGGGCGCGCTCATCAAGGTCGACGAGGTCACCGACGAGGCGACCACACGCAAGTTCACGTTCCTCACGCTCGGCGACATGACGCCCAAGGAAGCGAAGGCGCGCGTCGCGAGCGCGGCAGGCGGCAAACCCGTCGACGTGCTCAAGGCCCCGCACCACGGGTCGGACGCCAACCTCGACGCGATGCCACCGAGCGTCATCGGTCCGGAGACGCGCATCCTCATCTCCGGCTACACCATGAAGGACACGACCAAGCTCGCGGCGTTCCTCGCCAAGCACAAGCCGGGCGGCTGCTACATGCTCTTCCAGAGCAAGGAGGTCGCCGAGGAGCTCACCAAGGGCGCGCCCGGGAACTGGGCCAAGCTCTCCGCGATGGTCAAGATCGCGAAGGACTACGTCGTCGAGATCGACGAGGCCGGCGTCGTGACGCACAAGGTGATCGACTTCGGGAAGTGAACGACGTCGAGGGCGGGATCAGCCGACGGTGACGCGGGCGCGCGACGCGAGCAGGAAGCGCGTCGCGGTGCCGCCTTCGGCGCGCGGCAGGAGCGCGGCGCCGTCGAGGTCGGCGCGCAGGAGGTCGTTTCGCGCGCGATGGAGTAGGACGTTGAGATCGGCGCGGGTCATGTTCTTGCCGGGCCACACGCGCGGCAGGAGGACGTCGTCGGGGATGTCGTCGCCGGGCTCGTACGGATCGGGCGGCTGCAGCAGGGCGGCGACGAGGTCGCAGCGGCGCTCGGGCAGGTAGACCGTGCGCTCGCGAGCGCGCCAGTGGACCGTGAGCCGCCCGCCCCGCGCGAGAAACTCGAGGCGTACGTCGCCGGGAGCGTCGAGGTACAGGTCGGACGCGGTCGAGCCGTCGCCGAGCGTGCCACCGGCGACGACCTCGAAGCGGATCCCGCCGGCGACCACCACCGATCGGGGGCGGACCTCGGCGAGCTCGCCGACGGCGTAGGATTCGTCGTCGACGACGAGCTCGACGCGGGCCTCGACCGTCAGCCGCTCGGCGATGTGGAAGCGCAGGACCTCGGGCGGTGCGCCGTCAAGGCGGAGGTCGGCGTCGCGCGCGCTGCCGATGGTGAAGGGCGAGCGCACCACGCCGAACAGGCCGCCCGGGCCGCGCACGACCCATGTCGACGCGGGCGCGACGGGCTTCGAGACCGGCTCGACGACGATGCGCGCCTCGAGGCCGGGCAAGGAGATGCGGTCGCCCTCGACGAGCTCGCGATCGTGCGTGACCGTCTCGTCGTTCACGGCCGTGGCGCCCTTGCCGAGCACCGCCAGCGACGGACCGCTCGCGCCCGCGAAGATGATGGCCTGGACGCGGCTCGCCGACGGCTCGGCGAGCACGACGTCGCAGTTGGGCGCGCGCCCGACGAGCACGCCGTCGGGCTTGATGGCGAGGCGGACGCCGTCGGAGAGCTCGAGCCATGCGCTGACGTCAGCGCTCATGTCAGGTGCCGCGGCCGACGGCGAGCTGCAGGCCGATGGTGCCGGAGCCGTCGACGATCGGCGCGTAGCGCATCGACACGCCGAAGATGAAGCTCCACAGGCCGAACTCGACCCCGGCCGAGCCCCAGTAGCCGACCTGATCGCGATCGCGGTTGACGACGACGGGCTCGTTCGTACGCAGGAGCGCACCACCGCCGCCGACGTGGAGCACGAGGCGACGGCGCGCACCCATGACCACGCGCGCGCGCAGGCCGAGATCCATCTCGACCATCTTGAGCTGGTCGGCGACGCGCGCGCTGCCCGAGCCGTAGCGCGAGAACTGCGTCGACCACGAGGCGCCCCAGCCCACGCGCT
The DNA here is from genome assembly GCA_035525615.1 of Kofleriaceae bacterium. Classification (GTDB taxonomy): domain Bacteria; phylum Myxococcota_A; class Polyangia; order Haliangiales; family Haliangiaceae; genus UBA2376. The sequence goes on along the minus strand of DATLEB010000154.1, from coordinate 5,862 downwards.
GGGTCGGGCCCATCGGCTGGTAGCCGGCCTCGACGCCGAACGCGTACCCGAAGCCGAGCTCGTCGGCGAGGCCGCCGGTCCCGTTGCGCGCGCTGCCCAGCACCGACAGGCGTCCGGCGGGCAGCGGGTCGGCGGAGGCGACGCCCGGCGCCGCGACGGCCGCAGCCGAAACCAGCGCCGCCGACGCGATCACCACCGCGCGCCGCATGGCTAGAACTTCGACGTCGTGGCCAGGAACGTCATCTTGTCGTTCGTGGCGCGCAGGCGCCGCGAGAGCGTGCGCACGAAGTTCCAGAGCAGCTCGTACGCCAGGTCGCGGTCGACGAAGAGCAGGTCCTCGAGGTCGCGCCGGTTCACGACGAACAGGCGGCACTTCTCGTGGCACACGGCGGTCGCCGAGCGCGGCGCGTCGTCGATGAGCGACATCTCGCCGAAGTAGGCGCCGGGCCGCAGCACCGCCAGCGCCTCCTCACCCATGCCGGGCACGAAGCGGCTGATGCGCACCGCGCCCTCGAGGATGAGATAGAACTTGTCGCCCGCCTCGCCCTCCTGGAACACGGTGGCGGTCGTCTTGTAGGTCTCCTCGACCCCGATGTCGACGACGCGGCGCAGGTGCATCGGCGGCAGCCCGCTGAAGATGTCGATCTGCGACAGGATCTCGAGCGTGGTCTTGCCCGCGATATCGAGCACCTTCGGCTCCGGGGGCGCCGGCTCGGATTCTCCCATCGGGAGCATGGTTCCATGCCCGCCGGCCGGTCGCAAGTTCCCGAAAAAGTAGAAAGCGCCCCTCACGGGGCGCCTTCGCATTCGCATCTCGCGCGAACGAGGTCGATCAGAACTTGGTGACGACGAGAAGCGCGATGATGAGCGCGTAGATGACGAGCGACTCGATGAGGGCGAGGCCGAGAATCATCGGGCCGCGAACCTTGTCCGCCGCACCCGGGTTGCGGGCGATACCGTCGAGCGCCGCCGCGGCAGCGCGACCCTGGCCGAGGCCGCCACCGAGCGCCGCGAGGCCGAGGCCGATCGACGCGCCGAGGACCATGATGCCGCCCTGGCCACCGATGGCCTGCTCCTTGGCGCTCTGCGCGAACGCCGAGGACGCGAAGAACATCACGATGCAGAAGCTGAGGAACGAGGTGATTCGCTTGATCGTACGGTTAGCCATGACGGAGTCTCCTGAGTTTTGGGTTCGTTCGCGCGGGACGCGCATCAAAATCGTTGGGGTACGGAGTCGGAGTCGGTTCAGTGCTCTTCGTGCTCGGCGGCCATGCCGATGTAGACCATCGTCAGCGTGCAGAACACGATCGCCTGCACCACGCAGACGAGCAGGCCGAGCAGCAGGAAGGGGAGCGGGACGAAGAGGGGGACCAGGGCGAAGAACGAAAAGACGACCTTGTGGTCCGCCATCATGTTGCCCATGAGGCGCAGCGACAGCGACACCGGGCGAGCCAGGTGGCTGACGAGCTCGATGGGCAGCATGAGCGGGGCGAGCGCGGGGCTCGGGCCGAGGAAGTGCTTGAAGTAGGCGAGGCCGTGCTCCTTCACGCCCACGACGTGGGTGATGACGAAGACGGTGACGGCGAGCGCCACGTTGGTCTTGAGCGTGTCGTTGGGCGACACGAAGCCGGGGATGAGCGCGCACAGGTTGCCGAGGAGGATGAAGAGCCAGAGCGTGCCGATCAGCGGGAAGAACTTGCGGCCGTTCTTCTCGCCCATCGCGCCCTCGGTCATCCCGTAGACGCTCTCCGCCATGACCTCGAAGAAGTTGCGGATGTTCATCGTGCGCGGCGGGACGATGCCGCCGTCGGCCGACGCCGTCGCCTTCTTGAACTTGCTCGAGCCCCACACCACGAAGAGGAGGACGAGCAGCGTGACCAGCACGTGGGTCAGCGAGAAGTGGCTCTCCTGGAAGACCATGAACTTCCAGCCGCGCCCCATCGAGTGCTCGGCCTTCTCCATGAGGCTCTGCCACCAGGAGAAGCGGTTGAGGTAGTCGAACCAGGTTCCGTGTTCGCCCATGTTTCAGCTCTCTGAATCCGCGTGAGCATGACGGAGAGCGTCGACGACGCCCGCCACCACGATGGAGGGGAAGAAGATCGAGTAGCCGATCAGGAACGCGACGCCGTCGACCGGCAGGAACATGATCACGACGACGACCGCCGCCATCATGCCCAGCATCTTCGGCATGACGAGGAAGGCCTTGCCGCCCGAGGGCTCGCCGTCCTGCACCGCCTTGGTCCACTTGTAGACCAGGCCGCGCAGCACCGCGAAGTTGAGGCAGGTGAGGGCCACGCCGATCGCGACGCCGAGCGCCTGGCGCTGCGTGGCGAAGAGCGCCGCCGCGATGACGAGCACGCCGCCGATGGCGTAGTTCAGGCGCTCGACCAGGCGGACGGTGTTGAGGCTCGTGGCTCCCATGGCTAGCTTTCGCTTTCCTGGGATTCTTCGGCGAGCTTGTCCGACGCAGCCACGTGACGAAACACCGCACGCATCCCGGCCGCGAAGCCGATGAGCAGCCAGGTGATCATCATGGCCGGCGCGATGCCGAGCTTCTTGTCGAGCCACATCCCGAAGAACAGGCCCATGACCACCGCGACCGCGAGCTCGATGCCGACCGAGGTCGCCGAGAGGGTCTGGTAGTAGCGCTTCGTCTTGTGGGCGTACGGCGCAGCGGCCTTCTTCGCGGCCCGACTGGGCTGCGACATTCCGCCGCTATGTACCGGATGTCCCATGAGAAAGGCCTGAAAACCGGGCCGCGTTTATCACGCGGCGGACGCCGATGGCAATCTAGATCTCGCGGAGAGTTTCCCTCGCGGCTTCGCAGATCTGCCCCACATCGTCGTCGGAGAGCGCGAGCGACGTGAAGGCAGCCTCGAACTGCGAAGGCGGGAGCGAGACGCCCCGCTCGCGCATGCCGCGGAAGAAGGCACCGAAGCGTTGCAAGTCCGACCGCTTGGCCGACGCGTAGTCGGTCACGGGGCCGTCCTGGAAGAACAGCGTGAACATGCTTCCGACGCGGTTCACGCAGGCTGGGATGCCGAGGACCTTGGCTTCGGCTAGCCAGGCCTCTGCGACAATCTGGCCTAGCCGGTCCAGACGCTCGTAGGTGCCGGGGCGGCGAAGGATCTCGAGAGTCTTGAGGCCGGCCGCCATGGCCAGCGGGTTTCCGCTGAGGGTGCCGGCCTGGTACACGGGGCCGAGCGGCGCAAGTTGCTCCATGATGTCCGCGCGGCCGCCGAATGCCGCGGCCGGGAGGCCGCCGCCGGCGATCTTGCCGACGCACGTGAGGTCCGGCGTGATGCCGTGCAGCGCCTGCGCGCCGCCGTAGTCCACGCGGAAGCCGGTGATGACCTCGTCGTAGATGAGCAGCGTGCCGTGGGCGGCGGTGAGCGCGCGCAGCTTCTCCGGGTAGTCGGGGAGCGGCGGGACGCAGCCCATGTTGCCGGGGATGGCCTCGACGATGATCGCGGCGATGTCGCCGTTGGCGAGGACCGCCTCGATCGCGGCGAGGTCGTTGTGCGGGACGACGAGCGTGTCGCGCGCGGCGCCGGCCGTGACGCCGGCCGAGCCCGGGATGCCGAGCGTGGCGGCGCCCGAGCCGGCGGCGACGAGCAGCGAGTCGGAGTGGCCGTGGTACGCGCCGTCGATCTTGAGGATCTTGTCGCGGCGCGTGAAGCCGCGCGCCAGGCGGAGCGCCGTCATCGTGGCTTCGGTGCCCGACGAGACCGCGCGCACGCGCTCCATCGACGGCATCGCGGTGCGGATCGCCTCGGCGAACTCGACCTCGATCTCGGTGGGGGCGCCGAACGTGGTGCCGCGCGCCATGGCGCGGCCGATGGCCTCGAGGATCTCGGGGTGCGCGTGGCCGAGGATGAGCGGCCCCCAGCTGCCGACGAGGTCGAGGTACTCGTTGCCGTCGGCGTCGTAGACGCGGCCGCCTTCGCCGCGCGCCATGAACAGCGGATCGGTGCCGACCTGGCGACAGGCGCGCACCGGCGAGTTCACGCCGCCGGGGATGATCTCCTGCGCACGCGCGAAGATCTCTTTCGAGCGCCGGATCTCGCGGGTCATCAGTTGGCTCCGCTGTCCGAGTCGTCGCCGTTCTCGGGCGTGCCGTCGTCGTCCGGATCGGCGTCGTCGCCTTCGCCCTCGTCGGACTCGTCGCCTTCGCCCTCGCCCTCGCCCTCGTCGACCAGGTCGGTCGACTCCATCGGGACGGTGTCGCCGTCGTCGGCGGCCTCGATGGGCGCGCCCTCGGCGATGGCCGCCTCGTCCTGCGGATCGGCGAGGCGCTCGATCGCGGCGACCAGCTCGCCGTCGTCGAGGCGCATCATGCGCACGCCCTGCGCGGCGCGGCCGGTGACCGAGATGTCCATGGCGCGGACGCGGATGATCTTGCCCTTGTCGGAGATGAGGATCAGGTGATCCTCGTCCGAGACGACGCGCACCGCGGCGACCTTGCCGTTGCGCGTGGTGGTCTTGATCGCGATGACGCCCTTGCCGCCGCGGTTCTTGGTCGGGTAGTCGGAGAGCGGCGTGCGCTTGCCGTAGCCGCGCTCGCACACCGTGACCAGCGTGGCCGGGCTCGTGCGCTCGAACGTGACCATGCCGACCATGCGATCGCCCGGGGTGAGCGTCATGCCGCGCACGCCACCGGCGGTGCGGCCCATCTGACGCACGCGCTCGTCCATGAAGCGGACGGCGAAGCCCTTGGCGCTGGTGAGGAGCACGTCGTGCTCCTTGCTCGTGATCGCGGCGCTGACCAGCGTGTCGTCGTCGTCGAGGCCGATGGCCTTGATGCCGCGCACGTTGATCTTGTCGAACGCGTCGAGCTGCGTCTTCTTCACCGTGCCGTTGGCGGTGGCGAGGAAGACGAAGCGGTCGGCCGAGAACTCCTTGAGCGGGAGCATGGCGACGACCTCCTCGCCGTCCTGCAGCTCGACCACGTTGACGAAGGGCTTGCCCTTCGAGGTGCGGCCGCCCTCGGGCAGCTCGAAGACCTTCTTGTAGTAGGCGCGGCCCTTCGACGTGAAGAGCAGGAGGTGGTCGTGCGACGACGACGCGAACATGTCGGCGACGAAGTCGTCGTCACCGCCCGATTGCGCGCCGGTGATGCCGCGACCGCCGCGGCCCTGCGCCTGGTACTCGCGGAGCGGCGTGCGCTTGACGTAGCCGAGACGCGTGCGCGTGACGACCATGTCTTCCTCGTCGATGAGCGACTCGGTGAGGATCTCGCCCTCGGCGTCGACGATGTCGGTGCGGCGCGGGTCGGCGAACTCGGCCTTGATCGCCTTGAGCTCGTCGACGATGGCGCCCATCAGCTTCTTCTCGCTGGAGAGCAGGCCCTCGAGGTAGTCGGTGAGCTCCCAGAGCTCCTTGTACTCGGCTTCCAGCTTCTCGCGCTCGAGGCCGGTGAGGCGCCCGAGGCGCATGTCGAGGATGGCCTGCGCCTGGCGGCCGCTGAGCATGACGAAGCCGGCGGTGCGCGCGGCCTCGACCTCCGCGGCCGGGCGACCGGCGCGCTCGAGGAAGCCGTCGAGGCCGCCGAGGCGCTCCGCCATCAGGCGTTCCTTGGCGATGTCGGTGTCCTTCGACCCGCGGATGATCTCGATGATGCGGTCGATGTTCATGACCGCGAGGCCGAGGCCCTCGACGATCTCGCGACGGAGCCGCGCCTCGCGAAGATCGAACAGCGTGCGACGCGTGACGACGTCGCGACGGTGCTCGATGAAGACCTGCAGCGCCTTGCGCAGCGTGAGCAGCACCGGGCGCTGGTCGACGATGGCGAGCATCGACACGCTGATCGTCGACTGGAGCGCGGTCGCCTTGTAGAGGTTGTTGAGGACGATCTGGTCGTTG
>DATLEB010000143.1:0-5381 GCA_035525615.1 Kofleriaceae bacterium | reverse complement strand
AACGTCAACGTCAACGTTGACCTCGACTTTGACCTTGACCTTGACCTGAACCTTGACCTCGACCTGAACCTGAACCTGAACCGAGAACGTTGACGTTGACCTTGACCGTCAACGTTGACCGTCAACATCAAGGTCAACGGTGGGGTTCACGTTCAGGTTCAGGTCAACGACCAGGACCAGGTCAAGGTCAAGGTTGAGGTCAAGGTTGAGGTCAAGGTTGAGGTCAAGGTCGAGGTCAAGGTTGAGGTTGAGGTTGAGGTTGAGGTTGAGGTCCACCTCAACGTTGGAGTCACAGCGTCAGCGCCAGGACCGCGCCGGTCGCCGCAGCGACCAGCAGCACGCCGATGATGATCCACATCAGCGGGCTCTTCCTCGGCGGCGCCATGTGCTGACCGTGGCCGTGCGATGCACCTGGCGGATACGACGAACCCGGCATCATCCCTGACGGGCCGCCCATCGGACCCGGACCGCCGTGCCCGCCATACGGCTGCGCGGGCGCGCCCACAGGTGCGTGCGCGGCCATGCCGGGCATCTGCATGCCCGCCATCAAGTTCGGACTCGACTGATCGCGCGGATTGCCCTGCATCGGTCCCGGACCCATCGACCCGGGCCCGCCGATCGGCTGCGGCGTCATGGGACGCGCGTGTGCCGCGCCCATCGGCGGCGCGCCCCCCGGCGGCACCGCGGGTGGTGCGCCGAGGTTCATCGGATCGCCTCGCGTCGTCTCGGCGAGCGCCGCGCGTCCGCCCTTGCCCGCCGCTGCCGCCGGAGCGGCTGCGTCGGTGCCCCACACGCCGCCGCTCGCGATGCACTCCTGCGTCGCCGCGGCGAGGGCGCCCACGTCGGGGAAGCGGTGGTCCTTGTTCTTCTCGAGCGTCTTGAGAATGATGCGATCGACGCCGGCCGGGATGTTGCCCGCCGGGTTCGCCTGCGACGGCGGCTTGGGCGTCTGCTTGAGCTGCGCCGTGATGAGCGCCGCCGGGCCCTTGGCGTCGGGGAAGGGCAGGCGCCCGGTGAGGAGCTCGTAACCGAGCACGCCGAGCGCGTAGACGTCGCTGCGTCCGTCGAGCTGCTTGCCCATGAGCTGCTCCGGCGACATGTACTCGAGCGTGCCGAGCGTCTGTCCCGTCGCGGTGAGCTGCGGCGCGCCGGGATCGACGGTGTTGTCGCCCTTCATCACCTTGGCGATGCCGAAGTCGAGGATCTTCACGAACTCGGGATCGCCGCCGCGATTCTCGAGATAGATGTTCTCGGGCTTTAGATCGCGGTGGACGATGCCCTGCTTGTGCGCCTCGCCGAGCGAGCTGCACATCTGCCCCACGATCTTCAGCACGCGACGCCAGTCGATCGGCGCCTCGGAGTGGAAGACCTGATGGAGGCTCTTGCCCTCGAGCAGCTCCATCGCGATGTAGAGCGTGCCGTCGGCGGTCTGGTCGAAGTCGTACGTCGTGATCGTGTGCGGGTCGCGCAGGTTGCAGAGCACGAGACCTTCGCGGCGGAAGCGCGCCACCAGGTTCTCGTCGCGCGTCATCTCGGGGTGGAGCAGCTTGAGCGCGACCTTGCGGCCGGTGCCCTGCTGCAGGCCCTTGTAGACCGCGCCGAAGCCGCCTTCACCGAGCTTCGATTCGATCTTGAAGCGGTTGTTGAGGACGGTGCCGACGTACGGATCCTGTCCGTCTTTCGTACGTCCGCGGTTCGCGCCCGGCGGACGCGGCGCCGCACGACCACCCGGCGCGCCCGGCGGCGGCGTGGGATTGGGACGCGCAGCCGCCGCGGGCGTCGTGATCTGATGGCCACACACACCACAGAACCGAGCAGCCGGCGGCAGCGGCGACTGACACGAGGGGCAGTTCATCCCACCGAGGATTGTCCCTCAGATCCGCCGCCGCGGCTACAGGAGGCGCCAAATGACGAGCGCCGCCACGACCACCACGGCAGCACCTGCAGCCGCGAGCCACCAGGTGCGTCGCCTCGGGGCCTCGGCGAGCTCGGGAGCAGGCAGGGCCGAGGCGGCGGCCTCGTCGCCGATGAAGAGGCGGACCCGCGGTCCGCCGGCACCGAACTCGACGGTGACGGGCGTGATCCGGTTGACCGCGGTCTCGGTGACCCGATGACCGTCGACGAACGTGCCGTTCGAGCTGCCGAGGTCGACGAGGACCCAGCCATCGACGCCGGGGCGCAGCTCGGCGTGGCGCGACGACGCGTCGATGTCGCGGTGCGCGTCGAACGAGACCTCGCAGTCGGGGTGACGCCCGAAACGCACGCGCTTGTCGGCGGCGAGCTCCTGGCGCTGGCCCCGGCGCGAGCCGGCCAGGTGATCGACGATCACGGTGAGGACCTCCGCCACGCGTCGAATCTACTACGGCTCTGGCTACGGCGCGGACAGGGCTGCGCGGATCGCGGCCTCTGCGCCGGGGTCGTCGGCGCCGAGCTCGAGCCAGCGTTCCCACGCCGCGCGCATGGTCGCGCGATCGCCGGCGGCCTGGGCCAGGTTGCCGCTGGCGACGAGCGCCTCGGGGAGCGACGGCGCCAGCGCGAGCGCGCGTGCGACGCGCTCGCGCGCGCGCCCGCGATTGCTCGGTGCCTGCTCGCGTGCGGCGCGCAGCTCGGCGCGCGCGCGGCGCGTGGCGATGACGGTCTGCGGATCCTGCGTCGCGTCGGCCGGGATGTCGGCCGGCGGGATCGGGCGATCGCCTTCGCCGCGCAGCTCGTGGCGCAGATCGAAGGCGCGCATGCGTGAGCCTGCGCCGGGGCCGTCGGCCACCCACATCGCGAGCGACGCGGGATCGAAGAGCACGACGTGCACCGCGGCCGCGTCGTCGACGGCTGCGCGATGTCCGTACGGCAGCCCTTCGTCCTCGGGGCTGCGGCGATCGCGCAGAACCATCGCGGCGGCGACCGCGTCGGCCGGCGGCTCGCGCAGGAGGCGCAGCACCCGCTGGAGCCGGCGCAGCGACGGCGAGATGCGGCCCGCACGATCGTTCTCGGGATCGTCGGAGAACGCCTGCGAGGTGAGGACGTCGCCGACCGCGGGCTCGGCGGGATCGCGGCGCACGCCGGCGCGCGTGGGGCTGCGCTCGACGACCGCCCAGTGACCGCGCTGCCCGTCGACGATCACGAAGGCGGCGGCGCCGAGGGTGGGCGTGCCCTCGATCAGCTTCACGGCCTCGTCGAGCGTGTGCGCGGTCTCGAGCACGTCGCGCGCGAGGAGCGTGATGGGTCGCGCGGTGCGCGTGGCGCGTACGTCGCGCGTCGACACCGGGTGCACCGTGACCACGATGCCTTCGGCGTTGATGCCGGTGACGGCGCCGGCCATGCCGGCCCAGCCCACGCCGGCCCAGGCCAGACGTCCGGCGGGCCGGACGAGGCTCACGACCGGCGTCGCCGCCGCGTCGCCGCCGTCGCCGATGCCGGGCATCGCGAAGCTCCGGCCGACCCACAAGCGACCAGCGGCAGCGCCGGCCTGCGGCGCGACGAACGTGAGCGCGCGCGTGAGCCGGCGGCTCTCGACCTCGGCGGTCCAGCGCGCCGGCACGCCGATGTCGAGCGCGGAGGTGGTGCGAAGGAGCGCGGCGTAGTCGACGCCGACGCCGCTCTGGCGCGCGCCGCGCACGATGCCGGCGAGCGCGCGGCGATGGGGATCGGGCGTGCCGTCGTCGACGAAGCGCAGCCGCCAGTCGACGCGCATCCCGCGCGTCCAGTCGCCGAAGAGCCCGCCCGAGCCCGCCAGCCCGGTGAGCGTCGGCGTGAACGCGTGCACGTTGGCGGGGATCTGCGCGGCGAGCAGGCGTCCGTGGGCCGCGCCGATCGCGAACGGCTCGCCCGCCGCGCGCACGACGGAGATCTCGCCGAGCGTGAGCAGCGACGCGTCGCCCCAGCGCAGGCGCGCCGGCGCACCGGGCGACGGCTGGTCGAAGACGAGCTCGTGGCGCGGCGGATCACCGCCCGGCACGTCGTACGAGACGGAGCGCCGGTAGATGAACCACGCGACGACAAACGCGGCGATCACCAGGCCCGCAAGCAGGCCGGTGGCCCGCAGCGCGCGCTGCGGCGAGTGGCGACGTTTGCCGATGACCAGGTCGGCCATGTCGCGCTGGAGTCTAGCTCGCTCCGGAGTGATATGCCTGTCGCGGGTTTGGCTCGTTTGTCGCGGCCGGCCGTGGCTCGTTTCGCCGTCGTTGACCGGGCGCGAAACGGGTTGCTACCTTTGACGCTGGCACCACTCGCGGGTGCAGGACGTATCGTGGAACCCGCCGCTCTTTCCGTCGCCAGCGCCAGGGCGGTGGAGCTTGCCCGCTGGGGGCTCGCGATCGCGCTCGTGTTGCTCGCGTTCGCGGCGATCGCGTTGCTCGTGATCGCCGCGCGCCGCCGCGGTCACGTCGAGCCCGAGGCCGCCGAGCCCGAGCCCGAGCCCGAGCCCGCAGCGCCGCCGCCACCACCGGTGCCGCGTCGGGCCGCGCCGCCGCCGATCCGCCGCACGCCGCAGATACCGCGTCAGACCGTGGCGCTCGCGGGTGGTGCGCTCGCCGTCGTGTCGACGGGCCTCGTGTGCCCGACGTGCCGCACCGAGTACACCGGCAAGAGCTTTTGTGAGCGCGACGCGCGTCGCCTCGTGCCGCCCGAGGAGATGCTCGCGGGCGCGCGCTCCGCCGGCGGCATGTGCACGTCGTGCGGGCGCGCGTTCGAGGCCGGCCTGCGGCGCTGTCCGCACGACGGCGGCGAGATCATCCCGGCCGTGCTGTTCCAGGCGACGCGTCGTCGCCGCGAGATCGCGCCGACCGGCGTGCTCGCCAAGGTGTGCCCCGTGTGTCGCGAACGCAGCGACCTGTCGGCGCGGTTCTGTGGTCGCGATGGGCAAGAGCTCGTCGTGATCAACTAGGAGCGGAGACGGGAGACGGGGACGGGGGACGGGAGACGGGAGACGCGAGACGGGGGATGAGTGGCGGGAACGGGCGTGAGCGAGGCGGCGTCGAAGGACGGATGCGTGCAATGCCCCCGTCCTCGGGTGGAGGCAGCGCCGCGGGGCGCCGATCGCTCCGATGCGCGCGAGGACGCGTGCCCGCCGCGTGAGCGCTGAGCCCGATGCGGGGGCACCGCCGCGGAGGACCACGTTTGCGTGAGGCGAGAGGTTCGTTGGTGCGGCGGGCACGGTCGCCGCGCGCTCGTCGCGATGCGGCGAGCCCCGCGACGCTGCCCCCCCCTGCGGGCGGGGGCGCGCAAGGGGAGAAGTCACCAACCAGCGCAATGGAGATGAACATGCTCGCCGCGTATCAAGCCGCTCTGGAGATGATCGAGTCCCTCGTCCCGGTCTTGCCGGTGATCCACCGCCACGACCGCAAGCTCGCCGACCAGATGAAGGAAGCCGCGAACAGCGTGCTTCT
>DATLEB010000085.1:0-36483 GCA_035525615.1 Kofleriaceae bacterium | reverse complement strand
CAACCGGCCCTCGGCGACGTTCAAGACCACGCTCGTCGCCGCTCGTTTCAACTGGTCCGCGAGGTCGCGATCCTGCCGCGCCACTGCCGGCACAACCGTCTTCAGCTCTTCGATCATCTGGAGGCTCACGCGATAGCAGTCAGTCATGTGATGGCACCTGTGTTCGGGTTCTGGCCCCTTCGCACCCCGCCCGCAGGGAGCGGGCCGGGTCGCGGGGGTCGCCAGATCGCGACGCGCGCGAGAGAATCCGTGCCCGCCGCACCAACGAACCTTCCGCGTTACCCGGACGTGGTTCTCCGCGGCGGCGCCCCCGCGTCAGGCAGACCGCTCGTGCGGCGGGCGCGGTTCTCTCGCAAGCGCGGAGCGATCGGCGCCCCGCGACCTGGCCTGCCCCCGAGGACGGGGAAGTGCTTCGTTCGCACCCCACTCCGTCTCCGTCTCCGTCTCCGTCAGTAACGCAGCGCGACCGCGAAATGCAGGCGGCCCCTCGGGTCGTCTCCGACCCTCGGGAACAGCGGCACCGCGTACTCCAGCGACACCGCGCCGATCGGCAATAGCATTCGCACCGCCGAGCCGACGGCGGGCCGGATGTCGTCGACGTTCACGACGGCCCAGGTGTTGGTGATCAACCCCGCATCCACGAAGAGCGCCGACGCCACCGGGAAGCCGCCGAGCTTCCACACCGTGACCTGCGCGTCGGCGGTGGTCAGCGCGCGGATGTTGCCGCCGGCGGGCAGGACGCGGATCTGCGTGGTCTGGCCGAGAGGCGGGACGGTCTCCTCGATGATCTCGGTCGCCAGGCGATCCTCCTCGTAGCCGCGCACGGTCGAGTCGCCGCCGGCGAAGTAGCGCTCGACCTCGGGCAACAAGACGGCGTGGTCGAGCGGGATCCCGTGATCGTAGCGGCCGTCGAGCCGGAGCTGGAGGCGGCCGCGGGTCAGGAAGATCTGGCCGAGCGCGTTCAGCTTCACGAACGTGTCCTGGCCGATGATCTTGCTCGCGTAGGCGGCGCCGGCCTCGAGCCGGAAGCCCTGATCGGGGGCCAGCGGGTTGAGGTTGCCGCGCGCGTCGCGGCGCTGGTCCCAGGTGAGCGTCAGGCCGACGGTGCCGGTGTTCGTGATGATGGGGTTGGTCGTGAGGTCGCCGGCGAGGCCAGGCGGGCGCACCAGCTCCTCGTCGCGGCTGCGGCGGCGCCAGTCGACGCGCGCGGCGGCCGTGAACAGGCGCCCGCCGGCCTCCTCGCTGCGCGGTCGCTCCCACGTGCGCGAGAAGGCGACCGAGGTGCCGGCGCTGACCAGCGGCCCGAAGCGCTCGGTCTCCTGCTGGCGGTAGTAGCCGCCGACCTCCGTGTCGAACGACGCCGGCGTGTAGCGGCGGGCCAGCCAGCGCGGCAGGCGGAGCGTGCCTTCGACCGCCTTGTACTCGGCGCCGTACGTGATGGCGCTGTCGATGCGCGCGCCGACGCGCAGCAGGTTGGGCCACGACGGCTTGGCGCGCACGAAGCCGCTCGCCTCGCTCGACCAGCCCGCCTCGAAGTCGAGGCGCATGGCGTAGTCGTGGCGCTCCTCGACGCGCACCACGACGTTCACGCTGTCGCGCCGCGAGTCCTCGAAGTCGAGGAAGTCGAGCTTCACGGCGTCGAAGAGGTTGGTCGCGCGCAGGCGGCGCGGGCCGGCGGTGAAGAGGTCGCCGGTGAGCGGCGCGCCGGGCTCGAACCCGAGCTCGTCGCGCACGACCCACTCGCGCGTGCGGAAGTTGCCGCGCACCACGACCTCGCCGATGCGCAGCTCCTGCCGCTCCTCGATGTTGAAGGTCACGACCACGCTGTGCGGCGCCTTGCCGGGCACCGGCTCGAGCGGCGTCACGCGCGCGCGCGGGCGGCCGAACGACCAGTACCAGTCGGCGACGTCCTTGGCGCGATCCTCGAGGGTCTGGCGCACGTACGGGTCGCCGGGTTTGACGCGCAGGCGTTCGATGAGCCGCTGCTCGTCGCCGGCGTTGGCGCGGCCGGCGGCGCGGCCCTCGAACACGACGTGCACCTGCTCGATGACGGTGCGGGGCCCCTCCTCGACGACGAAGCGGATCTGCAGGTCGCGCGGGCGATGCTCGGCCAGCACCTGCGCCGTGCCCACCGCCGACGCGATCCAGCCCGCCTGCGTGGGCGCGACGTCGGCGCGCACCGTCGCTTCCTGGAATCCGCGCGCCCGGTAGAAGCGCTCCAGCGCGACGACGTCGGCGGCGATCTGCGCGGTCGTGACGAAGCGGGTGCCGCCCAGCAAGCGGCGCGTGGTCAGGCGCGTGCCGATGGCGGCGTCCAGGTCGCGGCGCGGCAGCGAGCAGTCGTTCTTCGGCACCTCCCCGCTCTCGACGTGCGGCCGGCACTCGATGGTGACGTTCTTCGCCTCGCGGATCTGGCCGGGCTCGATGCGATAGACCACGCGGTCGAACGCGCCGAGGCGAACACGCTCGTTCGTGATCGCGACGTCGAAGTAACCGCGGCTCTGGTAGTAACGCTCGAGGGCGCGCGCCGACGCCGCGACCTCGACGTCGTCGGCCGTGCCCGACGGTCCGAAGGTGAGCTGCCTGGTCAGATCATCGTCGGGGAACGAGGTCTTGTCGTTGCCCTCGAACACGACGTCAAGCTTGCGGCGCGGATCGATGGTGACCCGCACGTCGACCTTGCGCGTGCGCCGGTCGAACGACGTCAACGGATCGAAGTCGTGGATGACCCGCACCGATGGGTACCCGCGGCGCTGGAACATCGTCGTGATCTTGTCGACGTCGGCGAGGAAGCGCGCGTACGTGAAGCGGCGGCCGCGCGTGAACGCCGCCTTGACCTCGCGCTCCGGGATGGCGAGGTCGGTGTCCGACGATCCCGCGGGCACGACCTCGACGCGGCCGAGCTCGTAGCGCGGCCCCAGGGTCGCCGACACCCGCGTCCGCATGCCGTAGCGTCCGACCGGCTCGAGCGTGATCGTCACCGACGCCTCGAAGTAACCCTCGTCGCGCAGGTACCGGCGGATGCGTTCGCTGTCCTCGTTGAGGAGCGCCTGGCGATCGTCGCGCTCCCACGGCAGCGACGTGCCGACCCGCACGCGCAGGCGGCGCTTGATCTCGTCGTCGAGGAGCGCGTTCGAGAGGAGCGCGTCCGTGATGCTCTGCTTCATCGTGACGTCGACCCAGCGCACCACCACCACCGGGTCGAGGACGAGCACGACCTTGACGCCGCCGCCGCGGATCGCGGCGTGGGGCGTGTCGACCAGCTGGTAGCCGAGCTTGGCGGCGAAGGCGGCCAGGTCGTTGCGCGCCTGCTCGTCGAGCGTCTTGCGCGTGCGCATCTCGGGCTCGAACAGCCGGCGCAGGAGGGCGGGCTCGTCGATGAGGTTGCCGACGATCTCGAACTCGGTCCAGCGGACCGGCTCCGCGGGGTCGGATTGCGCGGCGGCGCCTCGCGCCAGGACGGCGAGCACGAACGCGATCGAGAGGAGAACGGAGCGGATCACTTGCCGAAGAGGAGGCGAAGCACGCCCTTGAACTCGACGTCGGTGACGTCGCGCTCGGCCGTGTCGTCGAAGCGTTTGACCAGGACCCCGGCCTCGGCGGCGAAGGTCGACAGCTGCCCGCTGGCCCAGTTCACCAGCACCTGCAGGTTGTGATGGGGCAGGCGCTGCTCCAGGCGCACGTTGATGCTCGATCCGCGCGTGGTGCGCTCGAAGTCGCCGAGCGCGCGCGTGGTCTCGAGCAGGCGCTTCTCGCCGTGGAAGCCGAACGAGCTGAGGTTGAGCTCGATGCGCGCGACGTCGAGCGTCGAGATCTGGCGCAGCGGCTCGGCGAAGCGCGCCTCGAGGAGGTCCGACGCGAACTGGCGGACCAGCTCGTCGGTGACGCCCTGCGAGTTGTCGGTCGACGGATCGATGCGCGTCGGGTCGCTGATGAGGGCCTGGTCGCCGAGGTTGCGGCGCAGCTCCTCGGGCGTGCGCCCCGAGAGGATGAGCGTGAGCGTCTGGCTCTTGTCGAGGCCGCTCGACGTGGTGAGGTCCCATGTCAGGCGTGGCCAGTCGCCCGAGATCGACAGCGTGATGAGGTGCTCCTGGCCGCTCGAGTCGCGGTAGTCGGCCTCGCTGGTGATCGACAGGGCGGGCGTCTGGTCGAGCACCCGCCGCCGCGACGAGAACTCGGCGCGGCCCTGCGTGCGCGTGAAGCGTGGGCGCACCAGCGGGATGCGGAACGTGCCGCGCTCGACGTGGATGGTGTCGTCGAAGCGCGGGTCGCGCGGCGTGCCGGAGATGGCGATCCGGCCGTACAGATCGATGTTGGCGAGGTTGTTCACCACCGAGAACTTGCGGACGTCGATCTGCAGATCGAGGCGGGCCGCGCCGAGGAGCGGCGTGGTCTCCCAGATCGGCGGCGCCGACGGGCCCGACGGCACCGACGGTGCGAGCGTCTCGCCGAGATCGAAGTTGGCGGTGTAGCGGCCGGTGGTCAGCTCGACGCCGCCGGCGATCTCGAGCTGGCCGCGGTCGAGGACGACGCG
This sequence comes from Kofleriaceae bacterium, assembly GCA_035525615.1. GTDB lineage: Bacteria > Myxococcota_A > Polyangia > Haliangiales > Haliangiaceae > UBA2376. Next base: position 31,949 of record DATLEB010000085.1, on the reverse strand, counting down.
GATCGCGTCGAGGCTGATGACGAGGTCGAGCGTGCGCTGCACGCGGAAGGTCAGCGCGTCACCCGACGCCACGACGTCGGCGGCCGCCACCTTCCAGTCCTTCAGCTCGATCGTGCCCTCGACGTCGCGCAGCGTGCCCTCGTCGTCGATCTTGCCGCCCACGTCCTCGATGAAGATCTGCAGGTCGGCCGCGCGCTCGCCGTCGAACGAGATGGTGCCGCGGTCGAGCGCGATCTCGCGTCGCAGCGCGCGTGGCAAGAGGCGCAGCGTGCGCCCCTCGCCGAACGCGAGCTCGCCGCTCACGCGCGGTTCGCCGCCGCTGCCCGTGGTGAGCGTCATCGACACGCTCGCCGTGCCGCTCGCCTGCGCGAACGTGTCGGGCGCGAACGCGAGCAGCATCTCGCCGGCCAGCTCGCCCGAGACGATGATCGCCCACTGGGTCGGCTTGAGCCCCTTGAACGTGACGCCGCCCTTCACCTCGAGGGGCGCGGTCGAGCGCTGGTACCCGTCGTCGACCTCGACGGAGAGGCCGGTCAGCGACAGCTTGCCGTCGGAGAAGTCGATGCGGCCGCCGGGCACGCGCAGCATCGCGTCCTGCCCGGCGAGGCGCAGCGCGACGTCGTCGAGATCGAGGCTGACCTGGATGTGCGGCACCTTGGCCGAGCCCGTCACGCGCGCCGTGAGCTCGGCGGTGCCGGTCGTGCGATCGAAGAACTCGCCGAAGAGCGGCTGCGCCTTCAGCAGGTCGAGGCGGCCCTTGGCGGCGATGTCGAGCTTGGTCGGGCTGGCCTCGCCCTCGAGCGAGATCTCGCCCATCGGCGTCGATAGCCGCGCCGGCGCCGTGAGCCGCGCGCGCGTGCCGTCCCACGACACCTGGAGCGGCGAGATCGCGCGCACCGCGAGCGGCACCGGCTGGCCGTCCGGGCCTTCGGCCTCGCCGACGACCGACAGATCCGAGAGGTCGACCATCACGGAGAGCGGCGCCTTTTCGTCCCCGAGCGCGGTCTTCACCTGGACGCGGCCGGTGCCCCAGACCTGCGTGTTGGGCGGCGCACCGAGCGCTTTCAGATCGACAAAGGCGTCGGCCTCGAGCTGCGTCACGTCGGCCGTGAGCTCGAGCGGGTAGGGGGCGCGCGTCCCGAGCGTCCCGGCGAGGCTGATGCGGCCGTCGAGGAAGCTGCCCGAGAAGCGCACGAAGCCGGGGCCCGCGGGCTCGACCGCGAGGTCGCCGTCGCCGAGGTAGCCGCCCATTACCCATGCCTTCGAGAGCTTGACGACGCCGCTCAGCTGCGGCGCGTCGACGGTGCCGCCCAGCCCGAGCGCGGTCGCGTCGATGAGCGCGTCGGCCTCGAGCTTGGCGCCGGCCAGCTTGATGAGCGCGGCCAGCGGCAGGTGCGAGATCTGCAACTGGCCGCCGAGCTGCTGCTTGCCGTCCGCGGAGATGGCGCCGGCGATCTCGCCGCCCTTCTCGCGCGTCGCGCGCACGATGGCGCAACGGCCGTTGCTGGCGTCGCCCACCTTGAGACACGCGTCGACGATCGGCCGCGGCATCGCCGAGGCGGCCTTGTTGTGGCAGCCGAGCGACGTCGGTTTCTGGTTGAGCCACACCGCGACGTCGCCCAGCGTCTCGCCGAGCGCGACGACCTGGTCGGCGCAGGCCCAGCCCTCGAACACCATGCGCTTGGGATCGAGCGGTCCGCGCATCGTGACGCTCGCCGAGATCTTCCCGGCGAGCACCTGGCTCACCGTCTTGATCTTGGAGAGGTCGACCTTGGTCGCGACGACCTTCAGCGGGTTGAGGTAGAGCGACGGCTCGACCTGCACCCGGCCGCTGAACCGCAGGCTGCCGAGCGTGCGCGAGGTCGCGCTGACGATGTTGACGACCCCGTCGGCGAACGTGATCGTGCCGCGCAGGTCGCCCAGCACCGGGATGCAGCGCAGCGCGAGCTCGCTCGTGATGCTCAGATTGCTGGCGCTGCCGCCGATCTGCACCGTGGTGCTGCCGCTCGTCGCCGAGCCGCAGCCGCTCGTCTTCGCCGGCGTGGTGGGGCGCCGCGGCGGCGGCGGCGCCGGTTGCGCTTGATACAGCCGTCGCGCCCCACGGCGCATGGGTCGCAGCGCGCGGCGCGGCTGCGCCGCCGGTGCCCTGGGCGCCAGCGAGGCCTTGGGTGGCGCCTTGGCCCCCTTGCTGGACCTGGCCTTCGACTTCGAGCCGGCCTTCAGCAGATCGAGCAGCTGCTGCACGTTGCCGCTCTCGATCTTCGCCTCGCAGTCCTTCTGGTCGAACGCGATCTCCTCACCACCGGTGAGGATCGTGCACTTCAGCGACCCGAGGAAGTTGGTCATCGTGAAGCGCACGCCGTCGACGTGGACCTTGGCCAGCGACTTGTCGAGATAGATCTGCCCGCGATCGACGCGCATGTTGCCCAGCCGCAGATCGATCTTGTCGACGGAGATGCCGTAGGTCGTGTCGCCCTTGCGCCGCAGCGCGTGGAAGCTGCCGCTCAGCCGCCCCGAGCCGAGCGCGCGCAGGAGCGTCGGCGGCATCCACGGCGTCATGTCGATCGCCTCGTCGATGCCGATGTCGGAGTCGACCCAGTACGGCGACCGGTCGGAGCCGTCGCCGCCCCACTTCGCGGACAGGCGCACGCGGCCGTCGGCGCCGCGCGCGATGAACTCGTCGACCGACCCCTCGTCGACCGCGAGGTCGTACACCGCGTGGAGCGCGTCGAGCTTCAGCATGAGCGGCGGCTCGAGCACCGACAGCTTGTAGGTGAGCCCCGTCGCCTTGATGGCCACCGACGGATAGAAGATGATCGGGCCGGTGACGGTCGCCTCGAGCGTGACCGCCTCGCCGCCGATGTCGGGATCGATCGACTGGCGCAGCACGGTGCCCGCGTTCTCGACCTTCGCGGTCACGTCCCAGATGCCGCCGTACGGCGTGTCCCAGTAGTCGATCATCGAGCCGTCGATCGTCGCCTTCGCGCCGTTCTTGGTCTCGACCGCGACGTCGAAGCGCAGCGTGTTGGCGACCGGATCGGTCGGCCATCCGCCGGGCAGCTGCGCCAGGCGGCGCACGTCGAGGCTCTTCACCGGGAACGAGTACTCGCCCTTCGGCTTCCACGCCCCGGTCTTGTCGCGCTCGTAATAGAGATCGATCTGGCCCTCGCCGCCGGTCAGCTTGAGCGAGACGTAGAACTTGGGGACCAGCGGGTCCGACGGGTCCATGTAGAAGAAGCCGCGGCCCGACACGTCGGAGACCTGACCGCGGAACAGGTACGCCTCGCCGACGGGCTTGGTGCGGATCTCGACGTCGACGTCGCGGACCTCGAAGTCGCGTAGATCCCACAGCGGCGACGTCGCGGCGAACACGCCGGCGTGGAAGCCGGCCTCGCGGCGGCCGTAGAACGCCGCGATGATCGAGAACACCGTGATGTCGTAGTCGTGGAGCGGGTATGGCTCGCTGATCTCGCTCAGCACGACCTCACCGCCGTGCATCGTCACCTTGCGCAGCACGAAGTCGTGGCGTCCGAACATGAGCGAGTGCAGATCGAGCTCGCCCGTCACCTTCTCGGTGCGGACCACGCGCTCGCCTTCGCCGTCCCAGATCGCGACGTTCTTGAGCGTCACCGGCAGCCATCCGCCGCTCACGACCTTGGGCAAGGCCGACATCGGCCACTCGATCGACTGGATCTCGATGCGCCCGCGCATGCGCGAGTTCATCATCGTGCACAGGTTCTGCGCGAGGTCCGGGCCCTCGAACTGCACGCGCACCACCGCGAGCGCGCTGCCCAGGAGCACCACGAGGGTGAGCGCGACACCGACGATCCACCAGCGAAGCCGCGATCGCCGCCGGGTGGTTGGCCGGCCGGAAGGCAAGGGAGCTGAAATTACCACGGGCTGAGCTTCTTCAGCCTCAGGAGGACCCGCGTGTCGCCCGTGTCCTTGCCATTGCATTCGCCGGTCACCGGCGGGCCGGGATCGAGCGCGCAGTGGTACGTGCCCTCGAGGCCGGGCATCGTGTAGTGCAGGTCCTCGATGCGCACGTCATCCGCATCCACGACCACGAGCGTGCCGCGGTCGATGCGCAGGCGCCCGAGGCGCAGGTCGGGATCGGTCAGGCGCACCAGCCCGTCCGTGCGCGCGTCGGCGCGGATGTTCACGCGGGCGTGCACGGTGTGACCCACCTCGCGGCGTTCGTCGCGGGTGAGCCAGGGCGTCAGCTCGAGCGGCTCGGTGGTGGCGACGGTGCCCTCGAGCCACGTGGGCGCGTTCCCGTCGGGGCCGCCGCCCCAGCGCGCAGACGCACGGACGGTGCCGCCCGCTGCGCGTACGGCGACCTCCTCGAGCGTCCCCTCGCCGGTCTGCAGATCGTGCAGGAGCCGGAGCGGCGGCACGTCGAGCACGACCGGCGGGGTAGCGGCGATGGTGCCTCGAACGCCCGTGACGGTCACGGCGAGCCGGGACTCCTTTCCGAAGTGCCCGGTGGGCCAGTAGTCGCGCAGCGCGCCCTCCACGTGCACGTGCTCGCCGGTCGCGAGCGTGACGTCGCCGCCGAACGTGATGGTGGTGTCGGCCTGCGCCAGCTCGCGCACGTCCACGCCGGCGATCCCGACGCGCCGGCCGCGCACCACGACCTCGCCCGCACCGCCACGCGGCGTGGCCTGGAAGACGAGGCGCGCCGGCGACACGCGCGGGTCGTACGCGAGCGCGCCGCGCGCCGACAGATCGGCGATCGACACGTGCAGCGCGTGGCGGGTCGCCGCGGCATCGACGGGCAGCGCGTCGATCACGATCGTGGTGCGCCGCAGCTCGGCGTCGCGCAGCTCGAGCCGCGCACCATCCACCCCGCGCGCACCGGCGCGCGACGGCGTCTGCTTCGATTCGAACGCGGCCACCAGGCTCACGGCGGTGTCGCCGTCGAACTGCGGCGCTCGCTCACGGACCTCGCGCACCACGAGCTCGCCGCCGTCCATGACCACGCGTCGCGCGAGGACGTCGTGCTCTCCGAACAGCACGGCGTGGACGTCGATCTCGGCGCGCACCTGCGGGCTACGAAGCACGACGATGCCGTCGGCGTCGCGGACCTGCACCTCCCGCAGGACCACGGGCACCCAGCCGCCCAGGACGACGGTCGGTGTGCTCGCGAGCGGCCAGTCGATCGACTTGATCGTGACGCTCCCGCGCAGGTCCGCGTTCAGCCGCGACGTGACACGCTCCGCCAGCGCCGATCCCGAAAACGCGACGCGCAGCGTGACCACGGCGGCGGTCGTGAGGACCGCCGCGACGAGAAGCAGCGCGAGTGGCACGCGCCAGAGCCACCGTCGACGGGACCGCGGCTCTGCCACCACGGTTTGCGACGCTAGCACGTGGTCCCCGTCGCCACGTAAGCGCGGGTCGCACCTCTCATTCGCGTCGCACCCGCGTCGCAGATTCGCGTGTCGTGCGCGCCCGATCGCATCGTCACCTTTCGCTTGCCGCCGCCGACGCGACCGCTCATAAAGGAACTACGGGCTCTCCAAGCGAGGTATTCATGATCGAGGGAGACAACCACTCGGCGCTGCAGCGAGAAGTGCTGCGGCCGACTTCGGACCGAGGACGACTGGCCGCGCTGGCGACGATCTGCTCGCTCGCCGGCGTGGCGCTCGGGTTCGCGCTTGCCGGGACGATGTTCGCGTCGATCCCGATGGCCGCGCGGGTCACGTACCCTGCGCACGTACGCTGCGCCGCCGACACGCCGTCGTGGATCGGCGTGGGGATCCGCGAAGATGGTCCGACTCCCGGCGCGTGGGTGCGTACGGTGAGGCCGGGCTCGCCCGCGTCGGCCAACAAGCTCGCCATCGGCGACGTCATCACCCGGCTCGACGCGACGCCGATCCGCGACAACGACAGCCTGGTTCGCGCCGTGCGCTCGCGCCGGCCCGGCACCACGGTCACGCTGACCGTGCAGCGCGGTCAGAGCAGCTTCGAGCGCCCGCTCACGCTGCAGCCGATGCCGCACGCGGTGTGGCAGGCCGAGCTGGCCGCCGAACGTCGCCGCTAGCGAACCCGCGCCGCCCTCGGGCGACTAGTTGCAGAAGCCAGCGCTTCCGTCGCTGTTGATCTGCACGCAGGTGCCCGCGATCGAGTCCGTGGTCTCGAACGTGACCGCGACCCGGTCGCCAACCGCCGCCGGGAAAGGGTCGGTCGGACCGACGCTGCCGTCGGGCCGCGCCGTCGTGATGACGCCCTGGCCGCGGTCGCGGTTGAAGACGTAGACGACCGCGTCGGCGTAGTTGGGCTCGGGCCCGTACTCGAAGATCGCGACGCCCGCCTGCACGTCCACCGTGAAGGTCATCCGCTCGGGCTCGGGTGGCGGGATCGGGATCGAGGGCGTGACACAGCCGCCGACGGCGCCGCCGAGGGCGGCAGCGGTCACCAGCGCGAGCAGGGAGCGGCGATGCACGGCCCGATAGTAGGCAAAAACCGGTCCGAAAACACCGATGGCCCAACCCCGCGAAATCCGCAGGTGTGGGCCATCAAGCTCCCATCAACGCGATTGGCAACTGCCAACCGAGTTGGCGTTACCGTGTCCTCTTCACCTTGAACGGGATCATGACCGAGGCGCCGACGCCCACGAACAGGTGGTGCAGGAAGCGGCTGTCGTCGTCCTGGACCGCGAGGTCGGCGTTGAAGTCCGCGCCCGACGGGTTGTCCTTGAACGCGTAGTCGCGAACGGCGAGGTCGAGCGCGACGAAGTCGTTCACGAACACGTGGATGCCGCCGCCGAGGTAGAGGCCCGGACGGAAGCCGCTGTTGAGCGGCGGGTCGTTGTTGGGGTTGTCGTCGGCGTTGACCAGGGGGTCGGCCGGATCCGGGTCGATGCCCGGCATCTGATCGTTGCAGATCGACGACGCGCAGTCCGACTTCAGGCTGGCGAACGAGACGCCGCCCTGGAAGTAGAAGTCGAAGTTGACGTACGCCTTGCCGAACGCCGCCAGCTTGCCGTACCAGGGCGTGAGGCTGGCGTAGACCGCGCCGTGCAGCGGGATCGTGTTGAGGCGCTGCGTGAACTCGTCGACCGACGGCTCGCGCGTGTTGTTGTCGACGTTGGGCTCGAGCGTCTCGGTGACGCGCTTGGTCAGCTTGGTGTCGAGGGCGGTCGCGCCCACGACCATGCCGCCGATCGAGAACATGTCGCCGAGGTGGTACTCGAGCTTGAGACCGCCGCCGATGAAGTGGCGGAAGTCGGCGTTGATCGTCGACTCGAAGAACGGCGTTGCCTCGAGACGCTTCGCGACCAGGAGCAGGCGGTGACGCACCGCCGGCTGCTCCTCGAGGTAGTTGCGCTTGTGCGATCCCTCGTCGGCCCGCGCCGTCGAGGGCGCGAAGAGGCCAAGCGAAGCGACGCCGGCGAGCCCGAAGAGCGTGATGACGGTCTTGGTCTTCATGTGCTTCTCCGGTGTCTCAGCGGAAGGTGGTGTACTCGAACGTCGGCGGGATCCAGAAGCTAACGCCGACCTGGAACATGACGTTGTTGATGAGCGTCGAGTCCGCGTTCGCCTTGGCCTGCTCCGGCGTCGTGAACATCGTGTCGCTGCGGCCGACCGGCTCGAACTTGTCCACGAAGATGTAGTCGCGGATGCCGACGTTGACCGTCAGCCACTGGAACAGGAAGAAGCGCATCGACGCGCCGACGTTGGGCGTGATCAGCAGGTTCGTGAACGAGCCGAAGCGCGGGTCGCGGGGGACCACCTCGGACTGGGTCACGCCGACGCCGGCCGTGAAGTAGGTCTCCCAGGCGACCAGCTTCTTGTCGAGGAGCGCGAACTTTCCGTACACGGGTACGTAGTGGAAGTTCAGCGCCGCCGAGAAGTTGTACTTGTTGATCGTGGGCAGGCGGCGAGCCTGGCGACCGACGAGGTCGAACGGCTCGCGGAACTGCTTGGTGTAGTACTGGCCCTCGACGCCGACCGCGAGCACGTCGGTGAGGAAGTAGTTGAACTGCGCGCCCGCCGAGTAGTGGCGCACCATGTTGTCGTTCATCGTCGTCGACAAGAACGGCATCAGGTCGGTGCGCCGGATCTTGAGGAACGGCTTGCGCATCACGACGACGATGTCCTGCCACGACACGGGCTTGAGCTCGCGCGTCGTGGTGTCGATCTTCACCGTGTCGGTGGGCTCGGCTCCGAGATCGGTGGCGAGGTCTTTTTCCTCGTCGCCTTCCATCTCGATCTCGCCCTCCTCGACAGGGGGCTTGTCGCCTTCCGGCGTGCCCTCGTCACCACCCATCTCGATTTCGTCGTCGCCGCCGCCCGCAGGCTGTGCAGCGGCTACGCCACCGATGGAGAGAAAAGCGATCGCGGCCACGGTGGCGGCGATGGTTGAAGACCTGAGGTTTGGTCGGCGCATGTCGTTCGCGTCTCCTCGCTCGGTTCCCCGGGAGTGACAAAATCCCTTGTAATTCCGGGAGTTTGTCCCCATTCCGCGGAAGCTGTGCGCACTATATCACGCGCATTTTTCAGATCACAAGACGGATGCCGCGAATCCTTGTTGCATCACAAGGGCTTGCTGCTAGCCGCTTTCGCTCAGCGCGGCTGTCAGGCCGCGCTGGCCTCGTCGGCGTCCTCGTAGAGGGCTTCGACGAAAGCGTGCGCATCGAACGGCCGGAGATCTTCGAGCTTCTCGCCGACGCCGATGTAGCGCACCGGAACCTTGAGCTCGTCACAGATCCCGAGGATGACGCCGCCCTTGGCCGAACCATCCAGCTTCGTGATTACGATGCCGGTGATCTCCATGGCCTCCTTGAAGGTCTTGGCCTGGGTGATCGCGTTCTGGCCGGTGGTGGCGTCCAGCACCATCCACGTCTCGTGGGGGCAGCCCGGCATCGCCTTGTCCATGACGCGGCGTACCTTCTTGAGCTCGTCCATCAGATCGGTCTTGGTGTGGAGGCGGCCGGCGGTGTCGCAGATGACGATGTCGGCGCCCTCGTCCACGCCGCGCTTGACGGCATCGAAGATGACCGACGACGGGTCGCCGCCGGACTTGCCCTTCACGACGGTGGCCTTGGCGCGATCGCCCCAGACCTCGAGCTGCTCGGTGGCCGCGGCGCGGAACGTGTCGCCCGCCGCGAGCACCACCTTCTTCTCCTGCTTGGCGAAGTGCGCGGCCAGCTTGCCGATCGTGGTCGTCTTGCCGACGCCGTTCACGCCCAGCACCAGGAGGACGAACGGCTTCTTGCGCTCCCAGTCGACCGGCGGCGCGCCCACGTCGAGGATCTGGCCCGACGTCTCGCGGATCTTCTTCCAGATCTTGCTGGCGTCGGTGAGGTCGTCCTTCGACATGCTCTTCTTCACCGAGTCGAAGATGCGGTCGGCGGCGCGCGGCCCGATGTCGGCGGTGAAGAGCACCTCCTCGAGCTGGGGCAGCACGTCCTCGTCGATCTTCTTCTTGCCGAAGATCTTGCCGAGCTTCGCGACGAACCCGCCGCGCGTCTTGGTGAGGCCCTGCTTGAAGGCCTCCTTCGCGTCCTGATCGGCGGCCGCGACCTCCTCGTCGTCGTCCTCCTCCTCGCGGGCTTTGTCTTCTTCCTCGTCGTCGTCCTCGTCCTCCTCGTCGTCCTGCTCCGGCTGGACCTTCGCCTTCTTGCCCGGCTTCTTGATCGGAGGACGCTTGCGCTCGCGGATGGGCTTCGCCGGCTCGGGCGCCCCGATCACGCGGTCGCGCGTGGCCTTGGCGCTCTGGTCGCGGCTCTTGTCGCCGGCGCGGCGCAACAGCAGCAGCGCGATGACCACGACGGCCACCACCACCGCCAGCGTGATGAGTTCTTGGGTCATGTTGGACGTCCGGCGTTATAGCGCCGGGCCGGCCCGTTCGGCCAGCGCCGCGGCGACCTTGGACTCGGCCAGCGGCAGGAGACCTTCGTCCGGCGTCCGGGCCGAGAAGTAGGCCTCCTCGACGAACTCGGTCAGCTCCGCCATGCGGACGGGGGGCGTGCGCGCGCGCACGTGGTCGACGATCTGCCGCGGCGACCAGATGCCCCAGAGATCGGGAGACGGCAGGACGGGCAGGGCCGCGCGCCGGTAGAGCGTGAAGATCTTCTCGCGCACCGGCACGAGATCGATGCGCGCGCCGCGCAGCTCGCCGCGATGCGGGATGGTGAGCGTGAACTGCTCGCTCACGTGGCCCGGCGACGCGACGCGGACGTTCCACTCGCCGGGCGGCAGCTCCTCGATCGCGAAGCGGCCGTCGTCCTCGGATTCGCTGCGCCGCACCTCCGCACCGAAGGTGAGCAGGATCTCGGCGGCGGCGATGGGGCGCTGGCGGACGGCGTCGCGCACCACGCCCGCGAAGCCGTGATCGTGCGCGCGGCGCAAGGTCGACACGATGCTCGCGCGCGCGGGCTCGAGCCCGCCTCTCACTTCGGCCTGCGCGGCGCTGGGCGGAGGCGGCGGCTCGGCCTTGCGCCACGGACGACGGCGGCCGATCACGAAGCCGATCGCGACCAGCGCGGTGGCGGCGAACGCGGCGACCGTGATGCCGACCGGCGCGGGCCGGCGCGTGCCGACCGTGATGCGTGCGGGCGGCATCGAGCTCGAGGGCTTGCGCCAGCGCTCGGTGGTCTCGACCCTGGCCTGGAGCGAGTGCTTGCCGGTGCCGAGGAGGTCCGCCGACGCGTCGATGCGGTACGCGCCGTCGGGACCGGTCGTGGCCGCGCCGATGCGGCGCTCGCCACTCGACGCGACGTTGGCGATCAGCGCGACGACCACGCGCGCGACGGGCTTGCCGTCGTCGTCCGTGACCTTGCCGCGCGCGTGGATCGTGCCCTCGAACGCGACGGTGTCGCCGCCGAGCGACAGGTCCACGTGCGTGCTGGTGGCAAGGTCGAACGTCGCCTCGGCGGCGGCCGCGCCGTAGGCGGTGTCGCCGGTGAACTTCGCGCGCACGCGCTTGGCGCCGGGGCCGAGGATGTCGGCGCGCTTCACCATGGTCCGGGTGCCCGACTTCGCGTCGACGTCGACGTGCGGCTCGGACGCGTCGGCGGCGCTGAAGCGCAGCGAGATGGGGAGCTGCTCGACGCGGGCGCCGTCGGCGTGCGTCTCGACGGTGATGAGGGCGCCGAGCGGCGTGGTGGAGACGTCGATGGTCATGTCGACAGGTGCGCGCGACGGGTCGATGCCCCTCTCGACGAGCGTGGCGGGATCGAAGCGGTCGTCGCCGGCGAACGTGATCTCGACGTCGACCGCGCCCGGCGACGGCGACGCGAGCACGTCGAAGCCGCCGTCGGTCGACGTGATGACGTCGTGGCGCGCGCCCGAGACCGTGACGGCGACGTCGAGCCCGCCGATGCCCTGCGTGCTCGCGCGATCCACGATGGCGCCCCTGACCGCGATGAGCCCGTCCTCGCGGCGGCGCACGGTGCGAAGCTGCGCATCGGTGCGGGCGCGGATGGAGATGACGGGGGCCGCGGTGGCCGGCGCGTGGACTCCCGGTGCCGCGACGAGCACGAGCACGAGGACGGGGAGCAGCCAGCGCATCATCTGGTGACAGGGGCTTGGATAGCACGCCCCGTTATTCGGTTCCCGATATCGAGGACGCATGGTAGGCCCATCTCTGCCAAACCAGTGGCACTCCCGATGTCAGACTCAGGAGCGAGTCTCGGGCGCCTAGATGCGGATCAAGCGGATCGAGATCATCGGTTTCAAGTCGTTCTGTGATCGCGCGGTCATCAACATCGACCAGCCGATCACGGCGGTCGTCGGTCCCAATGGTTGCGGCAAGTCCAACATCGTGGACGCCATCCGCTGGTGCATGGGCGAGCAGTCGGCCAAGCACCTGCGCGGAAAGGCCATGGAGGACGTCATCTTCGCCGGGTCCGAGACCCGCGGACCGGCGCCCATGGCCGAGGTGTCGCTGACGTTCGACGACGTTGGGTTCTCGCACGAGACCCTCGCCATGGCGCGCGAAGGGGACGAGGCAGCGGCCGAGGCGGCGATGCGGACCGTCGATGCCGTGCAGGTGGGGGACGGAGAAGGGGAGATGGGAGAGGGGCAGGGGGAGACCGGCGAGGGAGAGGGAGAGGGACAGGCAGATGGAGAGTCGGGCACGGGCACGGGTACGGGTGAAGAGGCGGAGACGGGCGGGTTCGATGCCGCTGCGATGGATCAGGTCGTCGTCTATGACGAGAACGGCCAGCCGATCGCGAGCGCGGTCGATGAAGTGAAGGCGCTGCTCGAGGAGCAGGAGCCGCTCGACTTCACGCGCTATACCGAGGTCACGATCAGCCGCCGGCTCTATCGCGACGGCACCAGTCAGTACTTCATCAACAAGGTGCCCTGCCGCCTGCGCGACGTCACCGACTTCTTCCTCGGCACCGGCGTCGGCACCAAGGCGTACGCGATCATCGAGCAGGGCCGCATCGGCCAGATCGTGTCGTCGCGCCCGCAGGATCGCCGCCTCATCATCGAGGAGGCCGCGGGCATCACGAAGTTCAAGAGCAAGAAGAAGGCGGCCGAGCGCAAGCTCGAGCAGACCAAGCAGAACCTGCTGCGCGTGAGCGACATCGTCACCGAGCTCGAGAAGCGCATGGGCACGCTGCGGCGCCAGGCGCAGAAGGCCGAGCGCTACCGCGCGTACAAGACCGAGCTGCGCGACCTGGATCTGTGGAAGTCGTCGCACCGCTTCCTCGAGCTGCGCGCCGACGACGCGCGCGTGCGTGGGCGGCTGACGGAGGCCGCCGACGAGCTCGTCGGTGTGCGCGCGACGTTCGACACCAAGGACGCGGCGGTGGTGACCGAGCGCGCCGACCTGTCGATCGAGGAGCGCCGGCTGTCGGGCGTGCAGGAGGTCATCTACGAGCTCGAGAACCGCGTGCGCCTGGCCGAGAGCAAGATCGGCTGGCAGACGCGCGAGGCCGATGACCTCGACGGGCGCGCCACGGCGGCGGCGACCGAGATCGAGACGCTCGACGCGGAGCGCGCGGCGGCCGCGGCGCAGCTGGCGCAGCAGGAGGCCGAGCTGGCCGAGCTGGTGTCGCTGGTCGGGCAGGGCGACGACGAGGTCGCGCGCTGCGAGGCGCTGCACGGCGAGGCCAAGCAGACGCTGGCCAACGCGCAGAGCCGGCTCGACGAGGCCCGCAACCAGCTGTCGCGCGCGCGCACCGATGTTGCGACCGCGACGGCGCAGACCGAGTCGGTCGCGCGGCGGCGCGAGGACGGCGAGCGACGCCTGTCCAAGGTCTCCGAGGAGCTCGACCAGGCGGTCGAGCGGCAGAAGGACGCCGAGCGCGAGGCGCGCAAGACCGGCGAGACGCTGGCGCAGCTCAAGCAGACGCGGCTCGACCTCGGCGCGCAGACCGAGGGCTTCGCGGCGCGCCGCGACGTGCTCGCCGAGCAGGTGCACGAGGGCGAGGCGCAGGTCGAGACGCTGCGCACCGAGGCGCATCGCCGGCGGTCGCGCCTGGTCTCGCTGGTGGAGATCCAGGAGCGGTACGAGGGCTTCGCGCGCGGCACGCGCGTCGTGATGCAGCAGGCCGGGATGATCGCCCACGGCGCGCGCGGCGACGGCAACATCCGCGGCCTCGTGGCCGACGTGGTGCGCGCGCCCGAGATGCTCGAGCTCGCCGTCGAGGCGGCGCTGGGCGATCGCCTGGGCGGCGTGCTCGTCGACGACCACGAGGTGGGCGTGGCGGCGATCGGCTACCTGAAGTCGCACAGCGCCGGCCGCTCGGCGTTCGTACCGATGGGCGATCCGGGCGCAGTGATGCGCGCGGTGGGCGTGGAAGATGCGGACGCGGAGTCCGCGCTCGAGCGCGCGCTCGACGACAGCCACATGCTGGCGCCGGACGCGGAGACCGTGGAGGGCGCCGAGGCCGGCGTCGGCGAGCCCGGCAGCGCCCACGAGGAGCCGGGAGCGGGCCCGTACGATGATCGGGCGGGCGCGGCGTCCTGGGCGACCGCGGCGGAGACGGCCCACGGCATCGTCGTCGAAGATCACACCGCGATCCACGCCGCGGCCGCGCAGATCGGCGGCGAGGGTGTGCTCGGCCGGCTGGTCGACCTGGTCGGCTTCGCCGACGGGTACGACGTGGTCGGACAGAGCCTGTTCGGCGACTGCATCGTCGTCGACACGCTCGACCGCGCGGTCGAGCTGCACAAGGCCGGCGCGCCGGGCACGCTGGTGACGCTCGACGGCGACATCGTCGACGAGCGCGGCGTGGTGTCGGGCGGCTCGCGCGAGGCGCCGGGCGCCGGCGTCCTGGCCCAGAAGCGCGAGATCCGCGAGCTCGAGCAGATCGTCGACAGCCTCGACCGCGAGCTGACCGAGGCGACGGCGCGGCTGGTCACGGCGAAGACCGAGCACAAGCAGCTCGATCGCGCGATCGAGGGCCTGCGCGGCCAGGCCCACCAGGGCGACCTCGCCATCATGGGTCACGAGAAGGACGCCTCGCGGCTGCGCTCGGAGCTCGAGCGCCTGCGCGAGCGCGCCGGCTACTTGACCGGTGAGCGCAACGAGCTCGAGGAGCGGCTGGCCGCGGCGCAGCGCGAGCAGGAGGCGTTGATCACGCGCAAGGCGGATGCCGAGCATCGCATCGATCACTTCGAGCGCGAGCAGCTCGGCATGATCGAGGGCGTGACCGGCGGGCGGGAGCGCGTCGACGAGGCGGCCGCGGCGCTGACCGAGGCGCGGGTCCGCGTCGCGCAGACCGCGGAGAAGCGCGCGTCGGTCGAGGCCGCGACCTTGCGCCTCGCCAACACCGAGCGTGACCTCGGGGCCCGCATCGTGCGCCTCCGGGAGAGCATCTCCACCGGCTCGGCGCGCGCCGCCGAGCTGCGCGCCGATGCGGCCGCGCTGCAGAGCGAGCTCGAGATCCACCGCGAGCAGCGCATCACCCACTCGGCCGAGCTGGAGACCGGACGCGCGGCGTACGACGCGCGCTACACCGCGCTGGCGCAGCTCGAGATCGAGGCGCGCGAGCTGCGCAGCCAGGCCGACAAGCTCGCCACCGAGGTCAACCAGCTCGAGGTGCGCGCCGCGAGCATCGAGTCGCAGCGCCAGGTCGTGACCGACACGGTGTTCGAGAAGTACCAGCTCGACGTCGCCGAGGCGGTGCCCGAGTACCACCTGCGCGGCGTGTGCGGCGAGACCGAGGACGCTCGCGCGCAGGAGCTGCGCGAGCTCATCGAGAAGATGAGCGGCGACATCAACCTGACGGCGATCGAGGAGTACCAGGAGGTCGCCAAGCGCTTCGACTTCCTCACCGGCCAGAAGGCGGACCTCGAGAACGCGGTCGGTCAGCTCGAGCACGCCATCGACAAGATCAACAAGACGTCGCGCCGCCTCTTCAAGGAGACGTTCGCCTCGGTGAACGCCACCTTCAAGGAGGTGTTCCCGCGCCTGTTCCGCGGCGGCAACGCCCACCTCTCGCTGGCCACCGGCAAGGACAGCGAGACGGGCGAGAAGGTGGAGCTCGACGTGCTCGAGGCCGGCGTCGAGATCTTCGCGCAGCCCCCGGGCAAGAAGAACTCGACCGTCGATCAGCTCTCGGGTGGCGAGAAGGCGCTCACCGCGGTCGCCCTGGTCTTCTCGATCTTCCTCATCAAGCCGTCGCCGTTCTGCATCCTCGACGAGGTCGACGCCCCGCTCGACGAGTCGAACGTCGATCGCTACAACGAGATCGTGCGCGAGATGACCGACCGCTCGCAGTTCATCGTGATCTCGCACAACAAGCGCACGATGGAGTCGGCCGACAACCTGTACGGCGTGACCATGCAGGAAGCCGGCGTCTCGAAGCTGGTCTCGGTCAACCTGAGCAAGCTCGGCGACAAGAAGACCGCGGCGGCGTAAGCGTCACTTCGGCGGGGCCGGGTGCGCGGCCAGCCAGGCCTCGATCTCGGCGTCGTACTCCGTGTCCTTCTCGGCTTTCCACGACGCCAGCACCTCGAGGGCGATCCGGCGGGCCTCGGCGCGCTTGGACGGGGTCGACCACATCGCGCGGGCCAGCGCGAAGTCGATGCGCGCGAGTTGCCCCGACGCCTCGGGTGCGGCCGCGAGCACCTTCGCGTGCTCGAGCACGGCGCGGGCCTCGGCGTCGCGGCCCAGATCGGCGAGCGCCTCGCCGATGCCGGCGGTTGTCGAGACGGTCATCGGGTGGTCCTTGCCGTACTTCTTCTCGACGATCACGAGCGCCTGCCGGTACCGCTCGAGCGCCTTCGCCGGCTGCTTGACGAAGCGGTACTGCTTGGCGAGCAGCCGCAGCGCCGCCGCCTGCGTCGGATGGTCGCCGGAGCCGTTCTCCTGCCGGATGGCGAGGCTGCGCAGCGCCGCGGCCTCACCCTCGACGGGCTTGCCGGACTGCGTCAGGTTGAGCCCGAGCATGTCGAGCGCGTTGGCGACCGCCGTGTTCGTCGGTCCGAGCTTGGCCTCGTAGATCCCGATGGCGCGCTGGTACGCGGGCGTGGCCTCGTCGAGTCGCTGCAGCTTGCGGAGCACGTTGCCGAGGTTCATGAGCGTCGCGGCGAGATCGGACGAGGTCGGATCGATCTCCTCCTGGATCGCGAGCACCTGGCGGAGCGTGGCCTCCGACTCGGCGTAGCGGTCTTCCTCGCGGTAGAGCACCGCGAGCGTGTTCATCATGCGCGCGAGGTTGGGGTGACGGTCGCCCAGGGCCGCGCGCGTGATCGCGATGGCGCGCTCCTCGGTCGCGAGGGCGTCGGGGTTGCGGTCGAGGGCCTCGAGGATGATGGCGCGCAGGTGCATGGCGCGCGCGAGGCTCACGTCGTCGCGCGGCTCGATGCGCTCGCGCAGGGCGACGCAGCGATCGATCTCCTCGAGCGCGACCTGATACGCGCCGTCGGCCCAGCGATCGAGGGCGCGCGCGCAGTGGAGTCGCGACGCGCGCGCCGGCTCGTCGCCGAGTCGCTTGAGGAGCGCCTCGGCACCTTGCGAGGCGCGGGCGGACTCGTCGTACTTCTGCAGACGGAGCCCGGCGATCTCGACGAGCTGGGTCGAGACGCGGAAGCGGGCCTCGTCGTCGCCGGCGGCCTCGGCGGCGAGCAACGCCTCCTGAGCGGCCGCCGCGGCCTCGGGCCACTTGTCGGCGACGACGTGCAGCTTGGTCGCGAGCTGGAGCGCCGCCACCGTGAGCGGAGGGTGCGCCAGCTCGCGCGCGCGGGCGACGGCCGCGGTCACGCGTGGCTCGCGATCACCGACGCGGCCGATGTCGAGCTCGGCGGAGAGCGCCGCGATGTCGCGCTCGCTCGCGCGCACCGCGTCGGCGCGCGCGGGGTCGGCCGGGAGCGGCGCGCCGCGCGCGATGGCCGCGGCGTCGGCGCAGCCGGACAGATCGCCGAGGCCGCCGATCGCGTCGGCCGCGCGGCCCACGCCGTCGCGATCGACGTGCCGTAGCGCCGCGACCAGCGCCGCGACCTCGTCGGCCCGGCGGTCGAGGCAGAGGTTGCGCGCGTCGAGCAACGCCTCGGACTGCGAGCGCACCACGCGCGTGGCGCGGCAGTTGTCGATGCGCATCGCATGCCAGCGGCCGGCGTGATCGTCGAGGCGTGCGGCGGCGGACTCGAACGCCGCCGGCGCGAACGAGAGTCCGGTGGCCGTGAACGCGGCGCGGACGTCGGTGCGGGCCTGATCGTTCCACGCCGCCAGCCGCGGGATGTCGCGGCACGGATCGGGCGCGTGGGTGGTCGAGCGCTGCTGCATCACGAACCAGCCGCCGGCGGCGACGGCGAACCCGGCGGCGGCGGCGCCGAGCGCGACCTGACGCCGGTGCGGCGTCCGCTCGATCACGTCGAGGAGCGCGGCCATCGAGGGATGGCGCTCCGCGGGATCGCGGTCCAGGCCGGTGACGAGCGCGCGCGCGAGCCAGCGTGGCACCTTCGCGCCCGGCCGGCGCCGCGGCGTCGGGCGTTCGTCGGGAAATGGATGCTCACCGAACAGCGCCGCCCAGAGGCCGACGCAGAAGCTGTACTGATCGCTGCGCGCGGTGGCCGGCTGCCGTGCCTTCTGCTCGGGGGCCATGTACCAGGGCGTGCCGAGGAGCGCGCCGTCGCGCGTCAGCGGTGAGGCGAGGGCGTCGCCGCTCGGGGTCACGGCCACTGCCATCCCACGGGCGACGGCGCCGCCGCCGTCGTCTCCCTGCGTGCTGGCGTCGTCCGACGTGACCGTGGCCGTCTGCGCCGCGGCCGCGCGCGACGCGTCATTCGTGGCCTGGTTCGCGGCCTGGTTCGTGCCCTCGTCCTGCGACGTCGGCGGCCAGCTCTCCGTGGGCTCGACGCGCGCGAGCCCGAAGTCGCTCACGCGCACGCGGCCGTCGCGGTCGCGCAGCACGTTGGCCGGCTTGAAGTCGCGGTGGACGATGCCCTTGTCGTGCGCGGCGGCGAGCCCGCGGCCGGCCTGCACGTAGAGCGCGACCTTCTCGCGCCAGTCGAGCGCGTGGGTCTCGAGGTAGTGCTCGAGGTTCTCGCCGTCGACGAGCTCCATGGCGATGAACAGCACGTTGTCCGCGATCCCGACGTCGTAGATCCCGACCACGTTGGGGTGCTGCAGCTTGGCGAGCGCCTGCGCCTCGCGCAGGAGGCGCATGGAGTCGTCGTGGCGGCCGCGCCGCAGCACCTTCACCGCGACGCTGCGGTTGAGCTCGGGATCCCGGGCCTCGTAGACCACGCCCATGCCGCCGCTGCCGAGGAGGCGCGTGATCGCGAAGCGTCCCACGCGTGCACCGACGGCGAGGATGTCGGTGGGGGCCTCGGCGTCGACGCTCAACGGCAACAGTATATGCTCGCGACCATGCGAACCGTCGCGCTGTCCGGGCTCGTGATCGTGGCGGCCTGCTCGGGGCCGCCCAGGGCGCTGCCGCCGCCGGCGGGACCGGACGTGCCGGTGGACGTCGACGCGACGCCGGCCGCGGAGCCGAACGAGGCGCACTGGGTCGTCGTGTCGAGCGGGAAGAACGTCGGCACGTTCGACCTCACCATCGCGCCCGACGGCGCCGCGAAGGCGGTCTACCACGTGCTCGAGAACGGGCGCGGGCCGCACAACGAGGCGACGCTCCGCTTCGGCACCGACGGCGGGCTCGACGCGTTCGAGGCCACCGGGCACTTCGAGATGGGGACGCCGGTGAAGGAGTCGATGCAGCGCAGCGGCAACCGCGCGCGCTGGACCAGCACCGTCGAGAGCGGTGAGCGCGAGGTGGCCGGCGCGGCGTTCTATCTGCCGTCGTCCGACGTGCCGATGAAGGGCTTCCTGGTGCGCGCCGCGGTGGCGGCGGGCGGCCAGCTCACGGTGCTGCCGTCCGGCGAGGCGCGCGTCGAGAAGGTCACGGACGTCGAGGTCAAGAACGGCGACGAGCAGCGCACGCTCGCGTGTTACCGCCTGAGCGGCCTCTCGTTCGCGCCGGAGTACCAGTGGATGAACGCGGACGGCTCGTGGTTCGGGTCGACCACGGCGTGGCGGTCCGTCGTGCCGGCGGGCTGGGAAGGGGTGGTCGACACGCTCAACGCCGAGCGGCGCGCGATCGAGCAGGCCTGGTCCCGCGAGCTGGCGGCGACGCATGCCCACGAGCCGCCGGTGGCCGGCCTGGCCTACGTGCACGCGCGCGTGCTCGACGTCGAGAAGGGCAAGTGGCTCGTGGATCACACCGTGATCGTCGACGGCGGGACCATCGCGACCGTCGGCCCGAGCAAGCGCGTGAAGGTGCCGCCCGGCGCCGAGGTCGTCGATCTGACGGGCAAGACGCTCATCCCCGGCCTGGTCGACATGCACGGGCACGTCGAGCCCATCGACGGCCTGCTGAACATCGCGTCCGGCGTGACCACCGTGCGCGACGTCGGCGGCGATCACGACGAGCTCGAGGCGCTGAAGCGGGACTGGGACAGCGGCGCGACGATCGGCCCGCACCTGGTGCGGATGGGTTTCATCGAGGGCCGCAACGAGAAGGCGGCCGCGAGCAAGATCACCGCCGAGACGCCCGACGAGGCGAAGCAGGCCGTCGCGTTCTACGCCGAGCGCGGCTACGAGGGCGTGAAGATCTACAACTCCGTGAAGCCCGAGCTCGTGCCCGTCATCGCGGCCGAGGCGCACGCGCGCAAGATGCTCGTCACCGGTCACATCCCGGTCCACATGCTCGCGCACGAGGCGGTGAAGGCCGGCTACGACGGCATCGAGCACATCAACATGCTCTTCCTCAACTTCCTCGCCACGCACGAGACCGACACGCGCGACACCACGCGCTTCACGCTCGTCGGCGAGCAGGGACATGCGCTCGACTTCGACAGCAAGCCGGTGAAGGACTTCCTGGCGCTCTTGAAGTCGAAGGGCACGGTCATCGCGCCGACCGTGGCGACGTTCGAGGAGCTCTGGGCCGCGGTGCCCGGCGAGATCACGCCGGGCATGGGCGACCTCGTCGCGCGCCTGCCGATGCGGCCGGCGCGTGACTTCCTGAAGGGCGGCCTGCCCATCGACAAGGAGATGCACGCGACCTACCTGAAGTCGTGGGACCACGTGCTCGCGCTGGTGAAGAAGCTGCACGACAGCGGCATCCCGATCGTGCTCGGCACCGATCACATCCCGGGCGTGATGCTCCACCACGAGGCCGAGCTGTGGGCGCGCGCCGGCATCAAGAACGCCGACATCGTGCGCCAGGCGACGCTGGGCGCTGCGCGCGCGATGCGCCAGGACAAGTCCTTCGGCTCCATCGCGAAGGGCAAGCGCGCCGACCTCGTCGTGCTCGACGGCGATCCGCTCGTCGATATCCACGCCCTCGGCCGCGTCGTCTCGACCATGCGCGGCGGCGTCACGTATGCGTCGGCGCCGCTCTACAAGGCCGCCGGCGTGAAGCCGCTGGTCGAGTGATCGCGGGATTCAACCTTGACCTTGACCTGAACGTTTGACCTTGACCCCACCATTGACGTTGACATGAACCTGAACCTGAACGCCACCTTTGACGTTGACATCAAATTTGACGAATAGAGCCGAGGGCCGGCCGGCTCTCGGCTCTGCTCGTCAAATGTGACGTCAACGACAAGGTTGCAGGTTCAGGTTCAGGTTCATGTCAACGTCAAGGTTCGGGTCAAGGTCAACGGCGAGGTCGAGGTCCAGGTCGAGGTTCAAGCCGCGCGGCGGCGGCGGCCCAGGAGGAGTGCGGGGGTGTCCGCCGGACCGGCGGCGAGGACGCGCACTCCCAGCTTCGTGAGGAGCGCGCGGGCGTCGGTGAAAGCGCGGCGGTGCTCGCGCGTGAGGATCGAGGCGACCAGCTTGCCGACGTCGGATCCGGCCGAGGTCGAGAACGCGGGCATCTGTGGGACGAGCGCCACGACCGAGCCGGCGTGGCGCCGGGCGCGGCCGAGCGCGCGGCGCACGCGGTCCTCGTCCTCGACGATGCCGGTGAGGTCGGAGAGGACGACGACCTGATCGGGGCGGCCCTCGGCGACGGCGCGCTCGATCGCGGTGGCGAAGCCGGCGGCGCGCCGGCCGTGCTCGCAGTCGCCGCGGTACGGCAGCTCGATGCCACGCAGGCGACAGAAGAGGCGCAGCGGCGCGAGCTGCGGGTCGGCGCCGGCGGTGAGGTGCACGCGCGACCACCACCACGACGGCGCCAGCGTCTTGCCGCCGCCCATTGCCTCGAGGAGCTTGGCCACCATGCGCGTCATCGCGCCCAGGTCGTAGAGCACGCCGTCGGGGCCGGCCTGGATCTGGTTCCAGCGCGGGTCGTCGATGGGCGGCGCGATGCGGATGCGCACGTCGATCGCTTCCTGGTGCGCCAGGTACGACGCGACGGTGGCGACCAGCTCGCCCGGCGTCAGGTCGGTGAGATCCTCGTCGACCACGGTGTGCGCGTCGAGCAGGCGGTCGACCAGCTGGAGCCAGTGATGATGTCCGCTTCCCGGACGAAGCTCGAGCACCGGCCGCGTGTCGAACGTGACCAGCCCGACCCGGTCGCCGGCCGCGACCGCGGCGCGCGCGGCCGCGGCGGCGGTGTCGATGGCCCAGTCGAGCGGCGTCCGCCCCGGCTCGCCGGTGCGCATGGTCGCGCCGATGTCGGCGACCAGCACGTGCGTGGCGACCAGCTCGTTCTCGAGGTCGCGCACCATGAGCTTGCCTTTGCGCGCCGTCGCCTTCCACGCGATGTACTTGAACGGGTCGCCGTGCGCGTGCTCGCGGATCTCGCGCAGCTCGCCGGCGAGGCCGCGCCGTCGCACCTGGTGCTGGCCCACGTGCTCGCTGTTCACGCCCGCCGCCAGCTTGAGCGCCGGCGACACCGCCGGCTTGGGGCGCGGGAAGACCTTCACCGCGATGGGATTGGGAAAGTACGCGTGGACCTCGAACAGGTTGAGGAGGTCCCCGAGCACGAGCACCGCGCCGTGCAGCACCTGGTAGCCAGCGACGGCGGGGCGCACGTCCGTGGTGTGCTCCACCTGGCGACCGGCGTCGACGGTGGCCGGCACGCACGGCTGCACGTCGAGCCCGCGCCCGGTCAGCACCTTGGTCGACAGCACGCGCAGCGTTCGGCTGCCGTGGTTGCGGTACGCGATGTGGAGCTGGAACGGCCGCTCGGGCGCGAGCGCGCCGCCGGGTTGATCGCCGGGCGGCACCCACCACGACAGCTCGATCTTCTTGCGGCGCAGGAGCACCGCGGTCGGGAAGAACTGCAGGTACGCGGCGAGGAGCGCCACCAGGACACCACCGCCCATCGCCACCAGCGGCGGCGCGCCACGGAACGCCCCGACGACGACCATCAGCGCCGCGGTCGCGAGCACGAGCTTTCCGCGGGTGGCGAGCGAAGGGATCATCCGCGCTCGGGCGCCTATCGGCGCGGCGTCTTGTAGCCGACCTTGTTGAGCGCCTCGGTCACGACCGCGGCGCCGTTGGCGCCCTCGAGCTCGGCGTCGGGCGTCATGAGGATGCGGTGCGAGAGCACGAGCGACGCCAGCTGCCGCACGTCGTCGGGCAGGACGAAGTCACGGCCGCGGATGAGGGCGAGCGCCTTGGTGCCGTGGAGGAGCGCCAGCGCCGCGCGCGGCGACGCGCCCAGGTACACGCGCGCGTGGCTTCGCGTGTAATGCGTGAGCCCGAGGATGTAGTCGAAGAGCTCCTCGGCGACGAACACCTCCTGCGCCAGCGCCTGCATGCGCAGGACGTCGGCCGGCGTCACGACCGCCTTCACGGGCGTCGGCGGGCGGTCGTAGGTCATGAGCATCCGCTTCTCGTCGGCGCTCTCGGGGTACGTCATGCGCAGCTTGATGAGGAAGCGGTCGACCTGCGCCTCGGGCAGCGGGTACGTGCCCTCCTGCTCGATCGGGTTCTGCGTCGCGAGCACGATGAACGGCGCGCCCAGCGCGCGCGTCTCGCCCTCGATCGTGACCTGGCTCTCCTGCATCGCCTCGAGCAGCGCCGACTGCGTCTTGGCCGGCGCGCGGTTGATCTCGTCGCCGAGGAGCACGTTGGTGAAGACCGGACCCTCGCGCAGGACGAAGGTGTTGGTCCGCATGTCGAGGATGTACGTGCCGGTGATGTCCGACGGCAGAAGATCGGGCGTGAACTGAACGCGGCGATAGCCGATGCCGAGCGTCGTCGCGAACGCCTTGACGAGCGTGGTCTTGGCGACGCCGGGGATGCCCTCGATGAGCACGTGGCCGCGCGCGACCAGGGCCGTCAGCAGCGCCTCGGTGATCGACGGCGCGCCGATGAACGCCTTGCCGACCTCGTCGACGATGGCGCGAGCCACGTCGCCGACCGACGAGAGCTGCTCGCGCGCGATTCCAGGTTTGGCCATGGGTCAGGTTTCCGTTTCTTCGCCGAGCTTACGATACAGGTCGTGGACGTCGCGATGTAGCTGCTGCAGCTCTCGCTTGCTCACCTTGCCGCGCGACCACGGCGCCGCCGCCTGGGATCGGCTCGGCAGGCCCCGCAGCCGCTTGTAGAGGCGGCTCACGGCCTCGCCGGCCCCCGCACCGTGATCCTGCGTGATGCGGCGGACGAGGTCCCGCTCGGGCATCTGGTAGAGCGGATCGGTCGTGCCGGTCACGCGGGCCAGGACCGCGCCGGCGCTGTCGCGCAGCACCGCCGCCGGCAGGAGGAAGTTCTTGGTGTGCGGGTCGTCGTGCGCGGCGACGATCTGCGGGAGGTCGGCGGGCCGCTCGGGGCGGATGAGGCGCAGCCAGCGGCCATCGAGCGGCAGGCGCCGCCACGGCGGCATCGCGCCGACGGCGAGCAGCGCGAGCGCGACGGCGAGGAGCCCGCCGATCACGCGCATCGCGATCGGCGTGAGCAGCCAGTCGTTGCGCTGCTCGAGCCAGCGGTTCACGCCGTGGACCGAGCGCCCGAAGCCGTCCATGCCGGCGTCGTCGATGAACGCGCGCGGATCGCCGAACATCGGCACGTCGCCGCGCAGGAGCACGACGCGGTCGGCGCGTCCGTCGCGATCGAGCCAGCGCAGGATGTTCACGGCGAGGGTCAGGTTCCCGGGGAACTGCAGCATCCGGTTGATGAAGATGCTGGGGTCCGACACCACGACGAAGCGGCCGGTTCCGAACTCACCGGCGACGACGATCGCGCCGTGCCCCGCGCCGAACCCGACGATGGGCGTCGCGCCCTTCACCTCGGTGAGCACGGCGGGATGGTTGGCGACGACCTCGGTGACGCCCTCGACCAGTGGATGGCCGGCGGCGAGCGGCACCGCGACCGGCGCGTAGAGGCGCGAGCGATAGTAGCTGCCGGCCTCGGGCGTGCCGACGTCGGCGCGCAGGAGACCCATGCGTGCGAGCGCGTCGCCGGCCTCGCCGAAATCGTCGGCGACGACGACGTGACCGCCGGCCTGCACGAACGCCGAGAGGCGCGACGGCTCGACGCGCTGGAGCGGATAGACCAGGACGAGGATGTCGCCCTCGTCGAGATCGCCCCACTCGAGCGAGCTGACGTTCAGGACCTCGAGCCCGACGCCCGACGCCGTGCGCGTGAACGTGAAGAGCCCGTTCCACTCCTTGCTCGACGGGTCGTAGTCGCCCAGGACGGGTTGCCCCTCCTGCGCGCGCGCCGGCTGCGCGACGCCGCCGACGACGACGACGAGCGCCGCGACGAGCCCGAGGATTCGCAGCGCGCGCGCCGCCATCATCAGGCCATCTCCTTGCGCAGCGCCGCCGCGGCGTCGCCGATCGCGCCCAGCGCCGTGGCGAGACAGCTCGGCCGCTCCATCGCGATCAGCGCGAAGTAACCGCCCTCGACGGTGTGGACCACGACGTCGACGTCGCTGTTCTCGACGACGAAGTACTGCGCCCCACCGAAGTGCTTGGTGTTGAGCGCGGACTCCAGGCAGGCGAGCACGACGCCGAAGTGCGCGGTGAGGATCGCCCAGTCGGTGGGATCCTTGCTCGCGACGAAGTCGACCATCTCGCCGTCGTACGCCGCGAACGCGACGCCCACCGCGCCGGGGGTGCGCTCCACCGCGGTGCGCAGGATGGCGCCAAACGGAGTCATCGTTGCCCCTTCGCGCTCACTGGTCACCGCCCAGGAGCTTCTGCAGCGTCGCGTCGTCGTACGCGTAGGGCTGGACGTGGCCCTTGCCGGCCTCGGCGCTCCAGAGCATGAAGTAACGCAGGCGCAGGGCCGGCCAGAGGTCCTCGAGCACCTGCTCGCGCGTGCGCTCGAGGGGCTCGAGGCGAGTCGTGAAGAGGATGATGTCCCAGCCGTACGCGCCGCGCACCGGCGGCGCCACCTGTCCGATCGCCGGAATCGCGAAGAGCGGCTCGTGATAGTAGGCCTGGAGGCGCGAGCTCGGACCGAACGTCGCGGGATCGGCGTTGCTTCCCGAGACCTTCATGCCGGGGCCCGCCGCGGCGCGCAGCGCGCCCTCCACGTCGTCGGGAAAGAGGTCCGCTCGCGACGCCAGCGTCGCGTACGCCTTCTGCGCGGCTTCGCCCGCGGCGACGTCGGCCGGCGTGCCCTTCTCGCTCTCGGGGAGCTCGATGCGCGCGAAGAAGCTGCCCCGGTACTCCTCGCGGTGCATGCGCCACGCGTTCTTCTTGAAGACGGGCTCGACCACGGACGCCGGCAGATCCGCGACCGATCGGAACCTCTGCGAGAACTCGCGCTCGACGAAGCGCGACGCGAGCGCTTGTTCGAGCGCGTCGCCGACGTCGGGATCCGTCGCGAGCCCGCGCCGCTCGGCCTCCTGCGCCGCGAGCTCGAGATCGATGCATTGCTGGAGCGCCGTCTTCGCGTCGACGCGCTCCGCCTTGGCCTGCGCCGCGACGCAGCTTCCCCACACCGGGCGCTCGTCGACGCGCGCGACCACGACGTCGTCGGGGCTCGCCCCGGTCGCCGCCAGCGACGGCAGCGCCCGTGCCGTCGCCGTCGACCGCGGCGGCGCCGCGTCACCACACGCGACGAGCGCGAGCGCGAGCCCGAGCGCGACGATCTTTGGCGCCGGCCGACGCATCGTCAGTCGCGCTGCACCAGAGCCAGCCGCGCCATCTCCTTGCCCACCGTGATCACCGAGATGCCGATCACCATCACCACCAGCGCGGCGATGTAATCGCGGCGCGCCAGGTAGTCGATCGACTCCTTGAAGAAGAACATGCTGCCGCCGATGAGCAGCAGCGCGAGGATCTCGAAGAAGTAGCGACGCATGGGGGCTCTCTAGACCAGGTTCAGACGGGTTCAGAGGTGACGGAGGTAGACGAGCAACGCCATGAAGCCGAGCGCGCCGGCGACGGCGAGATGGAAGCGCATGCGCGGGCGACCCTTGGCCGCGTCGGCCCGCGCCATGGCGAGCGTCGTCACGAGGTCACGGTCACCGGTGCGATGCGGTCGCAGCGCCCCGAGGAAGACATGGAGGTAGAGGACGAGCCAGAGCGCGAGCACCGCGACGTTGAGCAGCGTCGACATGCCATGCACGCGGCCCGGGTACATCTGCGCGAGGAAGCTCGTGATGGCCGGGTCGAAGTTCACCCAGTAGAGGCCCATCACGGGACAGACGACCGCGAGGATGGTGAGCTGCCAGTACACGCGCTCGCGGCGCTGCCAGCGCGGCGGTCGCGCGGCCGCCGCCGACGCGAGCGGGCGCGTGCTGACCGGCGACGCCGGCTCGTGGAACGCCATGAAGAACGAGCCCGAGAGCAAGTACGCGACGATGCCGGCGCCCACCATCCCGAAACGGATCGGGCCGTAGAGGTGCGGCGACGCGATCGCCGGCGTCATCGAGATCGGCACCAGCAGCGCCGATGGAAACGCGCCGAGCAGCGCGAGCTCGCTGCGCCGCCAGATGCCGATGAACAGCGGGACGAGCGGCAGGAGCACGAGCGCGACCTGCCATCCGTGCCGCATCGCGCCCACGTGCACCGCGGGCACGAGCACCAGCGACAGCCACACGTTGAGGCCAAGGGCGAGGGCGACCGCGTCCGCGAACGTGCGCCAGCGCTTCTCGCCTTGCTCGCGCGGTGCCTCGGCGGTGTCCGCTCCCACGGCGCCCATCGTAGCATTGCCGGGATGCCGCGCCCGGACCCCGATCCGCTGGCGCTCGCGGCGATTGCTGCCCGACAACGTCTTCGTCGCCGACGCGGCCGCGTGCTCGTCGGCGACTGATCGCAGGGCACCAAAATCAGCGCAGCTGGCACGTTCGTGGAGTAGTGTGCCGCCGTGTCCGCGCTCGTCGTCACCATCGATGGCCCCGCCGGGGCCGGCAAGTCCACCGTCGCCAAGCGACTCGCACGCCGGCTCGAGTATCGCCTGCTCGACACGGGCGCGATCTATCGCGCGGTGGCGCTCGGCGCGCTTCGCGCCGGCGTCGCGCTCGACGACGAGGCGCAGCTCGCCCACATCGCCGCCAACCTCGACATCGACTTCCGCTTCGAGGGCGACACCAATCGCGTCTTCATCTCCGGAGAAGACGTGAGCGCCGCCATCCGCACGCCAGAAGCGTCGCAGGGCGCCTCCAAGGTCTCGGCGCTGCCGGCGGTGCGCGCCGCGCTCCTCGAGCTCCAGCGCCGTCTGGGCGGCAACGGCGGCGTCGTGGTCGAGGGCCGCGACACCGGCACCGTCGTCTTCCCGCACGCCGGCGCGAAGTTCTTCCTCACCGCTACAGATGAGGAGCGCGCCCGCCGCCGCATGGAGGAGCTGGCCGCATCCGGCAAATCGGCCCCCCTGGCGGAGGTCCTGGGCGAGATCCGGGAGCGCGATACCCGCGATGCGAGCCGGGACGTGGCTCCGATGAAGGCCGCCGATGACGCCGTCCTCGTGGATTCTTCAACAATGACGCTGGACGAGG
This sequence comes from Kofleriaceae bacterium, assembly GCA_035525615.1. Taxonomy (GTDB): domain Bacteria; phylum Myxococcota_A; class Polyangia; order Haliangiales; family Haliangiaceae; genus UBA2376. The sequence goes on along the minus strand of DATLEB010000085.1, from coordinate 3,700 downwards.
TCGTCTCGTCCCTGGAACAAGTGGTCCGGGAGCGGGCCAGCTAAGTTCCGATGGCGCCCTGGGGACCCGAGCAAGGTCGGGGGTTTGGCGTTGACAAAGGTTTGGGCGTCCAGTACCTCTCTCCGCCTGCATCAGCCGGACCCCTTTGGGGGCGGGATGCAAATCGACTCTGAGGAGACTGTTTTGCAAATGGTTGATGCTGGAAGCCACAACGACGACGACTTCGCCGCGCTGTTCGCCGAGAGCCTGCTGCAGGATAACGCCAAGGAAGGCGAGATCATCCGCGGCACGGTCATCTCGGTCGGCAAGGACTACGCGATCGTCGACATCGGGTACAAGAGTGAGGGGCAGGTCGCGCTGGAAGAGTTCCGCGGCGCCGACGGCCAGATCCACGTGGCCGCAGGAGACGTCGTCGACGTGCTCCTCGAGTCGCGCGAGAACGACGCCGGCATGTGCGTCCTCTCGAAGGAGAAGGCGGACCGCTTCAAGGTGTGGGACGAGATCTCGGCCGCGTGCGAGCGCGACGAGCTCATCGAGGGAACGATCACCGCGCGCGTGAAGGGCGGCCTCTCGGTCACCATCCGCGGCGGCGTGAAGGCGTTCCTCCCCGGTTCGCAGGTCGACCTGCGCCCGGTCCGCAACCTCGACGCGTTCCTCTCCCAGAACTTCAAGTTCAAGGTCATCAAGTTCAACAAGAAGCGCGGCAACATCGTGTTGTCGCGCCGCGTGCTCCTCGAGAAGGAGCGTGCCGCGTTGAAGGAGTCGACCCTGGAGCGCCTCAAGGAGGGCCAGGTCGTCGAGGGTATCGTCAAGAACCTCACCGAGTACGGTGCGTTCATCGACCTCGGCGGTATCGATGGTCTCCTCCACATCACCGACATGAGCTGGGGCCGGGTCAATCACCCGTCCGAGCTGTTCCAGGTCGGTGACCACGTTCGCGTGAAGGTGTTGAAGTTCAACGCCGACACCGAGCGCGTCTCGCTCGGTCTCAAGCAGATCAGCGAAGACCCGTGGAGCCGCGCCGCGGAGAAGTACATCCCCGGCACGGTCGTCCGCGGCAAGGTGGTCTCGCTCAAGGACTACGGCGCCTTCATCGAGCTCGAGGAAGGCATCGAGGGTCTCGTCCACATCTCCGAGATGTCGTGGACGCGCCGCGTGAAGCACCCGTCGAAGATGGTCGCCGTGGGCGACGCGGTCGAGGCGGTCGTGCTCGACGTCGACGTCAAGCAGAACCGCATCTCGCTCGGCATGAAGCAGCTCGAGCCGAACCCGTACGAGCAGCTGACCGAGAAGTACCCGCCGGGTACGGTGGTCAAGGGCCACGTCCGCAACATCGCGGACTTCGGTATCTTCGTCGAGATCGAGGAAGGCATCGACGGTCTCGTCCACATCAGCGACATGAGCTGGACCCAGCGCGTGAAGCACCCCTCGGAGCTGTTCCAGAAGGGTGACGAAGTCGAGGCCGTGCTCCTCAACATCGATACCGGCGACGGCGACAAGCCGAAGATCTCGCTCGGCATCAAGCAGCTGGTTCCCGATCCGTGGGATCGGATTCCGTACGACTACCCCGCCGGCAAGATCGTCGACGGCAAGATCCTCAAGGTCCTCGACTTCGGCGCCTTCGTCGAGCTCGAGAAGGGCGTCGAGGGTCTGGTGCACGTCTCGGAGATCTCCGAGGAGCACGTCGAGGATCCGCGCACGGTTCTGCAGCCCGGCACGCCCGTCAAGGTGCAGGTGCTCCACGCCGACGGTGCGGAGCGCAAGATCGGCTTGTCGATCAAGGGCGCGTCTCGCGCGAAGGATGCAGCGGAGGCCCAGGGCTTCAACTCGTCCAACGCCGGTGGCGCGACGCTCGGCGACAAGTTCCGCGGCAAGCTCGACAAGCTCAAGCCTGCCAAGGAGAAGGACGCTCCGTAAGGAGTCGCTCTTCGCTACGTATCGAGGCCCTGGTGCTCACCCACCAGGGCCGTTTTCTTTTCGGTAAGGTCTCGGGCACGTACCGCGACACCCAGGTGTAGCGATACTCGTAGCCCGGTCGCCACAGCACGAGCGTCAGCTTGTTCGACGTCGCGAACAGATCGCGCTGATAGAACGTCAGGTCGGCGATGCCGCGATAGATCGGCTTGCGAGTGAATGGCAGCGCACGCACGCGGTGAGCGACATGCTCCGGCGCGTAGACATCACCGTTTTGATCCTCGAGCCAGACGCCCCAGTTCTTGATGTCGGCGACGTCGTCCCACTTGTGATGGAGCATGACGTGGAAGCGCAGTCGATCGCGCGACACCACGACGTAGTACGCGGTGTTCGCGAGCGGGCGATAGCGTCCGAGCTCCATGTCGCGCACGACGATCGCGAGCGGTAGCGACGTCCGTGAAGTCTGGTTGGCGGTGAGCACCAGCGGCGGCTGCTCGACGCGCGCGGCCCACTGCGACTTGCACGCAAGTTGACCGCACAACGTTGCGGCGATCACGATGCCGGCCCGCATCCTCGAATTCTCTCACCGCGATCACGGCGCCGGTTCGAGATTCGCTTACGCTGCAAGTCATGCGGTGGCTCGTGATCGCGCTGGTGTGTGCGGTGCTGTCGGACGCGGCCCCCGATGACAAGGCGATCACGTTCGGCGGTCCGAAGATCCCGTGAAGCTCCTCCTCGCGTTGCTGCTGACCGGGTGCGTGATCGCGAAGCGCGACCTCGCGATGCCCGACAATCGGGAGACCACCGTCGCGTTGCTCACCGGTGGGCTGTTGCCGCCGATGAACGACATCGCACGGCATCCGTGGTTCGCGGTGCGGCGCGCGGGCGAGACCGAGTGGAAGGTCTACGAGGTTCCGGACCTCGGTCACGAGTCCGATCCATTCAGATCGCACCATCCGTACGTCGACCCGATGCTCCACAAGGTGTGGCGCGGCGCCGAGGCGGAGCGCGCGGCGACGTGTCTCGAGCGCGAAGCCGAGCCGTGGATGCGGAGGAACAAGTATCGGTTCTATCCGGGCCCGAACAGCAACACGTTCGGCGCGGCGATGCTGCGCGCGTGCAAGCTCGGCGCGAGCCTGCCGGCGACGGCGATCGGAAAAGACTGGCGCGGCCTCATCGGTGCGGGGCGGACGACCGAGCGGACCGGCGTCGAGCTGCACACCGCGATCGCGGGGATCCGGATCGGCCTCAAGGAGGGCCTCTCGATCCACGTGCTCGGACTCGAATTCGGGATCGATCTGTGGCCGCCCGCAATAATCGTCCCGCTCGGTCCGGGCCGGATCGGATTTGCCGACCGATGAAGGCGCTCGTGATCCTCCTGCTGCTCGCCGCGCCGGCCTCGGCCGAGCGCTGGGATCGGATGGCCGATCGGATCCAGGGCGGTGGGTATCTCCACTACGAGCTGTCGGGCTGGACGCAGATCGACGACGACACGATGGCCTCGCAGCGCGGCCGATCGGATCAGCTGGTGCTCGCCGGCGTGCGAATGGGCGGGTTCATCGGCGCCGGCGCGACGATCGGCTATCACCTCGGGCTCGATCTGTTCGCGGGGAGCACGATCGGCGAGCGCGGCTTCGCGTACGACGTCGCGTTTTATCCGCTCGGGATCGCCGCCCGGTTCGGCAAGACCAGCGTGATCGCGATCGGGACCGGCATCGGGGCCACCGGCGCGGTGGGCACGCTCGAGGACGGCGCGATCGTCCCGGTGCAGGCATCGTTCGAGCTC
>DATLEB010000118.1:0-16411 GCA_035525615.1 Kofleriaceae bacterium | reverse complement strand
GTCTTCTCGACGGTGGCGTAGCGGCGGTAGGCAAGGGAGATGGTGACGCGGCCGCACGGTAGCGCCGCCTGGAGCGGCGTCTCGCCGTAGTAGCGGCCGTTGGCGCGGACGAGCGCGCCGGCGGGGGTAGTGACGATGTTTGCCGAGCAGTCGCCGACGGGAGGCGGGAGGCGATCGGCGGCGGTGAGCTCGGCGGAGTTGTCGGTGGCGGAGCCGGAGTTGTCGGTGGTGGAGCCGGGGCTGGATCCCGTTCCGGATCCGGATCCGGTTTCGGTTTCGGATCCGGTTTCGGTTTCGGTTTCGGTTTCGGTTTCGGATCCGGATCCCGATGCGCTGCCGGAGCCAGTCTCGATCGCGGCGGTGGCCTTGCCGGAGCCGGTCTCGAGCGCGGCGGTGGCCTTGCCGGAGCCGGTCGCGCTCGCGACGCCCGCGTCGACGACGGCGGTCTTCGCGACCTGCTTGTCGGCGGGCTTAACCTCCTTGTCGCCGCCGCCCGAGAGGACGACGACGAGCACGGCGACGAGCACCGCCGCGGCCACGCCGATGGCGATGAAGAGCGGCGTGCGACGCGACGGCAGCAGATCGCCGTCGTCGGACGCGCTGCTCGCGACCATCGGCGGCGGCATCGCGTGCGCGTGCGGCTGGCCGACCATCGCGAGCGGCATCGCGCCGTCTCCCGCGGGAGGCGGTATGGCGAGATCGCCGAACATCGGACTTGCAGCGGGCGGCGGCCCCATCGCGGGTACCGGCGGAGAGGTCGCAGCCGGCGGCCCGGCGAGCTCGCCGAACATCGGGTTCGCCGCGGCCGGCGCCGCGCCGTTCCCGCCGGGAATCGGGCCGAGCATCGACGGTGCGACCGCAGCACCGCCCGGTACGACGGCAGGCGCGTGGCCGATCATCGTGCGGTTCATCGGGGCGCCGTTCGAACCGTTCGTGCCCGCCAGCGCCCCGCCCGCGGCGGCCGTGGCCGCGCCTGGTAGTGGTGTCGCGTCGCGTCGCGGGATCGGGACGAGCTCGGGCGGAAGGCTGGCGCGCAGCAGATCGGGCGGCGGCGGCGGCTCCGCGATCGGATCTTCGTCGTCGCTGTCGGTGCCGGCGCGCTCGAGCAGATCATCGAACGAGAACTTGCCGGTCTCCTCGTAGAGCGTGCACTCGACGAAGCCGCGCAGCGAGTCGTCGGTGATCTCGGCGAGCGGGTTGGCCGGCAGGATGATCGGCGATCCCGGCGCGCGTTCCTCCGAGCCCGGCGGCGGCGCTCCGAACGGCGGCGGATCGGTCGGCGCCGCCTCGCGGATCATCCGGAGGGCGTCGGACGCCTGCACGTCGGTCAGGGCGTCGTCGAGCTCGGGCGCCGCGACCGGGGCTTCGATCGGCGCCACGACCTGCGCACGCACCGACGGACCGACTGGCTCGTCCCAGTCCTCGTACGGCGCGTCCACCGGCTCGGGCACGTTCGACGGCGGCGCGGGTGGCGCCGCGGCTGGCACCGCGACCGGTGGCACCGCGACCGGCGGCACCGCGAGCGGCGGCACCGCGACCTTCGCGGGAATCGGCGTCGCATCGCGCCGCGCGAGTCCGGCCATGCGCGTCGTCCCCGTCGACGTTCCGATCGGCGGCGTCAGCGCAGGCGACGGCGGCGGGGTCGCCGGCAGGCCCGCGCCCGTGCCCGCGCCCGTCGACCCGAGCGGCGGCAGCGACGAGATGGCTGGCGGCGGCACGACCGCCTGCACGCGCATCGTCCCGCGCGAAAGCGGCGGCAGCGACGTCGGGACCGACGTCGGCACGTTGCTCGGCGCTCCGACAACCGGCGTCCCCGGCGCCGGGGTCCGCGCGACGCCCATCATCGTCTTCATCTGCGGCAGCGGCGGCAAGACCGGCGGCTTCGGCGCGGCCGGCGGCGCCGGCTTGAACTTGTGCAGCCGCCTGAGGACGTCCTCGCTCGCCGCGTCGAGCTGCAGGAACTTGATGCGCACGCCCGGCCGGCGGAACGGCCCCGACGGCGTCGCCCACGCCTCGACCACCTCGCACGTGCCGCGCAGCGCCTGCCCACCGTCGGAGAGCAGGATCACGAACGGGCTCTGGCTGCCCGGGGAGCGCGTGGTCAGGCTCGCGACGAAGAGCGTGCGCTTCTCGCAATAGCGCGCAAACGCCTCCACGAATTGATCGAGAGACGTACACCGCGTAGCCACCCGCAAGACCTTCGTGCGGTGTTCGGCCTCCCCGGACACTGACGAAATCGTACCGGATCCGCGCCGATCACGCGAGATCGAGCAGGGGGCACAACAGGCGCAGACCTGCTACCACGACCACGAAGCCGATGACGTCGAAGATGATGCCGGCCCTCATCATCTGACCCATCGTGACCTTCCCGGTGCCGTAGGCCATCGCGTTCGGCGCCGTCGAGATGGGCATCATGAAGCCGAACGACGAGCCGATCGTGGCCCCGAGTACAGCCGGAACCGGAGAGTGCCCCGCCGCGACCGCCAGGCTCGCGGCCAGCGGCGCCATCAGGACGCAGGTGGCGGTGTTGCTCGTGGCCTCGGAGAGGACGATGGCGACGCCGGTGCACAGCGCGACCACCGCCCACATCGAGTGCGCGCCGGTCAGGTCGACGAGCTCGGCGCCCCACGCGCTGGTGAGACCGGTCTCCTTGGCGAGGTCGCCGAGCAGGATGCCGCCGCCGAAGAGGAGGATGACGCCCCAGTCGATGCGCGTGGCCTCGGTCCACGTGAGCGCGGGCCGTCGGGGCTTGCCACCGCCCGGCATCACGAAGAGAAGGCATCCGGCGACGATGGCCACGGTCTCCTCGCTCATGTGCGCCTTGGCCCACACGGCGGCGCGCGTGCCGGGCGCGACGGCGTCGAGGATGCTGGGCGCGGTCCAGCCCACGAGCGCGATGAGCATCGCGGCGAGCGTGGCCTGCTCGCCGCGCGACCACGGGCGCCGCTCGGTGCCCGCCGGCAGCACGACGGTGACGTCCGCGCGCCGCAGACCGAACACGCCGACGAGCGTGACCCACATGACCGCGAGCATCGAGAGCCCGATCGGCAGGCCGACCTGCATCCACGTGCCGAAGCTGACGTCGAGGCCGCGCTTGCGCAGCTCGCCGATGCCGATGAGGTTGGGCGGCGTGCCCACCGGCGTGCCGAGGCCGCCCATCGAGGCGCCCCACGCGACGGCGAGCACCATCGCGGCCTGGTAGCGACGATCGGCGGTGGCGGTGGCGGCGAGCGCGATCGGCAGGACGATCGCGGTCGCGGCGGCGTTCGACATCATCGTCGACAGCACGAACGTGGTGCCGGAGAGCGCGACGAGGAGCGACACCGGGCCGCGCGCCATCGCGACGGTGGCGGCCGCGGCGCGCGCGCCGAGCCCGTGCACCTTCATGGCCTCGGCGATGAAGAAGGCGCCGACGAACATGAACAGGATCGGGTTGCCGAACGCGCCGTAGGCCTGCCGGGGCGTCGCGACGCCGGCGAGCACGGCGAGCGCGGCGATGGCCAGCGCGACGCCGGCGGCGGGCAGCGCTTCGGACAGCCACCACGTGACGGCGAGCGCCATGAGCGCGGCCAGCATCGGCGCCGGACCATCGCGCGTGATGAGGTAGACGAGCGCGGCGACGACGGGGCCCGCGAACAGGCCGATCGACCGCTTCGCGCGCTCGAAGCGCGCGCCCGGCAGGTCGTCGTCGTCGATCTCGTCGGTCACGTGAACGTGACTCTCTCGCTCATCTTCAGCTCCCCAATCAGATGGCGGTGTTTATACTGCGCCGCGATGAGCGGTACCAAGGGCGCACGCGGCCGACGCTTCGAAGGCGGGCTCGACGCCCTCGCGCAGCGGATGAACGCATCGGTCGACTTCGATCGCCGCTTGCTCGACGCCGACGTGGCCGGCTCGCGTGCGCACGCGCGCATGCTTGCGCGCCAGGGCGTCATCTCCGCCGAGGACGCCGCCGCGATCGACCAGGGCCTCGGCGAGGTGCGCGACGCGCTGGCGAGCGGCGAGCTGCCGTGGGATCCCGCGCTCGAGGACGTGCACATGAACGTCGAGGCGCGGCTCATCGAGAAGATCGGTGACGCGGGCCGCCGCCTGCACACCGGCCGCAGCCGGAACGATCAGGTCGCGACCGATCTGCGGCTGTGGGCGAAGACGGCGGCGCAGAACCTGGTCGCGCGACTCGGCGAGCTGCGGGTCGCGCTCGTCAGGAAGGCAGGCGCGCACGTCGACACGCTCATGCCGGGCTACACGCACCTGCAGCGCGCGCAGCCGGTGCGGGCCGCGCATCACTTCCTCGCGTACCACGAGATGTTCGAGCGCGATGAGGGCCGCGTCCTCGACGCGATCGCGCGCGCCGACGTGTCGCCGCTCGGCTCGGGCGCGCTGGCGGGGACGACGTTTCCGCTCGATCGCGCCGGCGTCGCCGAGGAGCTCGGCTTCGCGGGCATCACGCGCAACAGCCTCGACGCCGTCGGCGATCGCGACTTCGCGATCGAGCTGGTGGCGGCGTGCGCGCTCTGCCAGGTGCACCTGTCGCGGCTCGGCGAGGAGCTGGTGCTGTGGCTGTCGCAGGAGTTCCGCTTCGCGCGGCTCAGCGATCGCTGGTGCTCGGGCAGCTCGCTCATGCCGCAGAAGAAGAACCCGGATCTCGCCGAGCTGGTGCGCGGCAAGACCGGACGCGTCGTCGGCGCGTGGGTCACGCTCGTCACCGTCGTGAAGGGCCTGCCGCTGGCCTACAACAAGGACCTGCAGGAGACGCAGGAGCCGCTGTACGACGCGGTCGAGACCGCGACCGCGAGCGTCGAGGTGATGGCGGGCATGGTCTCCGACCTCACGCTCGACATCGCGCGGCTGGCGCGCGCCGTCGGAGAGGGACACCTCGTCGCCACCGAGCTCGCCGACTACCTCGTGGGGAAGGGCGCCGCGTTCCGCGACGCGCACGACGTCGCGGGGCACCTGGTGCGCACGGCGATCGATCGCGGCGTCGAGCTGGCCGAGCTGTCGCTCGACGAGCTGCGCGCGGCCGACGCGCGCTTCGATCAGGATGTGTATGGCTGGCTGGATCCCCTCGCGGCTGTCGATCGCCGCGACCTGCCCGGCGCGCCGGCGCGCGCGCGCGTGGTCGCCGAGCTGAAACGACTCGCGACCGAGCTCGAGCTATCTGATGTTCTGGCGGATGTCGTTTCGGCTGATGTCGTTTCTGGAGGATCGTGATGTCTCTCGCTGGCTTCAATGCGTTCGAGTACCGCGGTGACACGCTTCACTGCGAGGGTGTGTCGCTTGCCGCGATCGCCGATTCCGTCGGCACGCCGGTCTACGTCTACAGCCGCAAGGCGATCGAGGGCGCGTACAAGGCGTACGACAGCGCGCTGGCCGGCATCGATCACCTCATCTGCTACAGCGTCAAGGCCAACTCGTCGATCGGCATCCTGAACGTGCTGGTGCGGCTCGGCGCCGGCGCCGACATCGTCTCGGGCGGTGAGCTCTTCCGCTGGCTCAAGGCCGGCGGCGACGCGGGCAAGGTCGTGTTCTCGGGCGTCGGCAAGACCGAGGCGGAGATGCGCACGGCGCTCGACGCCGGCATCCAGGCCTTCAACGTCGAATCGAGCGAGGAGATCGAGGTCCTCGATCGCGTGGCGCGCGCGGCCGGCGTGAAGGCCCGCGTCGCGCTGCGCGTGAACCCCGACGTCGACGCGCAGACGCACCCGTACATCTCGACCGGGCTCACGCAGAACAAGTTCGGCATCGCCGCGGCCGCGGCGCGCGACGCGTTCCGGCGCGCGGCGAGCCTGCCCAACCTCGACGTGCGCGGCATCGACTGCCACATCGGCAGCCAGCTGACCAAGACGTCGCCGTTCTCCGACGCCATCAAGCGCCTGTGTGATCTCATCCTGTCGCTCGCGCAGGAGGGCATCACGATCACCGATCTCGACATCGGCGGCGGCCTCGGCATCGACTACGGCAAGGAAGGCGACGCCCCGCCGCCTTCGCACGGTGAATACGGCGCGGCCGTGAAGCAGGCCATGGCGATGCTCGGCGATCACCCCATCCGGCTCCTCGTCGAGCCGGGGCGCTCGATCGTCGGGCCCGCGGGCGTGCTGCTCGGCCGCGTGCTCTACAACAAGGACAACGAGGTGAAGCACTTCACCATCGTCGACGCCGCGATGAACGATCTCATCCGCCCGTCGTTCTACGGCAGCCATCACCCGATGACGCCGGTGACGAAGTCCGAGGCCGCGCCGCGCAAGACCGACATCGTCGGGCCGATCTGCGAGACCGGCGACTTCCTGGCGCGCGATCGCGCGCTGCCGCCCATGGCGCGCGGCGAGTTGCTCGCGATCGGCGCTGCCGGCGCTTACGGCTTCACGATGTCGTCGAACTACAACACTCGCCCGCGCGCGGCCGAGGTGCTGGTGCACGGTGACACGTACACGGTCATCCGCGAGCGCGAGACGCTCGAGCACCTGGTTCGCGGCGAGCGCACGGCCGAGTAAACTCTTCCGAGTGGCCGCGCGCGAACGTCTCGACAAGGTGCTGGTCGACCGCGGCCTCGCGCCGACGCGGGCGCGGGCGCAGAGCCTCATCCTCGCCGGCAAGGTGACGGTGCGCGGCGAGGTCGTGACCAAGGCCGGGCAGGGCGTCCTCGACGGCGACGAGGTCGCGCTGCGCGAGGAGGATCATCCGTACGTCTCGCGCGGCGCGCTCAAGCTGGTGAAGGGCCTCGATCATTTCGGGATCGATCCGGCGGGCAAGGTCGCGCTCGACATCGGCGCGTCGACGGGCGGGTTCACCGACGTGCTGCTGCGGCGCGGCGCGGCGCGCGTGTACGCGATCGACGTGGGCTACGGTCAGCTGGCGTGGCAGCTGCGCCAGGATCCGCGCGTGGTCGTGCTCGAGCGCGAGAACGTGCGCTCGCTCGATCCCGCGCTCGTCCCCGAGCCGTGTGATCTCGCGGTCACCGACGTGTCGTTCATCTCGCTGACGCTGGTGCTGCCGCACATCGCGACGCTGTTGCGGCCGCCGGCGGGCAAGCCCATCGTCGTGCTCGTGAAGCCGCAGTTCGAGGTCGGGCGCGAGCAGGTCGGCAAGGGTGGCGTCGTGCGCGACGAGGCGACGCGGCGCGGCGCGATCGACAAGGTCGCCGGCTGGGCTCGCCAGAACGGCTTCGAGGTCTGCGGCGACGCGGTCGAGTCGCCGATCACGGGGCCGGCGGGGAACGTCGAGTACCTGCTGCTCCTGCGCTCGCCGGCGGCGGTGGCGTCCTGACGCGCGCGCTCGTCACGGGAGCACCCGTGTGGCTACGCGATTCCCGTACACCGCCCTGAACCGCGGTGGTAGCTTCGGCCCATGGGGGCGACGCTGGTTGCGCTGGAGCCGACCGATCTGGCGGCGGCCTGCGATGTCCTCCACGCGGCGTGCGCGCACGACAAGGCGTCGCTCGTCGCCGAGGAGAAGCTGTTCGGTGCGTCGCCGCGCGGCGTCCCGCAGGCGATCGGCGCGCGCAAGGGCGGCATCCTCATCGGCGTCGCCGCCACGTGTGTCGATCGCATCCGCGTGCTCGCCGTCCATCCCGCCGCGCGCGGCGAAGGCATCGGCGGACAGCTGCTCAAGGCGTGCGAGGGGCAGATCTGGAACAACGCCTCGCGCCGCGCGCGTCTGCTCGACGAGCCCGGCAACTATCTCGCCCCCGGCATCGATCTCGCAAACGCCGAGACCATCCGCTGGCTCGAGCGCAAGGGCTACGTCTGCCGCGATCAGCACATCAACCTGCTCGTCGACGTGAAGCAGAACCCCAAGGTCAACGCGGAGCGCGCGGACGAGCTCGCCACCCGCGCCGCGGCGGCGGGGTACCAGATCCGGCGCGGCACCGCCGCCGACCGCGAGCAGCTCTCGGCGGCGATCTCCATGGGCTTCGGCGGCGCGTGGCCGTTCGAGATCGAGCGCGCGCTGTGCGGCGAGCCGCCCGGCGTGCACGTCGCGTGGAAGGACGGCCGCCCGGCGGCGTTCGCGGCGCACGACGGCAACAACCAGGGGCTGGGCTGGTTCGGCCCCGCCGGCACGTGGCCCGAGCATCGCGGCAACGGGCTCGGCGAGGCGCTGCTCGTGGCGTGCCTGGTCGACATCGCCGCCGCGCACGACACCGCCGAGATCGCCTGGGTCGGCCCGCGCGAGTTCTACGAGAAGGCGGTCGGCGTGATCGGCGAGCGCAAGTTTGCGGTCATGACCAAGGACAGCCCGTTCAAGCGCGCTACGATCCCGCCGCTGTGACCCGCGCCATGCTCCTCTGCGCCGGCTTCGGCACGCGCCTCGGCGCGCTGTCGGACGAGCGTCCCAAGCCCATGCTGCCGGTGTGCGACGTGCCGATCCTGCGCTACGGCATCGCCCACCTCGTCGCGCACGGGATCCGCGACATCGTCATCAACACGCATCACCGCGGCGACGTGATCCGCGCCGACGTCGGCGACGGCTCGCGGCTCGGCGCGCGGGTCTCGTACATCCACGAGGAGCAGATCCTCGGCACGGGTGGCGGCCTGAAGCACGCGCTGCACCTGCTCGATCCCGACGGGCGCGACGAGCCGTTCGTGTCGATGAACGGCAAGCTCATCTTCGACGTCGATCTGCGCGCGCTGCTCGCCGCGTACAGCGCCGACGCGGGCGTGAACGGCATGATGGTGGTGCGTCCCGTGCCCGACGCCGAGGCGTGGGGCGCCGTCGACGTGCGCGCCAGCGGCCCCGACGGGAAGCTGCGCATCCACGACATCCTCGCCCGCGGCTCGCACATGTTCTGCGGCGTGCACGTCACGCGACCGAGCGTCGTCGCGCGGCTGCCCGACGGCGAGGCCTGCATGATCCGCCAGGGTTACCTGCCGTGGCTGCGCGAGGGCCAGCCGCTCGCGGCGTTCGAGCAGCGCGACGGTTACTTCGCGGAGCACTCGACGCCGGCGCGCTACCTCGCGAGCAACTGGGCCATGCTGGACGGCGTGCCGCTCACGGCGCCGCCCGACGAGCTGCGCGGGATCGATCAGGCCGCCGACGTCGCGAAGACCGCGATCATCCGCGAGCCGGTGCGCATCGGTCCGGGCGCATCGATCGGCGACGGTGCCGTGGTGGGTCCGTACGCCGTGGTCGGAACCGGCGCGACCGTCGAGGCGCATTCGCACATTGAACGCGCCGTGGTGTGGGCCGACGCACGCGTTACAGGCGAGGTACGTGACGCGATCGTCACTGCTGCTGGCGTGATGTCGGTTCGCCCCGACTAGGGTGTTAGGCTGCGCCCATCATGCGGGCAACGATCAAGAGCTCACGTTTCGTCCCGGCGATCTCGCTGATCGCGACGATGGCCACCGCGGGCACCGCCGCCGCGGATGGATACTTCGAAGGCGTCGCCGGACTGTCCATCCCGTTCGGGGATGACGACTGGGACAACTTCTCCGACGAGAGCACGAAGCTCGGCGTACGCGCCGGCGGCGGTGGCGGACCCACCGCGCTCGAGCTCGCCGGCGACATCACGCTGGTCAACGCCGACTCCACGCTCGACGATCTGCCGGGCGACTTCGGCGCGCAGCGCTTCCGCGTGCTGATCGGCGCGCGTCACCGCGTCAAGGCCGGCAACGCGACGGTGTTCTTCCGCGCGGGCGGCGGTGTCGACATCTTCCACTACACGGCGTCGGGCGAGGTATTCGGGGTCGAGTTCGAGCGCAGCGAGACGGATCCGGGCATCGCGGCCGAGGTCGGCGGCGGCTTCACCGTCCCCGTCGGAAACCTCTACATCGGCGGGCAGATCGGCGTGCCGATGGCCTTCCACTTCGACGACGACGATCCCGGGAACGACGAGGACGCCGACCTCGAGTACTCGGCGTACGACATCGACCTGCTGTTCACCATCGGCATGCGTCAGTGACAGACGTCCAACACGGCTAGCCGATCGGACGGGGTTTCGCGCCGCGGAGTTGCGCCGCGTTCGATGCGCACTATCGTGGGAACGCGCCATGCAGGAGGGCGCTCCCATGGCCTATCGCGCGCTCGCGTTCGTCACCACCGGGCTCCTCGTCGCCGCCGCTGCCGCGACGCCAGGATGCCGTCATCCCGACCCTGCCAGCCTCGCGGTGTCGTCGGTCGTGGCGCCGGTCTCGCCGGTCGCGGACGGCGCGCCAGCCGAGGTCGCGCCAGGCGCGCCGCTGCGCGTCGTCACGTACAACATCCATCACATCGACGACGCGCGCCTCGGCCAGGCGCTCGCTGCCGACAAGGATCTCGCCGGCGCCGACGTGATCTTCCTCCAGGAGGTCATCCAGCCGCGCGACGCCGACTCCAGCGCCTGCGCGCTCGCACGGCACGAGGGCTGGAACTGCGCGTACGCGCCGGGTCACGGCCTGAAGGGCGGCAGCCTCGGCGTCGCGATCCTCAGTCGCCATCCGCTCGCCGATCTCCAGGCGATCGAGCTGCCGTACTACAACGTCCGCTTCAACGCCGGGCGCCGCGTCGCGCTCGCCGCGACCATCGACGTCGCCGGCACGCCGGTGCGCATCTTCTCGGTGCACCTCGACAACCGGCTCACGGCGTCGCAGCGCGTGCACCAGCTCGAGCCGGTGATGGACGCGGCCGCGCGCTGGGACGGCCCGGCGATCGTCGCCGGTGACATGAACACCAGCCCGTTCACGTGGGTCGGTCACGTCGTCCCCGTGCCTGCCGGTACGCACGACGACAAGCTCGAGCGCTTCGTGCGGTCGCGCGGCTTCAGCACGCCGGTGTCGAAGTCGGGGCCGACGCACCAGTACCTGTCGATGCGCCTCGACCACATCTTCACGCGCGGCCTCGGCGTCGGCGCGTACGAGGTCGAGCATCGCGTGCGCGCGAGCGACCACCTGCCGATGTGGGCCGAGATCACGCTGCCGCCGTCGCGCGTCGCGAACGGGTCGGGCGTCTCAGCGGCAGCCGAGTGACGGCAGCTGCACCGTCTCCTCGATGCACTTGGCGATGAGCTTGCGCGCCTCGACGTGCGCGCGCAGCAGCGAGTCCTCGGACGACTTCGGGTCTTCGATGACGCCGAGGAGCAGCTGCAGCGCCTCCGGCTTGGCGTGCTTGAGCTCGCAGCGCTCCTTCAGCGCGACGTCCTCGGGCTTCGCCGCCGCGCAGTCGCAGAGCTGCTTCACGTAGGTGTTGCAGGCGTCCTCGCCGCGCTGCTTCTCGGCGGGCGTCATCAGATCCTTGCGCGCCGCCGCGCTCCCACTCCGCTCGTCGCCGCCCTTCTTCTTCGCCTTGCAACCGGTCGTCGCGGCCAGCGCCAGCACCACGACCCACGCACGTTTCATGACGCGCTCTCGACGCGCGCCAGGACCACCGAGATGTTGTCGACGCCGCCGTTGTCGTTGGCCATGTCGATCAGCTTCTCGACGCAGCGATCGAGATCGCGCTCGGCGCCGAGCGCGCCCGCGAGCTGGTCGTCGGTGATCATGCCCGACAGCCCGTCGGAGCAGAGGATGTAGCAGTCGCCGGCCACCGGCTTCTCGGCGTAGATGTCGACGGCCACCGTCTCCTTCATCCCGAGCGCGCGCACGACCACGTTCTTGTGGGGCCAGTTCTCCGCCTCCTCGGCCGTCATGCGCTTCATCTTGATGTAGTCGTTGATGAGCGAGTGATCCTCGGTGAGCTGGACCAGCTCGCCCTCGCGCATGCGGTAGCAGCGGCTGTCGCCGACGTGCCCGATGATGACCTTGTCGTCGAGGAAGTAGAGCGCAACGATGGTCGTGCCCATCCGCGAGTGGCCGTCCTTCTGCGTCCGCTCCCAGATGTTCATGTTGGCGAGCATCACCGCCTGCGTCATGCGGTTGATCTCGGAGCGCTCCTCGGACTCGACCTTGTACGGCCAGGTCAGCGTCTGCTGGTCGGTCGTGGCCTGGAAGTATTCGGTCACGGTGTCGACCGCGAGCCGGCTCGCCACGTCGCCCGACGCGTGGCCGCCCATGCCGTCGGCGACGATGGCGAGGCGGAGCGTCTGGGGCAACGAGATCGAGTCCTCGTTGTGCTCGCGTTTACGCCCGATGTTGGTTGCCCCGGAGAAGCGCACGCGCTTGTCGTCGAGGGGAAAGGACGAGCTCACTGGGGCCGAGCTTATCACCAGGCCCGTGGTGTCGCGAAATCAGGTGCGCTACGCTCTACGAGAAATGGCGAGCCTGGCCAGCGCCCAGTGGTGGTCGTACGTGGACGGGAACGAGACGGTCCTGGGCCTGGTCGTGGGTACGCTCGCGGTGGCGGCGCTCCTCTTCGTGGGCAGCCGCGTCTACAACGAACAGCAGCGCAGGCGGCGGCGTCGGTAGGCTCGTGGCGATCGTCTCGCAGGGATCCCTCTCCGAGTACTCGGCGCCGCGTCTGTTCGCGGCGCTGGCGGGCCGCGCGTTCACCGGCGAGATGGTCGTCGCGGCGGGCGGGCGCGAGTTCCGCGTGGCGTGGGAGGGCGGCGCCATCGTCGGCGCGCGCAGCCCGCACCCCGCCGACAGCGCCGCGAAGATCGCGGTGACGCTCGGCGTGCTGAGCTCGACGCAGGCGGGTGAGGTGGCGCGCCTCCTCGCGAGCACGCCGGGGCACGACGAGGTCGACGTGGTCTCGCAGGTCGCGCGGCTCTCGACCGAGCTGATCGGCCGGCTGGTGCGGCGGATCGCGGGGGCGCGCGCATCGCGGGCGCTGTCGCCCGATGCCGGCGAGTTCACGGTGCTCGACGAGCTTCCGTACTGGGGCAACGTCGCGCCGGTCGACGCGCGCTGGGTGCTCTACAACGGCATCCGCACGCACCTCACCATCGAGCGCATCGCGCGCGAGCTCGCGACGCTGGGCGACATGTTCGTGCTGCGCGAGGACCCCGACATCACCGGGTTCGGGTTCGGGTCGCAGGAGACGATCGTCCTCGAGCGGCTGTCGATCGGCGCGCTGCCGATCGCGCCGGTGCCGCCCGAGCTCGACGCGCAGATCGCGACGTCGATGGCGCTCGCGCTGCTCCTCACCGGCGAGGCCAAGGCCCTGGTCTCGGCGAGGCCGCCCGCGCCGGCGGCCCCGAAGCCGGTCACGCCGCCGGCGGTGAAACCGGTCACGCCGGCGATTCCGAAGCCGGTCGCCAAGGAAGGCTCGAAGCCCGTGCCCGCGCCGGTGGTCGCCAGGCCCGTGCCCGCGCCGGTGCCCGTACCCACGAAGCCCCCGGTCCGCGCCGTGCGCCGCGCCGCCGCGAACGCCGACCAGATCCGCACGCTCGTGAACGATCGCCTCGCGCTCCTCAACGGCGGCGCCGATCACTTCAAGCTCCTCGATGTCGCGATGGACGCGTCTCCCGAGGAGATCCGCCAGCGCTACTTCGCGCTCGCCCGCAACCTGCATCCCGATCGCCTCGAGGCCGCCGGGATCGCCGACGAGAAGAAGGACGCGCAGCGCCTCTTCGCGAAGATGAACGAGGCGTTCACGACGCTCACCGACCCCGACCGGCGCCACGCGTACACGCAGATCCAGAAGGCGGGCGGCGAGGTCGCGGTGAAGGCGCGTGAGGCCGCGACCGAGGCCGCGGTGCGCAAGGCCCTCGACGCCGAGGAGCGCTTCCGCCTGGGCGAGATGGCGCTCCGTCGCCAGCAGCTCGAGATCGCCGTGCGCGAGTTCCAGAAGGCGCTCGAGCTCAACCCCGAGGAGAGCGACCATCACGCGATGCTGGGGTGGGCGCTGTACGTCGCCGCGCCCAACAAGACCGCGGTGGTCCCGTCGTCGCGCGGTCATCTGCTCGCGGCGATCGATCGCAACAAGAAGAACCCGATGCCGCACCTCTATCTCGGCCGCATCGCGCGCATGGAGAACAACCTCGCCGAGGCCGAGAAGCACCTGATGCGCGCGCTCGAGCTCGCGCCCAATCACACCGAGGCCACCGCCGAGCTGCGCGCGGTCCAGGCCGCGCGTCCGTCGAAGCCGCCCGACACCAAGGGCGGCCTGTTCTCGCGGCTCAAGAAGCCGTAGCGGCCTCGATCAGCGCCCGGTCAGCGCTCGGTCAGCGCTCGGTCAGCCGACGATCGGCGAGAGGCGCGACGCGTTCCCGTCGTCGAAGACCACATCGGTGGTGGGCTCCGCGTGGCCGTCTCCGCGCTTCACGCCGCCGATGCGCGCCGGCACGTCGACCGACTTGTCGCCGCGCGAGACCCGCAGCGTCAGGCGTTCACCGAGCTCCAGCAGCAGCGGCCCGCGCAGCGTCGCGCCCGACGTGGTCACCGTGACCACGTCGAACATCGCGTAGGGTCCTTGCTCGGACCCGACCACGGCGATCGTGATCGCAGCGGCCGCCCCGGCAGGCGGCGTGAGCTCGGGTCGGGCCATCGAAGAAGCCCTATCATGCGGCCATCCCAGGCCACAAGCGAGAGCGCCCGGGCGGCCGGACCACACGGAACCTCGTGTCCTACACGGAGCACAAGGCCGTCCGTGAGGCTTCCGGCCGACGGTCCGACGAGCTAACCTGTGCCCGTGTCGATGCTCAAGCCGGTCGAAAAGCAGCGCGTGGCCGAGGAGATCGTCGAGCAACTCCGCTCGCTGATCCTCACGGGGCAGTATCCGCCCGGCTCCAAGCTGCCTCCCGAGCGCGACCTCTCGAAGCGACTCGGTGTGAACCGCGCCTCGCTACGAGAAGCGCTCAAGAAGCTCGAGCACCTCGGGCTCGTGCGCATTCGACAGGGTGACGGCACGAGGGTCACCAACTTCATGGAGACCGGCGGAATCGAGCTGGTGCAGCACCTGCTCCCGCTCGCGGGACGCAATCATCCCGAGCTGATCCGCGACATGCTCGAGCTGCGGCGCATCTTCGGTCGCGAGATCGCCCGCCTCGCGGCGTTCCGCTGCCCGGCCGATGGTGCGCAGAAGCTGACCGCGCTCGCCGACAAGGCCGACGCTGCGACGAGCCCGCTCGAGGTGTTCGAGACCGACTTCGAGTTCTACGTCGCGCTGACGCAGATCGCCGGCAACGCGGTGATGGGCCTGCTCATCAACACCGTGCGCGAGGGCGTGCGGAGCTACATGCCGCTGCTCTCGAACCTGACGGCGACGCCCGAGGTGGTGCGCGCGCACCATCGTGCGCTCATCGAGGCGATCACGGCCAAGGACGCCGAGAAGGCGGCCAAGGTCGCCGACGATCATCTGCGCGCCGGCGCGGAGCTGGCCGCTCGCATGGGCGGCCGTACCGAGCTCTCGCCGCAGCCTCTCCCGGCCGCCTGATTCCGAGACGGATTCATGGCACTGACGCGGGATGAGGTTGCGGAGATCGCGCAGCTGGCGCGACTCGCAATGACCGAGAGTGAGCTGGAGTCGCTGCGCGGCGAGCTGGCGGCGATCCTCGATCACGTGGCAGCGTTGCGCGAGGTGGACACGACCGGCGTCGAGCCCATGACGCACGCGGTGCCCACGACGCTGCGGCTGCGCGCGGACGCGGTGTTGCCGTCGCTCGAGCAGGACGTGGCGCTCGGCGATGCGCCGGTGGCGCGCGACGGATGTTTCGAGGTGCCGGCGATCATTAAGGCCGCGACGTGAGCAGTGAGCTGGCGTTTGC
Organism: Kofleriaceae bacterium; assembly: GCA_035525615.1. Taxonomy (GTDB): domain Bacteria; phylum Myxococcota_A; class Polyangia; order Haliangiales; family Haliangiaceae; genus UBA2376. Next base: position 855 of record DATLEB010000118.1, on the reverse strand, counting down.
GGGTGTGGTCGAGATCGCGCGCCGGGTACGCGCGAAGGAGCTGAGCGCGCGCGCGGTGACCGACGCGTTCCTGGCGCGCATCGACGCGCACGACGGTGAGATCGGGTCGTACCTGGTCGTCGATCACGCGGGCGCGCGGGCGCGTGCCGACGAGATCGACGCGCAGATCGCGGCGGGAAACGATCCGGGACCGCTCGCCGGCGTGCCCGTGGGGATCAAGGACGTGATCGTCACGCAGGGGCTGGTGACGACGGCGGGCTCGAAGATCCTCGACGGGTGGACGCCGCCGTACGACGCGACCGCGGTCGCCCGGCTGCGCGCCGCCGGCGCCGTCATCCTGGGCAAGCTCAACTGCGACGAGTTCGCGATGGGCAGCTCCAACGAGAACGCGGCGTACAAGGCGTGCCGCAACCCGTGGGACACGGCGCGCGTGCCGGGCGGGAGCTCGGGCGGCAGCGCGGCGGCGGTGGCCGCGGGGCTCGCGGCGGCGACGCTCGGCACCGACACCGGCGGATCGATCCGGCAGCCGGCCGCGTTCTGCGGCGTGGTCGGGTTGAAGCCGACCTACGGGCGCATCAGCCGGTATGGCATGGTCCCGGCGGCGTGGTCGCTGGACCACGCCGGTCCATTCACCCGGTCGGTGCGCGACGCCGCGGTGCTACTCGACGCGCTGAGCGGGCACGATCGCCGCGACCCGGCAAGCCTGCCGAGCCCGGTCCCGGTCGCCAATGAGATCGCGACGGCGCCGCGCGGGTTGCGGGTCGGCATCCCGGCGCGCTACCTGCGGCGCGGGATCACGCCCGGCCTCGGGATCGCGCCCGAGGTCGCGGCGGCCTTCGACCGCGCGGTCGAGAC
>DATLEB010000103.1:0-9157 GCA_035525615.1 Kofleriaceae bacterium | reverse complement strand
TGAAGCGCGTCGCCGAGGAGGTCGCCGACATGAAGGCGGTCGCGAAGCGGTCGAAGGACAAGCTCACGACGCTCGAGCCCTGGGACTACCTCTACTACGCCGAGAAGGTGCGCAAGGCGAAGTACGACCTCGACCAGGACGAGCTCAAGCCGTACTTCGAGCTGAACAACATGATCGCCGGCTCGTTCTGGATGGCCGAGCAGCTCTACGGCCTGAAGTTCGAGGAGATCACCGGCAAGGTGTCGGGGTTCCATCCCGACGTGCGGGTGTGGCGCGTCACCGGCAAGGACGGCGCCCACGTCGGCCTGTTCTACGGCGACTACTTCGCGCGCGCCGGCAAGCGCTCGGGCGCGTGGATGACCGACTACCGCGGTCACGAGACGTTCACCGGCACGACGTTCCACACCATCGCGTCGAACAACAACAACTTCGTGAAGGCCGCGCCCGGCGAGCCGGTGTTGATCTCGCTCGACGACGCCGAGACGCTCTTCCACGAGTTCGGCCACGCGATCCACTACCTCGTCTCCGACGTGAACTATCCCGGCCTCTCGACCACGCCGCGCGACTACGTCGAGTTCCCGTCGCAGGTCCACGAGATGTGGGTGCTGTCGCGCCCGGTGCTCGACAAGTTCGCGCGCCACTACAAGACCGGCAAGGCGATGCCCAAGTCGCTCCTCGACAAGATCGAGAAGTCGAGCAAGTTCAATCAGGGCTACACCACGACCGAGTACCTGTCGTCGGCGATCGTCGACATGCAGCTGCACACCAACCCCGACGGCGTGGTCGACCCCGACGCGTTCGAGCGCGAGACGCTCGAGAAGATCGGCGCGCCCAAGGAGGTGCCGATGCGGCATCGCCTGCCGCAGTTCACGCACCTCTTCACGAGCGACAGCTACTCGGCCGGCTACTACAGCTACATGTGGAGCGACGTCATGGCCGCCGACGCGATCGAGGCCTTCAAGGAGGCCGGCGACGTGTTCGACAAGAAGCTGGCGGCGGGCATGAAGAACTACATCCTCGCGCCCGGCAACAACACCGATCGCGCCGAGGCGTACCGCCAGTTCCGCGGTCGTGACCCCGACGTGCGCGCGCTCCTCAAGCGGCGCGGCTTCCCGACCAAGTAGCGCGCTCGCGCTACGTCACGTGGCGTTCGGCGAAGGCCTGGAACGCGCGCGCCACCTTCTCGGCGTTGTCGTCGGCGAGGGTGGCGTGTGCCCACTGCGGCAGCGAGCGGCCAAGCTTGGTGGCCATCGCGTAGTGCAGGCGGCAGCGGCCGCCGCCGAGATCCTCGAGGCGCGCCTCGCCGATGATCTGGCGCTCGGGCTCGCGCTCGAGCGCGCCGGCGGTGGTCCACGAGATGCGGCGCTCGGCGTCGTCGTAGCGGTAGTCGATCTGGTACTCGAGGCTGCCGGTCGACGGCATCCCGACGAAGCTCACGCGCGTCGGGCGTCCGGCCGCGTCGCTCTCGACGACGTCGACCTGCGCGACCACGGCGACCCACTCGGGCACGAGGCGCGGATCGGCGAGCAGCGTCCAGCACAGGCCGACGTCGGCGCCGATCTCGATGGTGGCCACGGGCACGCCGCGAGGATATCGCCGTAGTAGGGTTGCGCGCGATGGCCGCCGGCTACTGGCTGATGAAGACCGAGCCCGACACCTTCGGGATCCACGACCTGGCGCGGGTCGGGACCGAGCCCTGGACGGGAGTGCGCAACTACACGGCGCGCAACTGGATGCGCGACGAGATGAAGGAGGGCGACCTCGTCCTCTTCTATCACTCGAGCTGCGAGCCGCCGGGCGTGGCCGGGCTGGCGCGCATCTCGCGCACCGGCGTCGTCGACGAGACGCAGTTCGAGCCGGCGAGCCCGTACTACGACCCGGGCGCGAAGCGCGAGGAGCCGCGCTGGATCTGCGTCGAGGTCGCGTACATCGAGACGCTGCCGCGGCTGGTCGCGCTCGAGGAGCTGCGCGGGAATCCCAGGCTCGCCGACATGCTGGTGCTGCGGCGCGGGATGCGACTGAGCGTCCAGCCGGTGACGAAGAAGGACTACGACACCATCGTGGCGATGGCCCAGAAGCCTGCCAAGCCGGCGAAGGTCGTGAAGCCGGCCAAGACGCCGGCTAGAACCGAAAGTAAGGCGAAAGCCCCACGTCCAGCCCGCCGACCGCCGGGTCGAGCTGCCCCGAAGGCGCGCGCCCGGTGATCATGTAGCCGGCGCTGAGCTGCACGCCGCCGCGGCGCGTGCCGAGGCGCCAGTCGAAGCCGGCGCGCAAAAAAGGCAGCGTGTCGCTGTCCTCGACGGCGTGGACCTCGACGGTGCGGCGGACCAGGCCGACGTCGACGCGCGGCTCGGGGATGAACGGGCGCTGCAGCGACCAGTGCAGCTTCGCGACGGCCGAGAAGCTGGTCGCGCCGGTGCGCACGCGGTCTTCGAAATCGATCCCGACCGCGTGCTCGGAGCGCGCCGTCGAGAACGCGACGCCGACGTCGATGATGGGCGCGAGGAGATATTCGATCTCGCCCGAGAACGAGCCCATGGCCGGCGAGCGCGCGTCGGCCCAGCCGTAGTCGAGCAGCTGCATCTTGCTCGCGTTGTCGTGCAGGTCGAGGCCCGTGAAGCGCAGGCCCACGCCGAGCGACACGTGCAGCTTGTGCAACACGGGCGGCGGCGCCGGCGCGTACGGATCCCAGGCCGACGGCGTCACCGACATCGGCGGCGCGAGGTCGGGCTCGTACGGATCCACCGGCTGCGCGACGGCGCCGGCGGCGAGCGCGGCGAGCACGCCCGGCACGAGGACGAGGACGATGACGGGCGCTCTAGTAGCCAAGGGTGCCTCCCGAGACCATCACGCGCAGGTTGTCGACGTGGCACGGCGCCGACGCGGCGACGACCAGCGACGTGAAGCGCACGTCGACCTGCTGCGGGTTCCACGGGTCGTCGGGATCGGGCTGCGGCACGAACGCGGGCAGCGCGGGGAACATGTGCTTCGAGCGGAAGAAGTCGGGCGCCGTCGGCCCCTCGATCACGAGGCGCACCACGACGTCGCGGCCGGGCGGATTCGTCGCCGGCTCGAGCGTGAGCGCCGGCCGCCCGCGGCAGTCGCCGGAGTACTCGATCCAGTTGCCGTCGGTGAAGCCTTCACCGTACGGGTTGTCGTCGGTGTCGATGGTGCGAACGATCTGGAGCGCGTGCGAGATGCTGCCGCCCGGGGCGAGCCACACCGCGTGCTCGCCCGGATGGTTGGTGGTGACGATGGCGGTCTCGCCGGTGCGCCCCCACAGGTCGAGCCCGTGCTCGAAGTCCTCGGCGAACTGGACGAGGTCGTCCTCGGCCTCGAGACACCCGCCGAGCGCGGCCGTCGCCGCCGCCGCCGCCGTCAGGCACAAGATCATCCGCTGCACGGCCCGACCCAAGTGCACCCCGCGCGCCAGCGCAAGTCCGCGTCCTGCCACGCCCACGCGTCGCTGCCCACGACACCGATGTCCGGAATCCCCGGCCGGCGCTAGAGTGCCCGCGCCATGTCCATCGAATCGGAGCTGCTCGAGATCGAGGCGTCGCGCGCCTCCGGTGACCACCCGAGCGCGCACGCCCGCGCCATCGCCCTGGCTCGCGACTACCCGCAGGACGTGCGCGTCGCCATGGCCGCCGCCTACGCCTGCGATCGGTTCGGCCTCGAGCACGACGCCATCGACCACTACGAGCGCGCGTGGAGCCTCGGCGTCCCCGCCGCAGAGCGCCCCGGCTTCCTGGTCGGCTTCGGCTCCACGCTCCGCAACGTCGGCCGCGCCGAGGACGCGGTGGCGCGCCTCGCCGAGGCGACCGCCGAGTTCCCCGACGATCCGTCGCTGCGCGCGTTCCTCGCCCTGGCCCTCCACTCGACGGGGCAGCCCGCGCTCGCGCTGGCCACCATGCTGGAGGCCGCGCTCGCCGCGGCCGCGCGCCCCGACGGCTTCGGCCGGTACGCCCGCGCGCTCGCCACGTATCAGCAAGAGCTCGTCGACGCCGCCCTCGCCTCGCGCCGCTGACGTCCGCGGCCCTACTCCTTGTCGAGCTTGCGCTCGTCTTCCGCCAGCTGGAGCAGCTTCGCCTCGAGCTCGGCGATCCGATCGGACAGCGTCTTCACGTCCTTGTGGAGCGTACCGAACGGCGTGATGTTCTCGACGACGCCGCGCACGCGCCCGTCGACACGCTTCTGCCAGTCCTCGAGCGCGTGCTGCTGCTCGGTCACCCACTCGCGGAACTCGCGCATGAGCGCGAGGCCCTCGCCCTTCTTCGCCCCGGCGTAGGTCGAATCGTCGTCGGGGAGCCCGAGGTCGTGGTCCGGCGGCATCGGCTCTTCCTCGCCCTCTCCCGTCGCACCGTCGCCGGTCTCGTCGCGCTTGAACGGCAGGACGCGCGACACCCGTCGCTGCGCCTCGGCGAACCACTCGCCCCCGTTCTGGATGATGTTCCGCATCGCCGTCAGCGGGAGGAAGCTGCGCTGCTTCTTCTCTTCCTCGAAGATGATCTGGGCCAAGGTGACCGACGTCAGGTCCTCCTTGGTCTTGTTGTCGACGATCTTCACGTCGTCACCGGCGCGGATCATCTCCGAGATCTGGTCGAGGGTGACGTAACGGCTGTGCTGCGTGTCGTAGAGCTTGCGATTGGCGTATCGCTTGATGATGCGCGCCTCGGCCATGAGCAGACCCCCTGTTCTCATGGGTATCACGCACTGCGGCATGGCGGCAACGCAGCGCGGCGCGGAGGACAACATCCCACCTGCACACCGTGCACATCCGGCATACTCACGCGATGCGTAGGCCCTTGCTTTCCTCGATCTTCGGAGTCTTTCTGGTGGCGGGCTGCGGCGGCGACGATGGCGGCGGCTCGGCCATCGATGCGGCCCCGGGCATCGACGGCCCGCCGCTCATGGCGTCCGAGGTGTCGTGCGCCGGCGTCACCACGCCCGTGATCATGACCAGCGGGTTCGCGTTCAGCCCCGCGACCACGACGGTCGCGCTGAACACCGTCGTGAAGTTCACGATGCCCGTCGACCACAACGCCATCTCGAACGACGGGCTCTTCACCGCGGAGTTCAACGGCGACACCTGCGTGCGCTTCGAGTCCGTGGGCACGTTCCGCTTCCACTGCGGTCCGCACACCTTCCCGGGCTCGGTCGTCGTCGCGCCGTAGCGGCGCGCGCCGTAGCGGCGCCGTGGCCGTCAGTGCAGGAGCGCGGCTTCGACCATCGCCGGGTTCACCGGCGTGTTCTTGCCGATGACGGTGCCGGGGTCGGACGTGTCGACCGACCACTGGAAGTTGTCGAGCACGACCAGCGAGTCGAGGCGCTGATCGCTCGTGTCCCAGATGGCGATGCGCAGCGTGATGACCTCGCCGCCCTTCACGTTGCCGCTGGTCTGCAGCCAGCCGGTGCCGCCGCCCGACAGGCTGTTCGAGTCGCACGAGCCCGGCGATGACGTGTCGAAGCCCGTGCCCGTGAGCTGCGACGTGGTCATGCACGTCGAGATCGTGCCCGCCGTGCCCAGGCAGCCGGTGCGTCCGTTCACGCACTGCGTGAACAGGCCGGTGTTGCCGTGCGCGAGGTTCACGCCGACCGGATAGATCGTGCCGGCCGGGTTGCGATAGAAGGCGAGGTTCTTGTCGACGGGGTTCGCGGGCTGGCCGGCCCACGTCGAGTCGAGCAGCACGACGAAGAAGTCGTTGTACGGGCTGCACACCCACTCCGGGTACTCGGCCGAGTAGAAGTTGCTCGAGAAGCTGAACGACTTGGCGTTCGACGGCGCGCGGATGCGCAGCGTCAGCATGATGGGATCCTCGGCCGCGGTTCCGCCGTTGATCTCGGGGCAGCCCATCGCGTTGGGCAGCGAGCCCGGCGGCGACTGCGCCTGCAGCCAGTCGGTCGGGAACGGGGACGAGAGGTCGTGCTCCGACGAGTACGTGAAGTCGACGTGCGGCGGGTTGGTCTGGCCCGGCGACGCGGCGTTGCCGCTCGACAGGAGCGTCATGCTCGCGCCGGCCTGCGGCATCAGCGCGGAGCCGAAGATGGGACGGATCGATCGCGCCTCGGGTGCCGGGTTGCCCGTGCCGTTCGCCATGCTGAACTTCGCCTCGACGAGGCCCCAGCGACGCGACGCCTCGGTGGCCGTGTTGCAGATGTCCATCGCCTTGGCGTAGTCGGCCGCGTTGGGCGAGCCCGACACCAGGCCCATGTCGCAGGTCGCGACCGTGTTGTCGACCATGCCGTCGCAGTCGTCGTCGAGCGTGTTGCCCGCGGCGTCGAACGCGCCCGGGTTCACGAGCGCCGGCTGCGCGCACTCGACCGAGTCGCAGCAGTCGCCGTCGCAGGTCGTGAAGCCGTCCATGTCGGAGTCGGTGTTCTCGTCGGCGGTGCCGGTGCAGTTCTCGTCGATGCCGTTGCCGCAGACTTCCTGCGACGGCAGGATCTGGCCGAGGCACTGGCTCCACTGACCCGACGGCAAGCACATGCGCATGCCGCCGTGGCAGGGACCGACGCCGTCGGTGACCGGGTTGCCGTCGTAACACTCGAGCGTCTCGCCCGGGTCACACGTCCCGTCGCACTCTCCCTGGATACACAGCTCGCCGACGCCGCACACGTGATTGCACGCGCCGCAGTTCATGACGTCGTTCGAGATGTTCTTGTCGGGGCAGTCCGCGTTGTCACCACCCGATGGGCCGGTGGGGCCGCAGGCGGCGACCCCGCAAACGAGGGAAAACGCGACGACGATGATCGAAGGGAGGGTCGACCGCATAGGTCGGACTCTTGCCTGGATCGCAAGTCACATACAAGGCAAACCCCGTGACCTGGGGTGACAGCTGGACCGAAGGTTCGCCGACCGTGGTCGGCGCCTGTGATTCTTGGCTAGGATGCCTGCATGCCGATGACGACGACCCCTAGCGGACTTTCGTACGAGGACACTCGCCCCGGGACCGGCGCGCAGCCGCAGTCCGGCCAGACCTGCGTCATGCACTACACGGGCTGGCTCTGGGTCAACGGCGCCAAGGGCGCGAAGTTCGACAGCTCCCTCGACCGCGGCAAGCCGTTCTCGTTTCCCCTCGGGCAGGGTCGCGTCATCGGGGGCTGGGACGAGGGCGTGGCCTCGATGAAGATCGGCGGCGCGCGCACGCTCCTCATCCCGCCCGCGCTCGGCTACGGCGCGCGTGGCGCCGGCGGGGTGATCCCGCCGAACGCGACGCTCCTGTTCGAGGTGGAGCTTCTCGAGGTTCACTAGTGCGAGCCACGGCCGCGGTCGTGCTCCTGGCGGCGGTGGCGTGCGGAGAGGTCACGGTCCCGCGCAAGCCCGGGGTCGCGCCGGCCGCGGCGGCGTCACCGTCGGTCGAGCTCGTGCCCGGCGTGATCATGGATCGCGCCGGGCGCACGGTGTACGCGTCGACGAGCGACGGGCACCTCGTCGCGATCGACGTGACCACCGGCAAGGAGCGCTGGACCAGCTACGAGGCAGCGCGCCCGCTCTTGCTCACCCCGCTGGGCGTCCTCGCGCAGCGCGACTCCGAGGGCGCGACCGAGCGCCTCGACCTCGCGCTCGTCGAGAGCCAGGAGGGCAAGCTGGCCAGCGGCTGCGAGCCGGTGCGCATCGCGGCGTGGGCGCGGGCGCAGCTGTGGCCCGACGAGACACAGGAGTTCCAGGTGCGCGCGCGGGCCAGCGTCGAGGGGCGGCCCGTCGTCGAGTGGCGCGCCCGGGCGAAGCAGCCGGTGGCCGGCGTGAACGAGGTCAACGACGCCGGCGTGCCCGTGCTCCCCGAGGCGTCGGGCTGGGGCCTGCTCGATCCGTCGACGTGCGCGGTCATCGAGCTCGGACCGCTCGGGCCGGAGGCGGCGCCGTGGGAGCCGCCCGGGCGCGGGCCGGTCACCGTCGACGGCGTGACCGCGGAGATCGTGATCGCGCCGGGCGCGATCGGCCAGGTCGCCGCGCTGCGTCGCACCCGGGGCGGCGAGACGCTCCCCGACGTGCCGCTCGCCGCCGATCTGGACGTGAGCGCCAAGCCGCTCTGGTCCGCTGACCGCGCGTACGCGTCGGTGACGGCGGCCGAGCCGGGACGCGGACGTTCGGAGGAATGGGGCCGCTGGGTCGTGGCCGGCGTCGCCGACGGCGTGCCGTTCGCGACGATCTTCGTGAGCGATCGCCCGCGCGGATTCCAGGTGACGCCGGCCGGCATCGTCGTGGTGCTGGCCGACGAGATCGCGGCGTTCGATCGCGACGGCAAGCAGCTGTGGGCGCGCGGCGTGCGCGGCGTCGAGGCTGCCGCGCCGTCCGCTACTCCGGCGGCAGCACCACGGTGAACGTGGCGCCCTGGCCGGGCTCGCTGTCGACGAGCACGGCGCCCCGCGAGTTGCCGGCGATCGCCTGAACCGTCGCGAGCCCGAGCCCGGTGCCCGGCGGAGCCACGCCGGTCCGCACCGTGAGCGAGCCGCCGTCGGGCATCGCGTCGCGCGCGTTGGTGACGAGGTTGAGGAGCACCTGCTCGATCTCGGTGCGATCGGCGAGCACCGCGGGCACGCCGTCGCCGGGCTCGATCGCGAACTCGATGTGGTCGCCGACGAACTTGCCGAGCAGCCGCTCGAGCTGTGTCGTCACCATGGCGAGGTCGAGCCGCTCGGGGCGGCGCACCTGCTGGCGCCCGAACGACATGAGCTGGCGCGTGAGCGCGGCCGCGTGCTCGGCCGCCTCCTTGATGTTGCCGGCCGACGCCTTGGCCTTGTCGTCGCCGCGCTGGAGCCGCGACACCTCGGCGAAGACGACGGTGAGCACGTTGTTGAAGTCGTGCGCGACGCCGGCGGCGAGGCGGCCGACCGTCTCGAGCCGCCGCGACTGCACGAGCCGCTCCTCCATCAAGCGACGCGTGGCCTCCTCGGCGGCGGCGCGCGCGCGCGACTCGCGGATGATGCGCAGGGCGGCGTGCAGCATGATCCCGGTGATCACCAGCGACACGCTGGCGACGAGCCACACGCGGATCGGCGTGATGGTCGTCGTCGTGCTCGCGGCCGGCAGGTAGCCGCCGCGGTCGAGGCCGATCAGCGCGAGCACCATCGCCGACGCACCGAGCGACGTCACGAGCGCGCTCCGCCCACCGAGCGTGAGCCCGACGAAGATGACGAGCGGCGGCAACACGAACCC